>JANNBH010000093.1:0-20662 GCA_031385245.1 Hyphomicrobiales bacterium | reverse complement strand
CAATACGCCGTGCAACTTTTGGCGTGGCCGTAAAGCTTGTGCCAGTTACCAATTGGCCGGTGTTCACATCATAGAGTTTGAAGGCAACTTGCATCTTGCCGCCCTGCATCACAACTTGGCCAACCACCAAATCCTTAGCCTGCACTTGCTTCCAACTTGCAAACTGCGGTGCGGCTTCAAAACTTCCAATCTGTTCAATGAAGGATTCAGGTGGCAATGGTTTAAAATATCCTGAGCGCGCCAAATCATTGGCAATCACGCCAGCAATTTCAGCCGAAACTTCACCGGCACCCTCACCTGAAATAAATGGCGCAATGGCAATCGGCAGCGGGTCAATTTGTCCGCCAGACACGGTGCCTTCCAAAGCCCAAGCGGAGGGAGCAGCCAATCCAACCAGCGTTAAAAATATAAAAATCAGTTTACCCATTTTAAGTCCCATCAAGTGCCAAACAACAAGTTTGGATTAAAGTCTAATGTATTGTCTTTCCAGAGTTCATATTGATCTGGCGGAAGGTCATAATTCTGGCATTCAAGAATAGCGGAAACTGCAGCCCGCGCTGTGGCGTCAAAAATCGGGTCCGAGTTCATGCTGGCAACCTCGGGCTGGCCATTCACCGAACCATCCGTATTCAACAAAAAATGTATCCGCACCGAAATATCCGCATCGCGCGCCGCAGGTGGCACGTTGAAACAGCCCTTCACTTTGCTGGTGAGCGCATTGATCAATGTGGCCGTTACAACCTGATCATTGCCTTGCGCGTCAGCCTCAGCAAGCTGAGGTGAACCAGTTTCTTCAGTCGGTTTTTGCGGTGCAGTTTTCTCGCCTTTTTTCTTATCCAAAAAAGCCGAAATATCATCAAGCTTCAATTCCGGCTTTTTCTTTTCCGGCTTCTTGGGCTCAGCAACTTTCGTTTCCTTGGGCTTTGGCTCTGGCTTTTTCTCTGGCGGCGGCTCTTCGGTTGTTTTCAAAAGATCAGTAAGCGCCGCTGGATCAAGCGGCTTTGGCTCTTCAGGTTTCGGCGGCTTTGGTTTTGGCGGCTCAGGTTTTTTAAATTCGGGCTCTGGTGGCGGTGTTGGCTCTTTGGTGGCTGTGTTCACCTCATCCGCAACCTTGGGCGCAGGCGGCACATCTTTAATAATCTTGGTTTCTTTGGGCGCTGGCTTTTCAATTTTTGGTGCAGCCTCAGTGGCCGTTGCCACTTTCTGAGTCTTATCCGTAATCTGGCTAATATCAACCTGCACAGCTTCAACTGGCTTCACTTCAAATGGTTTCGGCGCTGGCAAAACCACCAGTGTGGCCAGCAATATGGCGGCATGAAACCCAACTGAAATGACAACTGGTTTTCGCATCAGTTTGCTGGGACCACCTTTTCTGCTGGCGAGGTGACCAAACTAATTTTGGTAAAGCCCGCAGAGTTTAGAACACCCATCACTTCCATAATAGCGCCATAGGGCACTGCGGTATCGCCACGCACCATCAATTGCTCTTCATTGCCATTCTTGGCCAGCGCCTGCAGTTTTGCCGCAAGTTCAGCCAATGGAATTTCGGTTTTATCGATAAACACTTTGCGGTCAGCCTGAACCGAAATTGTCAATGGCTCTGATGGCGTGGGCAGTGGCTTGGCTTCAGTTTTTGGAAGTTCTATCGGAACCCCCGTTGTCATCAAAGGTGCAGCGACCATAAACACAATGAGCAGCACCAACATAACATCCACCAAAGGTGTCACGTTAATATCGCTCATCGTGCCGTGGTTAGACCTACGTCTGGAATTGCGCCGTTGATATCCGCCTGCTCTGGCACCACCTGCACCCATGTTTAAACGCGCTCATCCAACTGACGGGAAATGATGGCTGAGAATTCATCCGCGAAATTCTCCAGCCGCATCCCAATTTTTCCGGCATCGGCAGAATACATGTTATAAAAAATTGTCGCTGGTATGGCGGCAACAAGGCCAATGGCGGTGGCAAACAAAGCTTCTGCAATGCCCGGCGCCACAACGGCCAAATTGGTGTTCTGCGAATTGGCAATGCCTTGGAACGCCGTCATAATCCCCCACACGGTTCCAAACAGCCCCACGAACGGACCAGCCGAACCCACCGTGGCCAAAAACAACAGGCGCGATTCCAGCCCGCCCATTTCTTTTTGAATGGCTACATCCATCACTTTTTCAATGCGCTTTTGCACGCCAGCAAAACCAGCGCGCATGGCTGAACCTTGGCTGCGCTTCCATTCGGCCATAGCTGCAATGAAAATGGCGGAGAGGCCAGAGGTGGCGCGGTTAGACATCATATTGTAAAGGTCTTCCAATGATTGACCCGACCAGAAGGTCGATTCAAATCGATCATTGGCCGCATTCATTTTACGCACGGCATAAAATTTTTCAAAAATAATCGCCCAGCACCAAACAGATGCAAGCGCCAAACCAATCATCACCAGAAACACTGGCCAGCTTGCTTGAAACAACAAATGCCACAGCGAAATCTGTGGCCCACCACCCACAACGGGTGCAACTGCAATCGGATCCATAAATATAAAAGTCCCTAAAGGCCCATAAGCCGCCCAACTTCCCCCAGGAAGCCAGCCTCCTACACAGCCAAAATCTGTCAAAACTACGGCAATTCAAGGCTAAGTACGAATCACCACAGCGCCGGAACCCTTATAGCCCAGCGTTGGGATGGTGTTGAATCGGATATGGTTAAGGGATCGTTAGCGAAATTTGTTATTGCTTCTACCCCATTATTGTCATTGCCGGACTTGTTCCGGCAACCCATGCAACACGATCTGCAGCCACCATGGGTCCCCGAAATAAATGCGGGGATGACAACTATTGTGTAAGTAGCAACTTCAAGCTTTCTGGAATCCTCTGCGGCCTTCCATCTTTGCTAATTATCGCCACCAACACTTTAGCGCTGAACACCAGTTCTTCCCCGCGCTTCACGGTCTGCGCCAATTCAAACCGCGCACCACCCATTTCGTTAAGTGACGTTTCCACGTCAAGCACATCATCAAATTTCGCAGGTCGCAGAAACTCGCACTCCATTTTACGCACAACAAAAGCGTTGCCCTCAGCGAACATGGCATTCTGGTCTACGCCCACGTCTCGCAAATATCCTGAGCGCGCCCTTTCGCAGTATTTCAAATAATTTGCGTGATATACATAGCCAGAAAAATCGGTGTCTTCGTAGTAAACGCGCACCTGAAATTTAGACATCGAAAGTGCCCTGCGTAATCTCATCGCGTTGCGGCACCGCCAAACCCAAATGCTTAAAGGCATGGTGAGTGAGCAAGCGCCCACGCGGGGTGCGGTTTAAAAATCCGAGTTGCAGCAAATAAGGCTCCACCACATCCTCAATCGCATCGCGGCCCTCAGAGAGTGAAGCCGCAATCGTATCAATGCCCACTGGCCCACCACCGAAATTGACCGCAATACATTTGAGATAACGATGATCCAGCGCATCCAGCCCAGCATGGTCCACATCCATGGCCCGCAATGCCTTGTCAGCCGCCTTAGCATCAACTGTTGCCACACCATCCACCGAAGCAAAATCGCGCACACGGCGGAGAAGCCTACCCGCAATGCGCGGTGTGCCGCGTGAACGCTTGGCAATTTCACGCGCACCATCTTCGGTGATCGGCATATTCAGTATGCGCGAGCCTCGATGCACAATTTGCAGCAGCTCTTCTTCATTGTAAAAATCCAACCGCACCGGAATGCCAAACCGATCGCGCAGGGGCGTGGTCAGAAGCCCCGTGCGCGTGGTGGCGCCGATCAAGGTGAAGCGCGCCAAATCAATCCGCACTGATCTGGCCGCTGGCCCTTCACCGATAATCAAATCCAGCTGAAAATCTTCCATCGCCGGATAAAGCACTTCTTCTACGATGGGAGACAGGCGATGAATTTCATCAATGAACAACACGTCACGGTCCTCAAGATTAGTAAGCAATGCCGCGAGATCACCAGCCTTAGCAATCACCGGACCAGATGTGGCCCTAAAATTAACGCCCATTTCGCGCGCCATAATCTGCGCCAGCGTGGTCTTGCCAAGCCCCGGCGGCCCGGCAAACAGCACATGATCCAAAGCCTCATTACGAGATTTCGCCGCTTCAATGAAAACCGAAAGGTTGAGCTTGTTCTTCGACTGCCCCACAAATTCCGAAAGCCGCTGCGGCCGCAGATGCGTGTCGAGTGCGTCTTCAGGTTTTGTCAAACTATCGAGTACAGGCCTCGTCATCCCAATGCCAACTCTTTCAGCGCGGCCCTGATCAACTTCTCCGTCGGCAAATCATCGCCGCCCTTCCTGATCGCTGCACTCACCGCTTGTGCAGCTTGGCTTTGGCCATAACCCAAATTCACCAATGCTGAAACCGCATCCGTTGCTGCCGTAGGCCGCGCCGCAGAAAGCTCCGCCGCCACTTGCCCCAAGCCCACATCAGCACCTGAAAAGGCTGGCACCTTGTCTTTCAATTCCAACACAATGCGTTCAGCCAGTTTCTTGCCCACACCATTGGCCCGTCCGATCATCGCCTTGTCTTGCAACGCAATGGCTGAGGCGAGTTCAGAAGGCGACAGTACCGATAAAATCGCCAGCGCCACCCGCGCACCCACGCCCTGCACAGTTTGCAAAAGCCGGAACCATTCTTTTTCTAGTGTGCCTGAAAATCCAACAAGCCGAATGTTGTCCTGCGAAACCAACATCTCAGTATAAACTTCCGCAAACTCTCCAACGAGCGGCAGTGCGGATAATGTGCGGCCAGAGCAGGAGGCAAAATAAACCACGCCGCCCACATCAATCATCAGCCAATCAGCGCCGACAGAATCAATTCGCCCTTTAAGTTTTCCAATCATGGCCTGTCCTTATCAGTTACTGGTAAAGAGAGCGTTAGAACAAGTCAAGAACGATTCAAAATCTCTTGCAGCTTCCGGCTGCCGCGATGCTGGGCGTGGCAGATGGCGATGGCCAGTGCATCCACGGAATCCGCTGTTTTTAATTCGGCCCGAGGCAGTAGAATTTTGACCATGTGCTTCACTTGGTCTTTCTCAGCATGGCCATTGCCCACCACGGTTTTCTTAATCACATTAGGCGCATATTCCGAAACACCAATTTTGCGTAAGACTGGCGCCAGCATCACCACGCCACGCGCCTGCCCCAACTTCAATGTCGCGCGCGCGTCATTGTTGACAAAGGTTTCTTCAATCGCCGCTTCATCAGGTTTGAATTCATCCAGCACCATTAAAATCTGTTGGTGGATTTGCAAAAGCCGCACCGCCAAATCATCTTCGTTGACTGAATGCACGGCCCCATCAGCCACATAAGAAAGCTTCGAGCCTTCCACCTCAATAATGCCCCAGCCGGTGTGCCGAAGGCCAGGGTCTATGCCGATGATGCGAACAGCACTCATTCTTCTGGATAGAGCTTGGCCATAATATCATCAGGAATATCTACATTGCTGAATATCACTTGCACGTCATCATCCTCGTCAAGCAACTCAACAAGCTTGATCAACGTTTCAGCTTTTTCCAAATCAACCGGAGCCATCACATTGGGCTTCCAAATCATCTTAACACTTTGCGCTTCGCCAAATTTTGCAGCCATAGCAGCGGCCACATCATTCAAACCTTCAAATGAACAGATGATGGAATGCAATGCTTCATCGCACGTGGCGTCATCAGCTCCCGCTTCAATTGCCGCATCCATCATCGCGTCTGCCGTTGCCTTGGCAAGCGGATAAGTCACTTCACCCACATGGGCAAACATGAAAGACACTGAATTGGTTTCGCCCAAATGCCCGCCCATCTTAGTGAAGGATGAGCGCACGTTGGAAGCGGTGCGGTTGCGGTTATCGGTGAGGGCCTCAACAATGATAGCAACGCCGCCTGGGCCATAGCCTTCATAACGCACATTATCAAAGTTGCTTTCGTCAGTGCCGGAAGCTTTTTTGATGGCACGTTCGATATTATCTTTCGGCAAGTTTTCAGCGCGCGCGTTTTGAATGGCCAAACGCAGCCGCGCATTGGCCGCAGGATCAGGCACACCAGCCTTAGCGGCAACAGTGATTTCACGCGCTAATTTTGAGAATATCTTAGACCGCAGCTTATCTTGCTTGCCCTTGCGGAACATAATGTTTTTATATTGTGAATGGCCAGCCATGAAAACTCCGTAGGCAAAAATTATTGCAGCCATATAGCCAAGTTGCAGCTGCACGCACAAGCGCTGAAAACTTAGCCTTCAGCCGCACTGTCCAAATAATCGTGGGTTTCATTTCTAAAATCCATAATCTGATAAGTGCTGCCATCTCCTTGCAAATATGCAGGCCCAATTGGAACTTTTCCAAACCCACCCGGAATATCCAACATATAGGTGGGCAAGCACAGCCCAGAAAGCTGGCCGCGCAAACCACGCATCAACTTTTGCCCTTCCGCAATTGAACAGCGAAAATGTTCTGTGCCTTTAGCTTTGTCGAGGTGATGCAAATAATAAGGCTTCACCCGCAGCGCCACCAGAGTCCTGAATAACGCGCCCAAAGTTTCAACCGAGTTGTTGACCCCTTTAAGTAAAACACTTTGCGACAGAAGCGGAATGCCGGCACTCACCAGTTTGGCAAATCCCAGTTTCACCTCATCAGATAATTCAGTTGCGTGATTTACATGCACTACAACATAAACCGCTGGCCGCACTTTAAGGGCTGCGATCAAACCTTCCCCAATCCTCGCTGGGTCAGCAACTGGTGAACGTGTGTGAATTCTAATAACTTGCACATGTTGAATCTTAGAAAGCTCATCCATCAGAAACCCCAAGCGCCGATCTGATAAAACAAGCGGATCGCCCCCCGATAAAATCACTTCCCAAATTTCGGGATGATTACGGATGTAACCGAGGGCCACTTCCATTTCCCCAGCGTCAAGCGCCCCATTAGCCTGCCCCACTTTTTCGCGGCGAAAGCAGAAGCGGCAATAAACCTGGCAAGTGTGGGTGGGCTTAAGCAACACCCGGTCCGGATAGCGATGCGTAACGCCTTTCACTTTTTCATGCGCGGCATCGCCAATGGGATCGGCCATCTCACCCGGCGTTTCAACCAATTCCAAAATACTCGGCACATATTGTGCGTAAATCGGGTCGTTCACATCATGTGCGATAACAAGACCTTGCACATGCGGCGTTATCCGCATGTTAAAATTCTCAACAACTTCAACAAGATCACTTGCGCTATCAGCTGAAATTAGTCCTGCTTCCTCAAGTTCGCCCAAATTTTTAATGGCGAAAACTGCATGGCCGTTCTGTGTCACTGGTAGCCCATTCAAAGTTTGAAACTGATTTAAAGCGAGCCTTATAGCCAGCCACAATGCCACCACACAAGCGTCAGTCTTTAACCCACTTTTAACGATAAGCGTTCAATTCTAAGCGCATTAAGTGTGTTTGTGGAGTGAGTAGCATGAATTTCAAAATGGCTTCGGTAGAAACTTTCTCGTTTGACGGCGAGAGCTTTGGTGCCTCAGGCGCTAACGCATTAAGAAAGGTTAAATCATTGGCCGACACTGCCCCCACAGGACGACTCTTCGCTTCAATTGCAACCTTAACCGAAATGAGCGGCGCCACCAGTGCTGCCCTTGAAAAAGGTCAATTGGAAAATGCCGCAATTATAGCCAAAAAATTGGCCCAAGCCGGCGAAAGCAAATTGCCAAGCTTCTTCCGCCGCAAAGCTTAGTAGGTCTTACCGAATCCAATCTTCGACATGAAGCGCTTCAGCGTTTTCCCTGTCACGGGATCAATTTCGCTCGCGTTTGGTAGTTTGCGCCACTCTGCGCCACGTACAAATGGCTCCACGCTTTCAAATGGCAGAGGTCTGGTAAAGTGGTAGCCTTGCAAATAATCGCACCCTAATCGCGTAAGAATATCTGCATGTGCTGCCGTTTCAACACCTTCAGCACACACTTCAATGTTCTGCGATTTGCCAATTTCAATCAGCGACTGCACCAACCGGCGTTGTGACTCACTCTCAACGATATTAAGAGTGAGCTGACGATCAATTTTCATGCGGTTTGGATTAAGGCGCAACAGACTGACAATTGAAGCATGGCCAGTGCCAAAATCATCAATATCTATGCCAATGCCAAGATCTTTGAGTGCCATAATGTTTTCTGTATTGAGATCATCGGCATCATCAAGGAAAATAGACTCAAGTAACTCAAATGATACGCGGCCAGGCTGAATATCGAGTGAACGCAAACTTTCTATTAAAGCTTCATTGCCCAATCTGCGTGCTGAAACATTCACGGAAGCTTTTGGAATTATTAGGCCTAGTCTATCCCACTCTTTTAGATCTATCAAAACCTGTTCTAAAATCGTGCGATCGATTGCATTCATCGTATTGAGTTCAGAGGCTACATTTAAAAATGAATCTGGTCCCAGCATTCCCCGTCTTGGGTGGTTCCACCGCACCAATGCTTCAACACCAGCAACATCGCGGGTTTTTGCATTGAAAATGGGCTGATAAAAAGGCACGAATTCTTTGCGCTCAAGGCCATTGAGCAAATCATCAGCACATTGTTTATTGGCAATGACTTCGGCCTGCAGACTTCCCGTAAAATGAACAGCACAATTTCGCCCTGATCGCTTGGCGCGGTATAATGCAATATCGGCGTTGATCAACAGCTGGCGTGGATCAATATCGCCTGCCGATTCTGCAATTCCAATGCTCACGCCGCAGCGGCACTCATGGCCTTGCCACTCAATCGGTTGAACAGAAATTTGAATAACCCGGTCAACCATATTTTGCAAAATACGCCGATCAGGTGCTGGCGATAGCAAAACAACAAACTCATCACCGCCAATACGCGCTACCAAATCACTGTTTCTAAATTGTGTGCGTAACAGCATTGCAGTTTGCACCAAAACGGCATCCCCAGCAGCATGACCCTTGGTGTCGTTAATCTGCTTAAAACGATCAAGATCAATATGGAGAAGTGTAAGGCTCTCGCCCTGTTTGCTGCCCGACTGAAACTTCGTAAGCATGTTGTCGAGATGTCGACGATTTGGCAAACCTGTCAGAGAGTCATGGAGAGACGCATGTTCCAAATGGCTGCGTGCAACTTCGAGATCTTTGCTTCGTTTCTCAGCGAGCATTTTTGCCGAACGGAACTCTTCAGCTCTTTCTACATCTTCGGTCACATCCCACATAACGCCAGTAACGGAATCTATTTCCTCAGCTTCCGTTGGAAAAGTAGCACGGCACCGAATATATTTTACCGCGCCTGTGTCTTGGATAATGCGGTAGTCGAGTGCGTAGTTTTCACGCTTGGCAATGCCGTTGATGCAGATGTCTGTCGATTGTACTAAGTCATCGGGATGCACCAATTTTTCCCATGTGCCCTGCGGTATGCAACCTGTGTGATGTTCAAGGCCAAACATTTCACAGCAGCGATTATCCCAATAGGTTTCAGCTGCGCCAATATCATACCTCCAAATGCCAACTTGCGAAGTGGAGAGCGCCAATTCCAGACGATGCGAAACAGCAGCATGCTCAAATTCACGCTTGCGAATTTTAGTTACGTCCGTATCAGTTCCAATAATACGCAACGGAAAACCATCTTCATCGCGCTCAACAACGCGTCCGCGTGCTAATATCCACATCCAATAGCCATTGCGGTGCAGTTGTCTATATTCATATGAAACTTCATCAAGTGTTGCTAAATGACGTTCGGCCATTTTTTCTAACACTAGATCCTGGTCGTCTGGGTGAATTTCTTTGAGCCAATGTTCGTCATCTAAGTTAAGCTCTTCTGCAGCCCCAATGCCACGCATTTGCTTCCATGT
This sequence comes from Hyphomicrobiales bacterium, assembly GCA_031385245.1. Classification (GTDB taxonomy): domain Bacteria; phylum Pseudomonadota; class Alphaproteobacteria; order Rhizobiales; family Aestuariivirgaceae; genus Aestuariivirga. Next base: position 10,849 of record JANNBH010000093.1, on the reverse strand, counting down.
TTGAGAATATGTCCAGGTATCACTTTTAACATGGCAATCCCACACACCTTGGCCAGCGCTATTAAGGGCAAAATCCCACCGGGTTGTGGCATCATCGGCCAATTGTTCAGCGAGTTTCTGTTTGCCAATTGAGGCCACCTGTAACACAAATTCTGGCTCACCCTTTTCGGCAGGTTTAGTCAAACTCGAAACCGACATAATGACCCAAACAGACGAACCATCCTTTTGCACAAATTGCCGCTCACTTGATGACATAGTTTGAGGCGATGCTGCAGTGCCTTGCAGCTTAAACAATGCCATATCCCAATCTTCTGAGGCCACAATGTATTGAATGCTTTTGCCCATCAATTCGCTTGCTTGATAATTCAGCAGTCTGCAAAGGCCTTCACCGATGCAGAGAATGTTGAATCCCTGATCGAGCAACAACAATCCACTGGAGGGGCTGCTAAATATCTCACTCAAAAGAGAATGATTCAAAATCAGAGGTTTCATATCCTCAGTTTTTGTTCCGGGTTCATTCAACATCACAAATAACTTTCAGCGCCCCCAGGTGCCTATAAGCATGGCAAGCCAAACTCAACAGAGGGTCTAGCCCATGCAACTTGATTTTGAGTAAAGGGGCTTAGCAATTACCAAGATTCAAAAATCGTGGTTTACAAATTCTTTTGAAACGTCAGTTTTTGAGATGAGAGGCCGTCATGGGTTTAAAAGCGGAGGCTTTTTCTTGGGCTTGTCTTAACAAATCAGCGGGCATTTTTGCCATCGCCTCATCAAGCGTGGAGTCAGCGCGCCCACCCGCCTTTGCCAATATATTCCACTTGGCCGCCTCAACAGCATCAACCTCAACGCCGTGCCCTGTGGCATAGAGTTTTGACATGCGGTTCATGGCAACTGGGTTGCCGTGATTTGCAGCAATCAAAAGCCATTTTGCCCCCAACTTCTCATCCTTCTGAACGCCTTCACCGCGAAACACCAACACGCCATATTCAAGCGCTGCATCTGGCATACCTTGCACGGCTGCTTTGGAAAACCAAGTGGCCGCCGTCACCATGTTTTTATCAACACCGCGACCATCCATATAGAACAGAGCTAAATTATATTGTGCATCAGCAAAGCCTAGGTCAGCCGATTTTTGAAACCAAAGGGCCGCATCTTTCCACGCTGGCGGATTATTATAAATGCCGCTGTAAAACAGCGCTAAATTATACTGCGCTTGAAAATTTCCAGACACAGCTGCTTTTTCCAACCACGGCGCACCTTCTTCCAAATTTGGCTCCCCCAACGAGCCATCAAGCAGTATCATGCCTAATGAAAATTGGGCTTCAACATTGCCCTTATCGGCTGCCTTGGAAAACCAAACTTGGGCCTGCTTGGGATCGGGCTCAACACCCAAACCTTTTTGAAAAATTGTCGCCAACATCACCATGGCGCGCGGATCATCTTTGATCGCAAATTCATCGGCCAAAGCTTTTGCATCGGCATATTTTCCATCTTCAAACAAAGCCATGGCTTCATCAAAAGTGGCCGGGCTTTGCTCTTGTGCGTATACGGTTTGCACAAAAGCCAGCATGATAAAAAGCAAAAGCTTCTTCATCACTTCATCCGAGCAGCAAATTCTGAAATAATTCGCTTTGCATTGGCAGCACTCTCCCACATTTCATCTGGTGGGCGGATAAAGTCAGGCTTCTGCGGCAATAATATGTCAAGCTCGGCCAAGCTCACCGCATCAAATGGCACTGATGGCACTTCAGCAATGTCATTCCACCATTTAATCAAAGGCTCACCACCTATTTGTTTCTTCTGGGTGAAGGCCACATAATCCGCCCCCTGCTCTGAAGCTTCCATGGCAGCGTGGCGCGACACGCCACAGCCAACGCCAACCATCGCATCACGCGGCAATGACATGCGAAGATCAACAATGGCATGTTCTATTGTGTTGATGTGAAGTCCATCTGCGCGAAGACGGCTCACAATGCGTGGCTCTACATCTTGCAAGAACACCGCAAGGCCCAATTCTTGAAGGGCAGCCACATCTTCTTGCTTCACGGATTCTGGAACGATGATGCAAGCACAATCGCCAGCAGCACATGCAGCCGCAGCGCAGGCAATAATATCAACCGCAGCAAGCGCAGGAGGAGCAACAAGATAAAACTGCATCACTTCACCGTAAGTGCGGCAACGCCCGGCAATTCCTTGCCTTCAAGCCATTCGAGAAACGCGCCACCCGCTGTGGAGATGTAAGTAAAGTCATCAGCAACACCTGCATGATTGAGCGCCGAAACAGTGTCACCACCACCAGCCACCGTCACCAATTTGCCAGCCTTGGTGAGGGCTGCCGCATGTTGCGCCGTGGCTACTGTGGCTTTGTCAAAAGGTTGAATTTCGAACGCACCAAAAGGTCCATTCCAAACCACAGTTTTTGCAGCATCAAAAGCTTTGTTCACTTCCGCAATCGAAGCTGGCCCCACATCAAGCATCATTTCATCAGCCGCAATGTCATTGACCGATACAACACGGTTTGCAGCCCCCGCTTTAAACTCTTTTGAGACAACAGCATCCGTTGGCAACAGCAAGGTGCAATTCTTGGCTTTGGCGCGTGCCATAATTTCAATGGCCGTCGGGATCAAATCTTTTTCACATAGCGATTTACCCACATCAACACCCTGCGCCGCCAAAAACGTGTTGGCCATGCCACCACCGATTACGATGGTGTTGGCAATGCCGGTGAGATTGCCCAGCAAATCCAACTTGGTCGAAACCTTAGCCCCACCCACCACAGCAACCAGTGGACGCTCTGGCTTTTCGAGTGCCGCTTGCAATGCTTTAAGTTCCGCTTCCATCGCACGACCAGCATAAGCAGGAATCAAATGGGCAATGCCTTCAGTCGATGAATGTGCCCGATGCGCTGCCGAAAAAGCATCATTCACAAAAATATCGCCCAGCCCCGCCAGCATTTTGGCAAAGCCCGCATCATTCTTTTCTTCACCACCATGATAGCGCGTGTTTTCCATAAGGATCACATCACCAGCCTTGGCGTGGATATGAGGCGCTGATTGCCAATCGGTGAAATGGAAATGCACTGAATGACCCAGTGCTTTTTCCAAAGCCGAAGCCACTGGCTTCAGAGACATTTCAGGCACAACCTTGCCCTTAGGCCGATCAAAATGCGCGAGGATGATTACAGCGGCACCCTTGGCGAGAAGTTCCTTCAGTGTCGGCACCACGCGGTCTATGCGCGTCGTATCAGTAACCACACCATCAGCAATCGGCACGTTGAGATCGAGGCGAATAACAACACGTTTGTCGGAGACATCTACATCATCAAGAGTTCTAAAAGCGGGCATCTTATTTTCCTATTTTTCTTCCCCCTCCCCCTTGTGGGGAGGGTCTACGCGATTTGCAAGCAAATCGCCTTGGTGGGGGTCGTTCGGTGTTAAAGTTTTCACTATCAAAATGCAAAGTGCGGAGCGACCCCCACCCTAACCCTCCCCACAAGGGGGAGGGAAAAGTGCTCAAGAAGCCGCCGTCGAATTGCTCATCAAGGTAAAGTTTGCTGTTGTATGAGGGGCGTACATCAGGAGACTAAAATTTGAAAGTGAAAACTGTACTATTGTGTTGAGCGGCCAGCTTGCCTATTCTAACATTGAAAACTAGCTTATTGATTGAGGAACGGATGAAACGTCGGATGTTCTTGGATTCAATCCTTCCTAGCGCTGTGTTGATTGCGCAGGGGGGTGGAAGAGCAGAAGCTAAAACTATATGTGCTGATGGTGTTGAGCCGCAGATAACCCTTTCTCCTGCGGAGAAACAGCGGCACGAGATTTTCATGCTCTGCGCATTCGGACTGGTGAATAAGACTTGGTCTTTATCGAGCAAAATGAAATTTATGGCGGGGATATTTGACAAGGACCGCCCCGCCGATGATTACTGTTTTGATCGTGGCCACAATATTGGCGCATTGGTAGTAGATTTTGAAGGGAATATAATTGGCTGGGGAGTAAACACTTCTTTAGCGAGCAACAGCAGTTTTGAGCATGCGGAAGTGCGCGCCATGCGTATGGCCACGGCCAAGTTGAACTCCAGAAACCCACCTAGTGATATAGGTTCGAAACAATCCTATTTCCGTATGTTTCGTGAATGTATCGTTTATACCACCCTTGAAAGTTGTGCGCAATGCAGTGGTGTATTGGCGCTTAGTTACGTCAAGTCTGTGGTTTTTGGACAAGATGACCCAACCCAGAGTCAAATTGGCAACATTCTGTTCACCCTAAGTCACCAGCCCAATGCTCAGTATGCGCCGCGCCCTATGCGAGCTTCCCGCTTTCTCGATTCTGCGGGAGGATTGGATAAGGTTTATAAAGTTTATACCAATTCAGCGGGCGTAAGCGATCAGAATGGTCAGATCCATTTTCTTAATTCTGCTATGGCATTCAACTACTTCAATGATGCCGCGCACAAGTTGAGCGCAATGACGGCGCAACAGGTTTCTCCTGAAAACGCCTCTTCTCTGGCTAACGCACAAACACTCCTTAGAACAATAACTTCCACGCAATGTTAAGCGTTGATTGCATTAACATAGTGCAAATCGGTGCAAATTCCGAAGTCACTTCCCAGCGGCCTTCACCACAGCCTTGGCCGTAATGCCGAACTTCTCATACAACACTTCGGCAGGCGCACTTGCGCCAAAGCCGGTCATGCCGATGAAGTGGCCATCCACGCCGATGAAGCGATCCCATGTGGTGCGAACGCCTGCTTCAACGGCGATGCGGATTTTTTCAGTGCCCATGACGGATGCCTTGTAAGCTTTGCTTTGGCGCTCAAACAATTCCATCGAAGGCACTGAAACCACGCGGGTTGGTGTGCCCTTCTTATCGAGAGTGGCTTTTGCGGCGATGGCGATTTCAACTTCCGAGCCTGTGGCAAAAATAACTGCCTTGGCTTTTTTGGCGGAAGGCGCAATTTCATAGGCACCTAACGCACAGAGATTCTTTGCCGAGTAACCTTGGCGCGAAGCTTTCACTTTCTGGCGCGTGAGCACCAAGATCGATGGCGTCTTCATCGACTCAAGCGCTATCTGCCAGCATTCAGCGGTTTCAACCGCATCACACGGGCGCAACACCAAAAGATTTGGCATAACACGCAGCGAAGCCAGATGTTCAATCGGTTGATGGGTGGGGCCATCGGCGCCCAAACCAATCGAGTCATGCGTCATTACAAAAATGGACCTAATGCCCATGAGAGCCGCCAAGCGAATGGACGGGCGGCAATAATCCGTGAAGCAGAAAAACGTGCCACCATAAGGAATAACGCCGCCATGCAACGCCATGCCGTTCATGGCAGCAGCCATGCCATGTTCACGAATGCCATAATGAATATAGCGCTCACCATAGTTTGCGGCGTCCAGAACTTTCATGTCCTTGGAGTTGGTGTTGTTAGAACCAGTCAAATCTGCCGAGCCACCAATGGCTTCAACCACCACCGGGTTGATCACATTCAAAGCATCTTGCGATGAATTGCGCGTGGCCACTTCTGGCGGCTTGGCGGCAAGCGCCTTTTTGTAAGCTGCAATCGTTGCATCAAAATTCTTTGGCAACTCACCTTTCATCACGCGGTTAAATTCAGCCTTGTGTGGTGAAGCTGCGAGACGAGCTTCCCACGCTTCACGCGCTGATTTACCTTTGGAACCCACTGCTTTCCAAGCAGAAGCAATATCTTTTGGAATCACAAAAGGTGCTGAATCCCAATCCAGCACTTTACGCGCAACTGCAACTTCATCAGCGCCCAATGGTGAACCATGAATGCCCTTGGTGCCTTGCTTGTTGGTGGCACCAAAACCAATAATCGTCCGGCACGCAATCATCGAAGGGCGATCAGCGTGTTGGGCGGTATTCAAAGCTTGATAAATAGCATTGTGATCATGGCCATCGACGCGCACCACGTTCCAGCCTGAAGCCGCAAACCGTTGTAGTTGATCGGTTGAATCAGCCAAGCCCACCTTGCCATCAATAGTGATGCCATTATCATCCCACATCACAATCAGATTTTTCAAACACAAATGCGCCGCCAGCGATAAGGCCTCTTGCGAAATGCCTTCCATCAAGCAACCATCACCCGCCAGAACATAAGTTTTATGATTGACCAGATCATCACCAAAGCGCGCATTCAAATGGCGTTCAGCAATGGCAAAGCCCACCGCATTGGCAATGCCTTGGCCCAGTGGACCTGTTGTGGTTTCAATGCCCGTGGCATGGCCATATTCCGGGTGGCCCGCAGTGATCGAACCATATTCGCGGAAATTTTTGATCTGCTCAATGGTCATGTCTTTATAACCAGTCAGATGCAGCAATGAATAAAGCAACATCGAACCATGGCCCGCCGACAGAATGAACCGGTCACGGTCAGGCCAATGCGGCGCTGAAGCATCAAATTTCAAAACATCTTTAAACAGCGCTGTGGCAACGTCTGCCGCCCCCATGGGCAGGCCGGGATGGCCGTTATTGGCTTTCTGCACAGCATCCATTGAAAGAGCGCGAATTGCGTTAGCCATAATGCGAGGGGAAACATCAGTCATGTCTGGTCCTGCTTTTCTGAAAGTAATGTTGAATAACCTTCCTGATAACACCAGATGCGGCGCTGTCAATGTAAGGCTTATTAGGGAACTTATGTGGTTTGGCGGATGCAAAGATTAAGCTTTCCGAAGCAAAGAGTTATGCTAAAAGGATATTTGCTACTGGCGTATTGGGTTGTGGCATAGGGCGACGATGACAGACACTAATAAACTTGATGCGGCATTCGCACGCTTTGAGCAGGCCTTGGGCAAGTTCGAACTGGCAAGCAAGCGCAACATTGAAGAAACCCGCCGGTTGAAAACCTTGGCAGGCGAAGCAGTGGTCATGCAGCGCGATCAGCTGCGCCTCAATAAAGAGCTCGACCAAGTGCGCGTGAAAGCCGCTGAACTGGTTGATACCAGCAAGCAAGCAGCGGGAAAAATTGATACTGCCGTAGGCCGCATCCGCTCCGTTCTCCATTCTAATAGCGGAGCATAATATGGCCAACGTAGTCGTAACCGTAGCCGACCGCCCCTACACCATGCAATGCCCCGATGGCGAAGAAGGCCATTTGCGTGAACTGGCCACTTTGCTCGACACCGAAGTTGCCCGCATTAAATCAAGTGTTGGCTCCATCGGCGATATTCGCTTGCTGGTGATGAGCGGGTTGATGGTGGCTGATCGCCTCAGCGAAGCCATCAAAAAAATTGAAGCCTTGGAAGATCAAGTGAACGGCCTGCGCGAAAGCCGCAATCTGGCGCAAGGCCAATTGAAGACCATCGAAACGAATTTAACCACCCAGCTGGAAATGGCGGCGGGAAGATTGGAAAACTTGGCCAAGGCGATGGCGAGTTAGTCGATCGCGTTTCTGCCCGAAAGTTTGATCGAGAATTGGGGCGAGACTTCCCAAATTGTTTGAGTCAATACGGGTGGACCATCTGCAATCGTTTTTAAATCGTAATTTGCGATCAGCTCGGCAATAAATGCCGAAGCGATGCCCATGATAATATCCGGGCCAAGGCAACGGTGAATATCAAGACCAAAGGGCGCAAACATGTCTGGCCCGTGTAAACCATTCAAAAATCGTGACGGCCTGAATTCAAACGGGTCAGCAAAGTGATCAGCGTCCTTATGAGCTTCCCATAGGCAAATGCGAATATAGGAATGCGCAGGGATTCTCAGTCCGTCGAATATAATTTCGTTCGTCGTCTTTCGAATCAGTGCAGCACTTTGGTCAAGCCGCAGAGTTTCAAAAACAACAGTTTTGATGAGCGATTTAGCCGAACCTTCATTGCCCTTATCGAGTTCTCGGCGAATGTCTTTGATAATATTTTGATTCTCACCTAAATATTTTAACACCCACCGCAAAAGTCCCGCAACATCATGCCGCCCCATCTCAACAGCGTAAATAAGATTGCCTAGCACAGCTTCCGTCATATACCCAAGTTTAAACGCTTCCTGTAAATACCCCCTGCCTTTTTCGTCTGCAGAAGACCCGCCACTGGTACTCGCTAGTAATGCCGCTTGTACGCGCAGTTCTTCAAATGCTTCTGTTTGTTCAATCCCCAATTTCCAAACCAGATCAGTGGGGCCGAATTTCTCGTAATTCGCAACCAGCTTGTCAAAACTTTCCGACATTCGACCAGTGCCAAAAAACAACGTGATCATGCATCCCGTAACAACCTGCCGCAGCATGGCTTTCAAATCCTGACCCGATGAGAAAGCTTGAAGCTGCGACGCAATGAAATGCGAAAGCTCACTTTCGTGATTTTCAATAATTTCAGAATTGAATATTCTTACAAGATGCTGTTTGCAATTATGATGGCTTTGCCCCTCCATATTTCTGATAATCCCTGGTTGAAATAACCTGCTGAGATCAATTGAAACGCCTTGCAAATCTTCTTGATGGATTTTCAAAAAACGCCGCCCAATTTCATTGCTCACAATGCAAATCATGAGTTGTTTCGACCAAAACACCTTGAAAATTGGACCATATAGTACGGCACGTTTGAGTATGAAAAGTTGATCGCGGAACATACCTCTTTCAAAAGGATTCAAAAAGCCGGGTGGCATTTTGGCGGTGATGCCAAGCGCGGCCAAGAGTGCTGCTTTCGAAACTCTCGTCACTGTCGCTAGTATCTTTGGAACCCGCATTAGCGTTCCTCACTGTTGAGAGTAAGTAATCTTGTCTATGTCATCGTCAAATGCGGCGCAAGACTTCACCCAATTTCCGATACTCTGGCGCGGATGATGAAACTGTGATAGCATTTCCCAATCAGGGGTAACGATTAATCTTGAAGGAGCATGTGTATGACCGCACCACCAATCTGCTATCTTGAAGGAACTCACATTTCAACCGTAGTTGGCGAGCGTAAGATTGAAGACCTTGCTATTGGCGATTTGCTGATTACTGTTGAAGGCCATGTCCGTCCGGTCAAATGGATTGGCCGCATGAGCTACAAAAAATCTAATCGTCAATGGCAGCGCTCAGTTTTACCTGTAAAAATAATGGCGGGTGCATTGGGCAGCGGATTGCCCAAGCACGATCTTTTCGTTTCACAGAAACACAAGCTCTTTATGGAAAATGTTCTCGTCTCGGCAGAAGATTTGATCAATGGCGAAACCATAAAAATAGTGGCCATAGATGATACATCGAAACTTTGCTATTATCATGTGGCACTTGAAACCCATGATGCGATCATAGCGGAAGGCCAACCAGCTGAAACTTTGCGAACTGATGCCGCAAACCGCGAAAAATTTGAGAACTTCGCTGAATATCTGCGCCTTTATCCAAATGAAGATGGCAAGAAACTTAAACCGTTCGCACCATTGGCAAAGCCACGTGGTTTGAGAATGCTCGTTTTAGCTCTCGGTCTTTCAGGTTTAGTCTCAGACCCAAGAGATAAAGCACGCGCCAAGGTCAGCTTAGCTAAATCGGACATTTTATATCGTTAACGACCAACCTGCCGATAGGGGGTAGCCTTTTTCAAAGCTGCCCCTACCCTTTCGCTTATTTCCTTGCTAAGCGCTGCACTCGCTAGAACAAGGAACCTGCCCGTGACCACGCCTATTATGACTGTAATGATCGCCGCCGTTCGCAAAGCCGCCCGTGGCGTGCAGCGCGATTTTGGTGAAGTGACCAATTTGCAAATTTCAGTCAAAGGCCCCGGCGATTTTGTAACCAATTCTGATAAGCGCGCCGAATCTGTGCTGCGCCAAGAACTGCTCGCCGCGAGGCCAACCTATAGCATTCTCGGCGAAGAAGAAGCTGAGCACAAAGGCACAGATGCTGATCATCGCTTTATCATTGACCCGATCGATGGCACCTTCAATTTCATGCACGCACTGCCCTTCTTTGCAATCACCATTGCGCTGGAGCGCAAAGGCGAGATCGTTGCAGGCGTAACTTACAATCCCATCACCGACGAACTTTTCCATGCCGAAAAAGGCACAGGTGCGTTCGTGAACAACAAGCGCATGCGCGTGGCCGGACGGCGCGATTTGATTGACTCGTTGGTCTGCACCTGCCTGCCCGGGCGCGGCAAAGGCGATCACGCTGCTCACCGCGCCGAAATGGATTTGATGCAGGTGAAAACCTCCGGCATCCGCGCCATGGGTTCAACCGCGATGGACATGGCTTACATCGCCATGGGCCGCATAGATGGCGCTTGGTGCAACGGCCTAAAAGCCTGGGACATGGCCGCGGGGGTTTTGTTTATCCGTGAGGCAGGCGGCTTTGTGCAGGGACTGAAGGGTGAAGCGAACCCGCTATTCAGCGGCGGCTATATTGCCGGCAACGCAGATTTGCTACCACAGATTCGGGCTGTGTTGGATCAGGCTGGGAAGCCTTAATAGTTCCTCAAAAATTTGGAAAACTATTTTAACTTATCTGCAAGTCAATGAATAAATACAGAACATACTAAGAACATAGGATCTGTGGATTGCATTGTGCCAGACGGTGCAAAGGTCAAACTAATAGTTTAGATGTGGTCTTGTTAGTGAGAGAAGAGAGAGCCGCCTCGTAGCAAACTCTCTCTCCAAATGTACGGACCATTAACTGGCGCGCCCTAGTGGAGTCGGTTCCAAAGTTCTCTATATGTGCCGACTTCCCCTGCTAGATTGGCACGAAGTCGTTAGAGCTTCAACATTTTATATTGACTTATGCAATCAAACCTCCCTTCTCCCCTTGAGGGAGAAGGTGGATCGCGCCTCTTTCTTGCGCGAGACGGATGAGGGGTTGGTGGATATGAGCCCAACTGCCAGCAGCCCCTCATCCGGCGTTTCACGCCACCTTCTCCCTC
>JANNBH010000079.1:0-1815 GCA_031385245.1 Hyphomicrobiales bacterium | reverse complement strand
AATTCACCACTAAATCCCTACTAATGGGGGCACCCTGTTTTGGTTGGGGTAAATTGTTTCAAACTTGGGGCGGGTGGCTACGCTGGGTCCCTACTTTCGTCGGGATGACGGAACTAGGGAGGTTTTTGCGGGCGAGGACATTAGGACAACCCCCCTGCTAGTGTTGGAACTTGGAGGCTGCGAAATCCATAATGCCTGAGCCAGCGCAAATCGCTTTCAAAAAACGCGCGCAAATCGGGTATCCCGTATTTCAACATGGCTATTCTGTCGATGCCCATGCCGAAAGCGAAGCCTTGGTATTTGTCGGGGTCTAGGCCGCCAGCGCGGATCACATTAGGGTGCACCATGCCGGAGCCTAAAATCTCCATCCACTTATCGCCTGTGCCTAGCTTCAATACGCCACCTTCACGGCTGTATTGAATATCAACTTCCATCGATGGTTCGGTGAACGGAAAATGGCTGGCGCGGAAGCGCATGTTCACATTATCGATCTCGAAAAACGCTTTGCAGAATTCTTCCAGAATCCATTTGAGGTTTCCGAGATGAGTCTTCTCGTCAATCACCAAGGCTTCTACTTGATTGAACATCGGCGTGTGCGTCATGTCTGAGTCAGAACGGAACGTGCGGCCCGGGGCAATGATGCGAATAGGCGGCTTGCTCGACAGCATGGTGCGAATTTGCACGGGGCTGGTGTGGGTGCGCAAAACCATGCGGCTTCCATCGGGCTTTTCGTTGAAATAGAATGTGTCATGCTCTTGGCGGGCCGGATGATCAGGCGGCATATTGAGCGCATCAAAATTATGAAAATCATCTTCAATATGCGGGCCTTCAGCCACGCTGAATCCAAGATCGCCAAAAATCTGCACCACCTCTTCCCACACTTGGGAAACCGGATGGATGGTGCCAGAATTTTGCGGGCGAATGGGAAGCGTCACGTCAATTTTTTCAGTGAGCAGCCGTGCTTCTAAAGCCGCTTCACCCAAAACTGCTTTGCGGGCTGCCAAAGCCTCAGACACTTTATCCTTGAGAACATTTAAAGCCGCACCTGCTGCCTTGCGCTCATCGGGTGCCATTTTTCCAAGGCCCGACATCTGCTCCGAAATCGAACCCTTTTTGCCCAAAGCCGAAACGCGAATGGCTTCTACTGAAGCTTCATCCGAAGCGCCTGAAATTGAATCGAGAATTTCTTGTTCTAAAGACATGGCTACCTTGAAAATGAAAAGACCGGACACCTAGCGTCTAAACGCTTAATGTGCCCGGTCAAGAGTCCGAAAGACTGTACTTAATTAAGCCGCTGCCTGAGCAGCCTTGGCTTTTTCAACCAGAACAGCGAAAGACGCTGCATCATGCACAGCAAGATCGGCGAGAACCTTGCGGTCCACTTCGATCCCGGCCTTGTCCAGGCCATAAATAAATCGGCCATAAGTCAGCCCAAGTTCACGGGTTGCTGCGTTGATGCGCTGAATCCACAAGGCGCGGAAGTTGCGCTTCTTGGTGCGGCGATCACGGTAAGCATATTGACCAGCTTTTTCCACGGCCTGAACAGCAACGCGGAAAACGTTCTTGCGGCGGCTGAAATAGCCTTTCGCAGCTTTGAGAACTTTTTTGTGAGATTTGCGGGCAACAACGCCGCCTTTGGTACGAGACATGAAATCCCTCCCTTAGCGTGCGTATGGCATGTGAACGCGCAACAGGTTTGCATCACCTGAAGCGAGAATCATTGTGCCGCGTTGGTTGCGAATGGTTTTGTTCGAGCGCTTGATCATGCCGTGGCGTTTGCCAGCAGCCCCTGCGCGCAGCTTGCCAGATGCAGTC
>JANNBH010000075.1:0-35228 GCA_031385245.1 Hyphomicrobiales bacterium | reverse complement strand
TGCAAGTGGAGGAGAATACAATTTTGTTTACATCGCCCGCCAGCAGGTTCTCGATGAGGTTCAAGCTTCCCCCCACATTGTTGCGGTAATAGAGGCCGGGGTTCGCCACGGATTCTCCAACATAAGCAAAGGCAGCGAAATGAATGCAGCCCACGGGTTTATTGTGCGCAAGTGTTTCTTGAAGTTTTGCGCTGTCATGCAGGTCGCCCACCACCAAGGGGCCGAATTTCACAAGTTCTTTGTGCCCACGGGAAAGATTATCGTAAACTATGGGCGTGAAGCCTGCCTTCTTTATGGCCTTTGCTGTGTGGCTGCCGATATACCCTGCACCACCGGTGATGAGAATGTTTTTCATGGTGCCTCGCAGCTTATACTATGAAGCTTTTCGCTGATTTGCCTTAATAGAGCAAGCGTTACCGCCCCAATCTTGCCTTCCCCGCCCAATTCCCCTATAGGCCCCGTCAGCTCGGCGTCGTTCACCCCTGGAGGAAGGCCCTGCATTCATGAAAATCGGAGAATACTATGTCTAAAATCGTAAATATTAAGGCCGCTGCACGCGGCAGGGCCGGTAAGGGGGCCGCTCGCTCAGTACGTCGTGAGGGACTTGTTCCCGGCGTCGTTTATGGCGACAAAAAAGATCCCCAAATCATCTCGCTCACCTATAAAGAAATTGAGCTACATGTAAACACAGGCCGCTTTTTGGCGACCTTAGTTGATCTTGATGTTGATGGTGCCACCGTTCGCGCGATCCCGCGTGATATTCAATTTGACCCGGTTAAAGACCGTATCGTTCATGTGGATTTCCTGCGTCTTGGCAAGGATTCGCGCATTGCGGTGAATGTTCCGGTTCACTTTAAGAACCAAGAAGCAGCACCCGGCATTAAGGCTGGTGGCGTTTTGAACATCGTTTCACATTATGTGAATCTCTATTGCCCAGCTGACTTCATTCCTGACGACATCACGGTTGATCTTACGGGCATGCAAGTGAACTCGTCGATCCATTTGTCCGGCATTAAGTTGCCAGACCGTGTGACATCGGCTGTTCGTGACGACGTTACGCTTTGCGCTATCTCTGCACAATCGAAAGAGGAAGCTGCACCTGAAGGTGCTCCAGTTGCTGGCGAAGTTCCTGCTTCTAACCAGAAGGCTCCAGATCCTAAAGCTGCTGCCGCTGCTGCTGCACCTGCTAAGGGAGCCAAAGCTGCTGCTCCTGCAAAGGGTGCTGCCGCGCCTGCTGCCAAGGCCCCTGCTGCAAAGAAGAAGTAAGCTTTTAATTATTGAATGCAAAACGGTGGAGAGAAATCTCTGCCGTTTTTTATGCGCCGCGGTAAACAAGGGCGATCAGCAAACCAGTGACGATGAATTGAAGGGCGGTGAAAGCTGTTTCCAGTGCCATATATTTTCCGACCGAAGTCATTTTGTTTTTAGCGGCCACTGGCAAGACCAGAAACGACCATGCGACCACGCCGAATATCGCTGCAAATTGTAGTGCGCTGAGCAGCCATTGGTCACCTGCCGTACTGAAGAGCAGAGGATAGACCCAAGCAAAAAATATGCCCTGTATGATCATTGAGCTTAGACCCAGTGGGATAATCACATCCTGGCGGTAAAGGCCGAGCTCATGATACTTGGCCGCAAAAGTTGTAAGATGCCAGGAATAACCCAGTGCAAAACTTGGAAAAACATAGGCGGCAACAGCTAGCCAAAATGATGAGTTCATTGTTTTCTTCGTCCCAAACTATTTCATAGTCTTGCGAGCATACCAAAGTAAAAAAACTGCTACAACTAGCGGCGAAACAAAAACCAAAACCGCGTCTCCAAAGCCAAATTCAACTGGCAAATTTGCCCCTGAAATATAAGGCAGCAAATGCACTGCAATACCAGCCAACGATGCCATAAAAACATAGATGGCTTCTTTGCGCTTGAGTAGAAGAAGAATGCAGCCGATCGCTCCGCCAATCACGCCCAGCCCAAATGCGGCAGTGGCCCAGCCCGGCCTGTTGGCCACGATGGTGTGAAAGGGTTCAGGCATGGAGGCCAAGGCATCAGCCTTCATTTGCATCATAAAATTCAAGCTGCCCATCAGGTTCCACAGCAGGCCAAGGCCGCCGATGGCCCAAAAGCTCCAATGTGTTGGTTTTTGTGTTTCCACTGTTGCTCTCACTTTTTTCTATCTCACCATGTATGATGTGACGTTAGGCTCACAGTTCACCCTCGTCCATGGCTTGTTTGAAATTTACCTTTCCCCTATATGGCAGTCTCAACTTGCCGATGAAAAGGAGGCCATATGTTTTTGTTTGTTGGCCTCGGCAATCCGGGGGCGAAATATGCTTCCAATCGCCATAACATTGGGTTCATGGCGGTTGATGTGATTGCAGCGGCGCATAAATTTTCGCCATGGAAGAAGAAGTTTCAGGGCGAGATTTGTGATGGCACTTTGGCTGGCGAAAAAGTTCTGCTGCTCAAGCCACAAACTTTTATGAATGAGTCTGGCCGCTCAGTGGGCGAGGCTGTGCGGTTTCACAATATCCCGCTGCATAATGTGTTTGTGTTTTATGATGAGCTGGATTTGGCTGTGGGTAAAATTCGCGTGAAGCTGGGCGGTGGAGCTGCGGGGCATAATGGCATTCGGTCAATCTCATCGCACATCACGCCAGAATTTAAGCGCGTACGCCTCGGCATTGGCCACCCTGGCGATGCCCGCCATGTGATGCCGCATGTGTTGGGTGATTTTGCCAAAAGTGACCGCGAATGGTTGGTTGCATTGTTGGACGCGGTGGCTGATAACGCGGCCATGTTGATTGAAGGGGCGGAGGCCAAGTTTCAAAGTCATGTGCATTTGAAAGTGAACCCGCCACCGTTAAGAGAAAAGAAGAAGGACTGATCATGGGTTTTAAATGTGGCATTGTGGGTTTGCCGAATGTTGGAAAATCGACATTGTTCAACGCGCTCACGCAAACATCGGCGGCGCAGGCGGCGAATTATCCGTTCTGCACCATTGAGCCCAATGTGGGCGATGTGGGTGTGCCGGACCCGCGCCTTGATGTGTTGGCCGCAATTGCGAACAGCCAACAAATTATCCCCACGCGTCTTACCTTTGTGGATATTGCTGGCCTTGTGAAGGGTGCTTCCAAGGGCGAAGGATTGGGCAATCAGTTTCTCGCTAACATTCGTGAGACTGATGCAATTGCGCATGTTGTTCGCTGCTTCGAAGATGGTGATATTACGCATGTGTCGGGCAAGATTGATCCGCTGTCTGATATTGAAGTCATTGAAACTGAATTGATGTTGGCTGATTTGGATGCACTTGAAAAACGCCAGCCCGCTGCCGAGAAAAAAGGCAAGCAGGGTGATAAAGAGCAAAAGGAATTGGCTGACTTGATGATGCGCGCTCTTGTGTTGCTGCGCGAGGGCAAGCCCGCGCGTATTACGGAACGCACTGCTGATGAAGAAAAGATTTTTCAGGGCTTGGGGCTGCTGTCATCAAAGCCGGTTCTTTATGTGTGCAATGTGGAAGAAGCTGCTGCCGATAAGGGCAATGATTTTTCAGATCGTGTGAAAGCTTTTGCAAAATCGGAAGGCAATGTGGCTGTGGTGGTTTCTGCCAAGATTGAAAGCGAAATCGCTATTATGGCGCAAGCCGACCGACAAGATTTTCTCGATGCAGTTGGCCTCGTTGAGCCAGGCTTGAACCGCGTTATCCGCGCTGGATATGAGCTGCTCGGCCTGTTCACCTATTTCACAGTTGGACCAAAAGAAGCCCGCGCATGGACCATCACCCAAGGCACCAAAGCGCCTGCCGCTGCCGGTGTTATCCACACGGATTTTGAAAAGGGTTTCATTCGCTCCGAAACCATTGCCTATGTTGATTACGTTGCAGGCAAGGGCGAAGCGGGATCAAAGCTCGCTGGCAAGTTCAGGTTAGAGGGCAAGGAATATGTGGTTGCCGATGGTGATGTGATGCATTTCAGGTTTAACACTTAGTGGCCAGGGTATCCCACAAGCGTATGAACCTTCACGCCCTTGGCGCGCAGTTTATCGGCACCGCCTAAATCGGGAAGATCAATCACGAAGGCAGCAGAGATGACCTCGCCTCCGGTTTTGTGGATAAGATCGATGGCCGCACCCGCTGTGCCACCTGTGGCGATGAGATCGTCGATCAGTAAAATGCGGTCGCCTTTGTTAATGGCATCAGCATGGATTTCGATGGTGTCTACGCCATATTCTAGCGTGTAATCTTGGCCGATAGTTCTTGCAGGCAGTTTGCCTTTTTTGCGAATGGGAATAAAGCCACGTCCCAGCGTGTGGGCCACTGCGCCTCCGAGAATAAAACCCCGTGCTTCGATGCCCGCGACATAATCAAACTGGCCATGCAGAAAGGGCCAAGCGAGTTCATCCACCGCAGCGCGAAATGCATGTTGGTTTGAGAGAAGTGTGGTGATGTCACGAAACATGATGCCGGGTTTGGGATAATCCGGAATATTTCTGATGTAGCGAGAAATATCAAAGCCGTTTCGCAGATCCATTAGGGCCACCTTACTTCTGGAGGGAGGGAGGAGAGAATGCTTTCCACATTTCCTCCAGTTTTTAAACCGAAAATTGTGCCACGATCATAGAGCAGATTGAACTCCACATAGCGACCCCGACGAATGAGCTGTTCTTGACGATTTTCATCCGTATACGGAGTGTTCATATTGGCGCGTACGATTGCGGGGTAGATGTTTTTAAAGGCGGTGCCCACATCGCGTACAAATGCGAAATCAGAGTTTTGATCGCCGCTGTTCAAGTTATCAAAAAATATGCCACCAATGCCACGTGGTTCATTTCTATGGGGCAAGTGAAAATAATCATCGCACCATTTTTTATAGCGCTCATAATCGGCCACAGCGTGTGCATCGCATGGGACTTTCATGGCAGCATGAAAAGCCACGGTATCGATATCGTCTTGAGTTCGTCGTCGCATCAATACTGGGGTTAAATCTGCGCCACCCCCGAACCATGCCTTTGTTGTAACAACAAAGCGGGTGTTCATGTGAACTGCCGGAATGTTGGGGTTGCGCGGATGGACGATCAATGAAATTCCCGAAGCCCAAAAACGTGGGTCTTCCTCTGCGCCCGGCATTTGTTTTCTGAACTCTGGCGAGAACTCACCGTGGACGGTTGAACAATGCACGCCAGCTTTTTCAAACAAATTTCCATGCAGCATACTCATCACACCGCCGCCACCATCGTCCGTTCGCGCCCATGGCGTTATAACAAATTTATGAGCAGGTTGTGTTGGAGCGAATTCTGCCTCGAGACTTTCGAGTTCGCCAACAATCTGGTCGCGCAGCGCTTCAAACCACTGTTTTGCTTTGGTTTTCATATTTATCTCATGTTCCATCAGGACATTTTAACTAAACTTATTAGACTTTGTTTACGATATTTGAAAACGGCTCTTTAAACCTTAGCGTGTACAAAAAAATATGTGATTACGACAGTCAATGGGATAACTGCAATGAAATTCAAACGTTATTTAAAAAACAATAGCGGCAATATGGCCATAATGTTTTCATTAGCAGCTGTGCCCTTACTTTTAGCCGCGGGAGCGGCCACCGATCTTTTACGAGCAAACAATGCTAACACGCTTTTGCAGGCGGCCACCGATGCGGCTGCATTAGCCGGTGCCGGCGCCAAAAATCATAATATGAGCGAAGGCCAACTTACGATGGTGGTGAACAACTTTATTGGAAGCAATAAAGCAGCCGATATTTTGAAATCGGTCACAATCCAGAAATCCGGATATGATAAGAAAACAGGTATTTTTAGTGTCAAGCTTAGTGGAAAAGTTCAAACGACCTTTATGGCACTTGCGGGTTATCCAACTATGGATGCTATCGGGTATTCGGAAGTTGAACTTGGTTCTGGGGCATTGGAGTTAGTGATGGCACTGGACACCACTGGTTCAATGAACAGCGAAGGTCGTTTAGATGCATTGAAAGTTGCCGCCAATGATTTGGTAGCAAAGTTGCTGAAGGATAAATCTGCCGATGCTTACATCAAGGTGGGAATGGTGCCATTTGCTGATTATGTGAATGTTGGAGTGGCTAACCGCAATAAGTTTTGGGTTGATGTGCCAGCTGATACACAGAAAAACGAATGCTGGACTACCTATCCCAATGCAACTTACTCAAACTGCCATATGGAAACAGTAAATGGTAGCAATGATGGAGTTCCGGTGACTTACCAACAAAATGTATGCGATACGAATACTGGTGCCGCTGTGCAGCAATGCGGGCTCGTTGATTACAAGTGGTATGGTGTTGTGGGTTCGCGCAGCAATGGTCTTGATACAAAAATTGTTGGCTCAGGTGCTAAATACCCCGGTCTGATAAATGTTGGCGGTCCACAAGCCATCACAGAAATGACTGATAGCCAATCTACCTTAGTTGCAAACATAAATTCTCTCACTGCAAATTCTGAGACTTATATTCCGTCAGGATTGCTTTGGGGTTGGGAACTGCTAAGTTCTGTCGATGCATTTACAGGTGTGAAAACCAAAGCAGAAATGACGGCACTAAAGGGCACTAAAGCTATGGTGTTGATGACGGATGGAGACAATACTCGTTCAGCTGACTACCCATATCATTGGGGTAATAACGCAGCAGCGGCCGACCAAAAAACCAAAGAACTCTGCGACAATATTAAAGCAGATGGCATCAGTGTTTATACAGTTGCATTTAAAGTTTTAAAAACTTCGTCGAAGAAAATGTTGACAAACTGTGCGTCATCGCCAAGTCAGGCTTTTGATGCTCAAAACAATGCGGCATTGCTGGCAGCATTTGGTGAAATTGCCGGACAATTGACGCAGTTGAGGCTAACAAAATAATTAGAAATCTATCTGCTTTTTTTATGCATTATTTACCGCATCTCTAAACTGGTAATTATGATTACACTGCTATTTCTAGTGCCGAGGGGGCTGCACTAGGAGACTGCATTGGTGATGGTCAACGACTTTTTGAGAAACAATCGCGGTAACGTTGCTACAATGTTCGGTTTGGCATTGGTGCCACTTCTTTTAGGCGTAGGTGCTGCTGTTGATATGGTTCGCATTCACAATGTTAATACCACATTGCAAGCCGCTGTTGATGAAGCCGCACTGGCTGGAGCAACATCAAAAAAAATTAATGACAAAAAAAATATCAAAGCAATTGTGCAAACCTATTTAAATACCAATCAAGCTTTTGCAGTTCTTGAAAAAGGCGTAAAAGTTACACAAGGTATTGATACTGCAAATGGCGCATTCTATGTCAGCGTTGAAGGCAAGATGAAAACCAGCTTTATGAAATTGGCTGGAATTAAAACTGTTAACATCAAAGCGGTTTCAGCGGTTGGCCTTGGCATTCAAGGCATGGAAGTTGCTTTGGTGCTGGACAACACAGGTTCAATGGCTGGCAGCAAGCTTTCTTCGCTTAAAGTTGCTGCAAAACAATTTGTTTCAATTTTGGAATCGTCCAAGGCAGATTATGCTGATTTGAAATTTGGCCTGGTGCCGTTTTCTAAATATGTAAATGTTGGTCTTGGCAATGCAAGTGCATCGTGGATCAAGGGACCAAGTAAACCTGCTAGTTGGAATGGCTGCGTTGGGTCACAAGCTTCCCCAAAGGATGTCAATGTTGGCGCATCTGGTGGTAAGTTTCCAGCAATTGACGGTGGCGTTTGCCCCACCCCGATTGTGCCACTGACAACAAACACCATGAGCATCGATGCCAACATTGATGCGATGGTCGCAGTTGGCAACACTTATGTTGCTGGCGGAGTTTTGTGGGGGTGGAATGTACTCGATTCAAGTCAGCCCTTCACAGAAGGCAAAACACCCGCACAATTGAAAGCCATTAGTGGTCGTAAAGTTATGGTGGTGATGACTGATGGCACCAACACAGCCTCTCCACTTTATCCAAGCCATGATGGGGTTGATTCAAAATTAGCGGATAATAATTTTGCAACGTTGTGTACAAATGTAAAGGCGCAGCAAATTGAAATTTATACAATTTTGTTTGAAGAGCCATCGCCAGTGATTAGAGATTTAATGCGAAATTGTGCGTCGGATCCAAGTAAATTCTTTGACACAACATCGAGCGCAGCTTTGGTCAGTGCATTTGAAGGCATTGGCAAAGAACTCGCTGGCGTGCGCCTTATTCAGTAGTTGGCCCAAACTGGCCGAGCTGCCGCAAGGCTTCGCCAGCCACAATGCTGGCGGAGACTGCAACATTCAGCGACCTCATACCTTTTTGCATCGGAATAATAATGCGGTGTTCCACGGCCTCATGCACTGATTCAGGAACGCCGGCACTTTCACGGCCCAGCAGTAAGATGTCACCACGTTGAAATTTGAAACTTGTGTGGCTGTGCTGGGCTTTGGTTGAAAGCAAAATTTTGCGCTGCATTGCCGTATCGACGATAAAACTCTCCCAGCTCTTTGCGCGGGTAATTTCAACGTGTTGTAAATAATCCATTGCAGCGCGCCGGAATGAAGAATCAGTCCATACAAAGCCTGCGGGCTCGATAATTGTAAGTTTGAGGCCAAAACAAGCACATAGCCTCGCAATTGTTGCGGCGTTGGGGGCAATATCGGGTTGGTAGAGGGCTATTTCGATCATCATTCCGCTGTTTTATACTGGTTTTGAAGCTTTACGCATCTGCGACATCCCGTGGCTAGACTTTAGCTTTCGCCAATGTCAAAAACGCCTCATCTTTGGGTGGGCGGCTGGTTCTAGAATCGCGTCCGCACGCCCTTTTATTAGACGAAGGATGAGGCACAGTGTCCACAGCAGATCATGCAGACGTAAATAGGCGCGATTTTTTAATGATCGCAACAGGGGCCGTTGCTGGCGTGGGGGCTGCCCTCACCGCATGGCCGTTTATCAGCCAGATGAACCCAGATGCTTCAGTGCTGGCTTTAGCTTCGACAGAGATTGATTTGTCACCCATTGCTGAAGGCCAAGCCATAACCGTGAAGTGGCGCGGCAATCCGCTGATTATCCGCCACCGTAGCAAGGCAGATATTGATGCAGCCAGAGCTGTAAAGCTTGAAGATTTGATTGATGGGGCCTCGCGCAATGCCAATGCCAAGGGCAATTTGGATGCGGCCGATGATAACCGTGTTGTTGGTGGTAAATCACAATATCTCGTTATGCTTGGTGTGTGCACCCATTTGGGTTGCGTGCCGCAAGGCGACCAAGGAAATTATGGTGTTGTAACTGGAAATTCGACAACTGGTGGCTGGCTGTGCCCGTGCCATGGTTCGCAATATGATACGGCAGGCCGGGTTCGCGTTGGCCCGGCGCCAGAAAATTTGCCAGTGCCACCTTACGTCTATCTCACCGACACTAAAATCCGCGTCGGCTAATAAGGAAGAACAAACATGAGCGGACCTTCAAAATATCAGCCGAGCAGCGCCGTTGGAAAATGGTTCCATGAGCGTCTTCCAATTGTAGCTTTTGTAAAAGACCATGCGCTTGATTTTCCAACACCGAAGAATTTGAATTATTGGTGGACGTTTGGCGGCATTCTCGCTGTCATGCTAGTGGTGCAAATTATCACTGGTATCGTACTCGTTATGCATTACACCCCGCATGTTGATATGGCATTCAACTCGGTTGAACACATTATGCGTGATGTGAATTATGGTTGGTTGCTGCGCTACATGCATATGAATGGTGCTTCGATGTTCTTCATCGCCGTTTACATTCACATGTTCCGTGGCATGTATTATGGTTCATATAAAGCTCCACGCGAAGTTCTTTGGATGATCGGTGTGATCATCTATCTGGTTATGATGGCAACTGCGTTTATGGGTTATGTTCTGCCATGGGGCCAAATGAGTTTCTGGGGTGCTAAGGTTATCACCAACCTGTTCTCAGCCATTCCATTTGTGGGCGACACTGTGACCACATGGTTGTGGGGAGGTTACTCGGTTGATAACCCCACTTTGAATCGCTTCTTCTCATTGCATTATCTGTTGCCATTCGTGCTCGCTGCCATTGTGTTCTTACACATTTGGGCACTGCATGTGCCGGGAAATAACAATCCAACTGGCATCAATGTTAAGGGGCCACAAGACACGCTTCCGTTCCATCCTTACTACACCATGAAGGACGGTTTTGCGATTATTGTGTTCTTCATATTCTACGGCCTGTTCGTGTTTTATAGCCCGAACTATATGGGCGATGCTGTGAACTATGTTCCGGCAAACCCATTGGTAACACCGGCACATATTAAGCCAGAATGGTATTACTTGCCGTTCTACGCAATTTTGCGCGCTGTGCCTGATAAGCTGCTTGGTGTTATTGCCATGTTCTCGTCAATCTTGATTTTGTTGGCCTTGCCTTGGCTGGACACTTCAAAGGTTCGCTCAGGAACATACCGCCCGATTTTCAAAGGCTTCTTCTGGGTGTTTGCAATCGTGTGCGTTGCCTTGGGCTTTATCGGTGCCAAGCCACCTGAAGGTTCATATGTTTTATGGGGGCGCATCCTTTCGTTCTATTACTTCTTCCACTTCATTGTGATCTTGCCATTGCTGGGTCTGCTTGAAACCCCAAAGCCGCTGCCATCATCAATTTCAGATGATGTGTTGGCCAAGCATAAATGATCAGGAGAGACATGATGAAAAAATTTACAACACTCCTGAAAACTGGCCTCCTGATTGCTGGTCTGGTTTCCTTCACAGGCGCTGCTTTTGCCAATGAAGGGGCAAAACCTGCCAAGCCAATTTCTTATAGCTTTGAAGGGCCTTTTGGCACATTCGATAAAGCGCAGCTTCAACGCGGCTATAAGGTTTACAAAGAAGTGTGTTCAAGCTGCCATGCAATGAATCTCGTAGCATTCCGCAATTTGGCAGAACATGGTGGACCGGGCTTTACGGAAGAACAAGTCAAAGCCTTGGCTGCAACTTTTACCGTGAAAGATGGCCCTGATGCTGAAGGCAATATGTTTGATCGCCCGGGCTTGGCATCTGATCGTTTCCCTTCTCCATTTGTAAATGAACAAGCCGCCGCCGCCGCAAATGGTGGGGCTCTACCACCCGACCTTAGCTTGATCACTAAAGCCCGCGAAGGTTGGCATGGCACGGTTAATCAATTGTGGAACGGCATTGGCGGCCCGCAATATGTCTATTCGCTTTTGACTGGCTATGAAGAGCCAACAGAAGAAATGAAAAAGGAAATGCCGGAAGGCAAGCATTACAATCCATATTTTGTGAGTGGCCATTTCATTTCGATGCCGCCACCCTTGGTTGATGGCCAAGTGCAATATGATGATGACGTAAAGCCAACAGTTGACCAAATGGCGCGCGATGTTTCTGCCTTCCTCGCTTGGACGGCCGAACCTAAAATGGAAGAGCGTAAGCAACTTGGCTTTATGACGCTCATTTTCTTGTCGATACTTGCTGGCTTGATGTTCTTTGTAAAAAAGAAAATCTGGCGCGACGCGCACTGATAACCACTTACAAACTTAACAAGCCCGGAGTGATCCGGGCTTTTTTTTGTTAAAATTTTATGTTTGCGCTTGTCTGTTCGGAAACTCGTTTACTCTAATAATTCATCTTGGAGATGATGATGCGTATTAAAGTTACAACATGGACGAATGTAATTACCTATAGTGCAGTGATTACTGCACTTGTAGTTGCAGTCCCTTTGACCATTGTGTCTATTGCATTAGGAGCTTTGCCGATGGTTCTCAAATTCCCTGTGCTGGTGATTTCTGGACTCATTCCGTTGTTCATCACACTGCCCCTTTCAATTTTTGCTTTGCATATTTTCAAACTGATCAATCAAACAGTTCTTACCCTAGATAATTTGGTAAAGATTGATCCCTTAACTGGCTTGCTTAGCCGTGCCCGATTCTTGCAATTGGTGGAGCAGAACCGCAAGAATGGTAATTATCTTGCGATTTTAGATGCTGATTTTTTTAAAAAAATAAACGATTCTCACGGCCATGAAGCAGGTGATTTTGCGTTGAAACATATTTCTGTTCAACTTACACAAGCTGTTGGCAATCACGGATTTGTGGGTCGATTGGGCGGTGAGGAATTCGCTATTTATCTGCAAGATGTTTCGCTTGAACAAGCTCAACTCGTTTTGGCCTTGCTTGGCACGTCACTGCGAATGCAGGCCTTCAATTATAATGGCGTTGATATTCCTGTGAGTTTGAGTGCTGGTCTTGTGGCAGATGTTGCGACAGAAGCCATTGCGCTGGTTTTGCGCCGCGCAGATAGGTGCCTTTATCGCGCCAAGAAAAATGGCCGTGATCGATTTGAAACAGAAATTAAACTTGACGAGAAAGCCATAGTTGCGGCTTGATTGCGCCATGACAAAATCAATTCTTGGAATAATCGGTGGCTCTGGCGTTTATGATATTGCGATGGATGACGCGCAATGGGTGAAGGTGGAAACAGCTTGGGGAGCACCTTCAGATGAATTACGGAAAGGGTCCATTGATGGGTTGCCCGTAGTTTTTCTGCCGCGTCATGGCCGGGGCCATGTGTTTACGCCCAGTTCAATCAATTACCGCGCTAATATAGCAGCCCTTAAACTGATGGGTGTTACTGATTTGGTTTCGCTCTCGGCAGTTGGGTCATTGAAGGCTGAACTGCCACCGGGAAAATTTGTGTTGGTCGATCAATTTATTGATCGCACGCATAAACGCGAAAGTTCATTTTTTGGAACGGGCTGTGTGGGCCATGTGCCATTTGCAGAACCAGTTTCGCCCACTTTGTTATCCGCTGCGGAAGCTGCTTTGCAAGCCACGCAAACGCCCTATGTGCGTGGCGGCACCTTGGTGGTGATGGAGGGTCCGCAGTTTTCAACCCGCGCTGAATCGGAGTTGCATCGCTCATGGGGGGCAAGTGTGATTGGCATGACGGCAATGCCGGAAGCTAAGCTTTCGCGTGAAGCCGAGCTTTCCTATTGCAACGTTGCCATGGTGACTGATTTTGACGCATGGCACCCGCACCATGAAGCTGTTGATGTTAGCCAAGTGGTTGCCGTTATGGCTTCCAATGTGGCTTTGGCGAAAAAATTTGTTCTGCAATTGGCGAAGGATTTTCCACGCGAACATGTGGAATGTATTGGCGGTTCAAACCGCGCTTTGAATGGGGCCATTATGACAGCGCGTGAAAAACGTGATCCGGCCTTGGTTGCAAAGCTGAAAACTATTTTCCGCGCCGCACCATTTGAATAAAGGGGAGGCGCAGAAAGTTAAGCTTTTCCTGTTTGTCAAAGGCGCTGTTTTGAGCATCACAGTTTTTCTGCATGGTTTTCCAAAGTTTTTTGAAATTTACCGTTAGAGCGCTACAGTTTTTGGCTGACATATTACGAACTTGGCTTTCAAAACTCTGCACACACGCCATCCACAAATCGCGGTGATGCTCTTCATGCCGTTGCAACACGGTTGCAAAACCTGCCCAGCTCTGTTTGGTGGCAGCTAATGCACCATTTGCGCCAACCAACTTAGGGAGGGTGATTTTGAATTTTCCGATGATGCTATAATCTTTAAAACTACAATTCTTTCCCACCGCGAAACTGGTTTTTTGATAGATGCGTGTGGTTGTGGTGGCATAGGCATCATGGCCGCCGGGCCCCTTGGCGTGTTTCAACAATGAGCTATAAATTTCGCGCGGTGTTTGGCCTTTAACTTTGAAATAATTGTAAGCCGTGGATTGTGAAACCTTGGCTTCTGCACTGTTTCCAAGGCCCACCAACAGTAGAATTGCTAGAACATATTTCACGCGCATGATCCCCGATTTTTCGACTGTTGATTTTCACTCGGAGACCAGAGTAACTGAGCCTATGAATGTTGCAAGCTCAGATCGTCGTCAGATTGGAAAAGTTAAGTTCTTTGATAAGGACCGTGGCTTTGGCTTTGTGACACCTGAAGAAGGCGGGCGCGATGTATTCGTTCATGTGTCTTCGGTGCAGCGTTCCGGCCTGCCGCATCTCGAAGAAGGGATGCGAATGTCATATGCCACTGAGGATGATTCTCGCGGGCGCGGACCTCAAGCCATAAATTTGCAGTTGCTCTAAATGAAACGCGCCCTTGTGTTTCAGCATATGAATTATGATCATCCAGGTCGGTTTCTGGATTACTTTGCTGAGGACGATATTCTGCCCGATTTCGTGCGCCTGTTTGAAGGCGAGGCTATTCCATCACTTGCAGCTTATGATTTGATGTTTGTTTTAGGGGGTGCCCAAAACACGTGGCAAGAAAGTGAATTTCCACATTTGCTGGAAGAGAAAGCCGCCATCAGAGAATGGGTGTGGGATAGGGCCAAGCCCTATCTTGGGGTTTGCCTCGGGCATCAATTGCTGGCCGCCGCACATGGTGGTGAAGTTGCTACAACTGATTATCCCGAAGTGGGTGTGTTTGATGTTGAGATGACAGGGGATGGCAAGGTGCATCCGTTTTTTGAAGGTCTTGAGCACAACAATCGGGTGATGCAATGGCACCATGCCGAAGTTAAACGGGCACCACAGGGTGCCAAAGTGTTGGCGCAATCACCAGCTGCCGCTGTGCAATCATTGGCGATTGATAATCATGCGTTAAGCACGCAATTCCACTGTGAGTTTAGTCCGCAGACGGTGGCCACGTGGTCATCGCTGCCGGGTTATGTTGCTATGCTGGAAAAAGATCATGGCATTGGCGCTTATGATCGTTTGAAGGCGGAGTGCTTCCCGCAAATGCCACAAATGGCCCGCATGACAAAAACAATGTGGGATAATTTTAAGCAAGTATCGGGTCTTAAAATTTAAGGAAAAACACTTCGCCTTCGGCCTCTTCAGTGTCGAGCCAAAAGAAATTATGGAGCGGGAATTCGGCTTCTAAAATCTCGCGGCCCAAGCCTACTTCGCATAGCAAGCCGCCGCCCATATTGAGATGCTCAGGAGCTTGGCGAATAATCTCGCGCACCAAATCAAATCCATCAACGCCGCCTTCATGGGCCAGTCTTGGTTCATGGGCATATTCGGCCGGGAAGGCATCAACTTCGGCGGTTGCCACATAAGGTGGATTTGAAATGATCAGATCAAATCTTTGCCCCTTCAACTTTTCAAAAAGATTGCCGTGGTACAAAGTGATGCGGTCTTCAAGATCATGTTCTTTCAAATTGATCTTGGCCACTTCAAGCGCATCAGCAGACAGATCACTCGCATCAATGCTGGCATTGTGAAAAGTGCTGGCCGCCAGAATAGCAAGGCAGCCGGAACCGGTGCAGAGATCTAACACCGATGACACTTCATCAGGGTGAACATCAAAGCCAAGGCCCGCTTCATCAAACAGGCCCTTCACCATCAGTTCACCAATGAATGAACGTGGAATGATAACGCGTTCATCCACGTAGAAGGAAACGCCATGCATGTAAGTGCGCTGCATCAGATAGGCAGCGGGCTTTCGTGTGGTCACACGCGCTTCAATCAGGCGTGTGAGTTCAGCGCGTTCACTGGCCACTAATTTTGCATCAAGCCAAGGGTTGATATCATCGACAGGTAGCTTCAAAGATTCGAGAATAATGAAAGCTGCCTCATCCACTGCTGATGTGGCGCCATGGCCATGGGCCAAACCTGCTTTGCGAAAAGAGCTTATGGCATAGCGCAAAAAATCGCGGATTGTGATGAGGGCGGATGTGTCGGTCATGGTTTCTCTTTATACGTTTTGAACCAGCTTTCCACCATTGGCGATGAGGCCAATGAAAAGAACGGTATAGATTGCGGCGAGTGTGTAAAGCATAGCATCTATGCCAAGGGCATCAATGGCTGCTCCCGCTATGGGTGGCCCAGCTAGGCCGCCTATGCCCCACATGGCTGCAATTGCTGAAGAGCTTGCCACGATGTCGGCTCCCTTAAACACGTCACCTGTTGTGGCAAGGCTAACCACATAGACACCAAAAGCCGTGCTGGTGAGAAGAATTGTAAGAGGCCAAGCCGCCCAGGTGTTGATAAATGCCAGCAAGAGGAAGCAACTGGTGACGGTTATTGCAGCGTTGCACATCACCACTTTGCTGCGGGACCAATGATCGCCTAACCAGCCCATAGGATAAAAGAAAAGCGCACAGCCAATTACGCCAAAGCCCAGCATGGTGCTGGCGGTGGGCAAGGCCACGCCTTTGCTTGTGGCAAATATAGTGAAGAATGAAATGAACACGTTGTCAAAAAAAGTGGCACAGGCAATGGCGGCAAACAACAAGGGTGCGCGTTTGAAAACGCTGAAAAATCCATGTGAGCGTTCACCCACATGACTGTCTACATTCACAAGAGTTAGCGGCAATGCGCCAAGCGCAACGCAGATCATGCCAATCACCCATGGCAGCCACCCGTGAATGCCTGTGAATGGCAAGAGCAGGGGGCCAACAGCAAAAGTTATTGAAAGCACCGTTGTATAAAGGCCCATAATGCGGCCTCGGTTGGCATCATTGGTGAAGCCAAAAATCCACGTTTCGCTCACTGTAAAAAGTGCGCCCGCAGCAACACCCAAAGCAAAACGAAGCGGAAACCAAAACGCCAAATGTGTGGTGAAAGCAAAGCCAAGAAGGCCAACGAGTATTACTGCAATGGCAGCATAGGCCACAGGTTTAGCGCCAGAGTGCTTGATCATGGCTGGCAAAAATGGGCCAGCCAAAAGAATGCCCAATGGGCCCATGGCTGCGGCCAAGCCAATAAGCCACGCGGGCGTTCCAAGTTCATGCTGGAGAAGCGGGATAAGTTGGAGCGTCAGGCCAAAGGAAATGTCACAAGCACCCACTGTGGCAATGGCTGCGATTAGATTTCCGTAATGGGGTTTATGCTGGCTCATTAAATGGCTGTAGCGGGATGGCGATGAGGCGGCAAGCGGGTTGCAAGGCGTGGGCCCAATCGCTATTCACATGGCATCATGGCAAAACTTAAGATTCTCATTATTCCTGTTACAGGCTTTCAGCAAAATTGTTCATTGGTGTTGGACGATGATTTGAAAGTTGCAGCGGTGGTTGACCCGGGTGGTGATCTGGAACTCATTCATTCTGCGATCAAGCAAGCTGGCGTGAAGGTTGAAAAAATTCTCCTCACCCATGGTCATATTGATCATGCGGGTGGGGCTGCGGAGCTGGCAGAAGCGCTGGGTGTTAAAGTGGAGGGCCCACATGAACGTGATAAAACTTTTCTTGATAACTTGCCAGCACGCGGTGCTGCTTTTGGTATTCAAGGTTCCCGCGTTGTAACACCTGATCGCTGGTTGCAGGAGGGCGACGTGGTGACAGTGGGTGGATTAAATTTTCGCGTGATTGAAGCGCCGGGACATTCGCCAGGTTCGGTGGTGTTTTTCAATGCAGATAATAAATTCGCTTTGATGGGAGATGTGCTGTTTCAGAATTCAATTGGCCGCACTGATTTGCCCGGTGGCGACCACGCAATCTTGATCGCATCAATCAAAGAAAAAATTCTGCCGCTCGGCGATGATGTGATGTTTTTGCCGGGCCATGGAAATGCCAGCCGCATCGGCGATGAGCGGCTGACAAATCCGTTTATTCAGTAATTAGGCAGCTTTATTTTTTGAAATAATGCCCCATACGAACAGCACTACGATTGCGCCAATGATTGCTGAGATGATTGGGCCAAAGTTTTGGACCACTGGGATATATTGAGCCACTACAGCACCCACGATGCCAAGAATTGTGGTGAGGATAAAGCCCTGTGGTTCATTAGGGCCAGGCATAATGAATTTGGCAACAACGCCAGCAATAAAACCAATAATAATTGTCCAGATAATTCCCATCTTAGTGCTCCCAGTTAGACCCACAATCGGGCGTGGCGCTAAGCTTAGCATTACATTTACGAAAGCTACAATGGGCGGGTTGGGCGATAGTAGGTCAGTCTGAATTTCCGCTTTTGTCTCTTGACCAGATATGTGACGCGCGAGACCGAACCGACGAATTTGACCCTGAGCGGACCTCAAAGCGAAGGTCCGATCTTGCCAATGAAGCTTTTTTTCGCAAAACTCGATCCCAGTCTACCGTACATCCCGTGGATGTCGCTTTGACTCTACTTAGGCTGTCCTGTAGAATAATTGATCTCTAGTTTCCGGTTCTGAGATTTTTGGCATCGCCCGACACACATCCAGAGGAGGGGCACTTGTTCATTGTAGTTTCAACGATCATCGTCGTCTTGGGCCTTGGCACATGGTGGTTTTTTCTAAGTGAGGCAGCCGTTGCGCGAAGGCGTAAGGAGAAACAGCGGGAGTTGGAGCGCCCGGATCACGATCACGCGCGTGCCCTAGAGATCGCAAAGATGCAATCAGAATTGCAGAGGTTGAAAGGATGGACCGGTACCGGGGCGTAGTGCCTGAAATCTTCTGTCTCAAACCTTCTGCGCGCCCGACATCGTCTCCCGTTAACCCATCTGTCACCTGTGAAACCGTGAAAACTCCTAACGGATTTTGGGTCATTGCAGCTGACTAAACTTCCCTTTGTCAGGTCTCCTTCTGGCCCTTAGCGACGTTTTGGCTGCTAGGATTTTGTGTCCGCAATTGAGATGATTGGAGACACACCAAGGCGGCGATCATAAGCTATCCTTAAATTCAAATTGACCCACTACCAGTTGGGCGCGGTCTTGAATTTGACACCTAGAGATCATATTTATTGGTTTCGTTTCATGAAAGGGAATGTCAATGGCGAACAAGATGCCTTCACTCACGGCTTTGTTGGGTTTGGTTGCAATTGCTGGTTATCAAAACCGCGACAAGATTAGCGAATTTGTAAAAGGCTTAGGTGGCAGTGCTGCTGTTCCATCAGTTGCTGCGCCTGCTGAAATTCCGGGTGGAATTGGTGGAGCACTTGGTGGCTTGCTTGATCAATTCACCAAAAATGGTCAAGGCGATGTTGCGGGTTCATGGGTTGGCACAGGCCAAAACACCGCCATCAATGGTGGCCAATTGAGCCAAGCTTTAGGCCCAGATATAGTTGCAATGATTGCCAAACAAACAGGTTTGACACCTGAAGAATTGCTCGCTCGCCTTGCTCAAACTTTGCCACAGGTTGTGGATGGTTTGACACCAAATGGCAAAATTCCGCCAGAGCCAAAGTGAGTTAGAATTTTTGATAATAATGGCGGGTCAGGTGGCCCGCCGTTTTTTTTAGATTTGCATTTCAACAAGGCGCGAATTGGCCGCAAAATAAGCGTCGCCCGTATTTTTGAAGACACCACATTCCTGCACAGCGCCGGCGCCGAAAACTTCGCAGAATTGATCGCCTGACACGCGCCAAGTTCCACTGCTTTGGCCTTTTTGATCATCGGTGATGCTCAAGCTACCATCTGCATTATAGGTTACAAAACCACTGCCATCTTTTCTGGTATATTGAAAATTCTTACCGATTATTGATTGGCCAATTTCGACAGCAGATAAATTGCGGATGGGCGCACTTTGTTTATCTGTATAAGCAGATGTGCCACCATTGACGACACGAACACCCTTCGGCCCGTTTGAGCAAGCAGCCAACAACAGCCCACAGGCGAGGCTGGCCAATTTGAATGTGAGTGGTGTTTGCTTCATCATGTTTCCAAGGTCGATGTGCCACAGCAGCGCTGCTATCGCAAGTGCGCTATAATGTACCCGGTGCCAGCACCAGAACTTGCGTGCCCACCTGTGCCCGTTCAAAGAGATCGGCGATGTCTTCATTCAACAAGCGCACGCAGCCCGATGATAAGGCCTTGCCGATAGATGAAGGATCATTGGTGCCGTGAATGCGATATAAAGTGTCGATGCCATTGGCATTCAAATATAGCGCCCGCGCGCCCAGCGGATTTTCGGGCCCACCCGGCATACCATTGGCCCATGTTGCGGCTTTTATATCGCGCTCAACCATTGATTCTGGTGGCACCCAGCGCGGCCAGCGCCGCTTCATGCCTATGATGGCCCGTCCCGACCATGCAAACCCATCACGGCCCACTCCCACGCCATAACGGATGGCTTGGTCACCACCCAAAATGAAATAGAGATATTTGTGGGCGGGATCGACAATGATGGTGCCTGCTGGCTCTTGCGAACCGATGGTCACTTGTTGACGGCGAAACTTTGCTGATAGTCTTGAAGCTTCACCAGTTTGAACTGGAAAATCAATTGGTGATTCTGCTGGAGGGATTAAAGCTGGGTTGCGCGTGAAATCAATGCCGCCATAGAACGGGTGTTCTGCATGTGCAGCCGTAGCTAAAGCCACGAATGCCAGCCCTGCGCTCAGAAAGTTTCTGCGGTTTAGTGTTGTTGCCATGTTGCCTCACTCTCACCTCTGATATTGATGGGGTGAGTTGGCTAAAGCATGGTCAAGTTATGGCAGGAAAAAGGTTTGCGTTAAGAAGCCAAAGCAAAAGAGGCTTGGCCATTGCGATATTGCCCAGGCGTTCCAGTTGCACTGAAAGGCTGGCAGGTCATTGGGGCACCTTGCGGAAGGAATGGCGCTGGCGCGAAGCTTTCGCATAATTGGCCATCTTTAGCGGTCCACTTGCCACCCGTGGTGCCTTTGCCAGTTACTTCGACCAGCGATGTGCCATCTGGCGAATAAAGTGTTACGCCGCTGTTCTTAGGCCCAACCCAGCGCCAGCTTTTGCCAACCAGCATGGATTTAATTTGGCCAGCAGTAACTTGTGTTGGGGCCATAGGTGTTAAATCTGGTTGCGCTGCCAAATCTGCGGGTTGTGAGGAAGGCGAATCCTTAAACACATTCATGTTGGCGCAAGCTGAAAGGCTGGCACTTAAAACCAGCAGCGAAATAAACTTGGTCGTCATATTCATAGTCAAAATCCCCCTTGATATGAGGCCTTACAACACCAAACCTGTGGCAGCATTGTGGAGTAGCTCGGCCTATTCAGATTATTTACCAAAGTTTACCACAGGTGGGCAACCTTCAATTGGGCAGATGATTTCAACATCTGCTGCAGAAACTTGTGTAGAATCAATGATCTGCTGCTCATGACCCAGCGAGTTCAATTGTTCAGGAGCGGATGCTTCACTGCCAAACCAAGGCGATAAAGTTTCAGCTTGTGTCGAAGAATTCAAGCTAAACACCAAAACCAATGCAACATACCAACGCATCATAAACTCCACATTGAAAACCTTTAAGTTTGGAGTTTGCGTTCAAAAAGGTTGCCATCCCGTTAACCATGTTGACCGCTTTGCCCGCCAAAGGCTATGCCGCTACCAACATTAAATTAGGATTTACAATGCCCAGCTTTAGTTCTGCCAGCATCATGCCCATCGCGCTGTTGATTGCTTCCAATGTTTTTATGACCTTTGCGTGGTATGGGCATCTTGCATTCAAATCTAAACCCCTCTGGGTGGTGGTCCTGGCAAGCTGGGCCATTGCGTTTTTTGAGTATTGTTTGGCAGTTCCAGCCAATCGTTTGGGCAGCGCGGTTTATAGCACGGCAGAACTTAAAACTATGCAGGAGGTGATAACCTTTTCAGTGTTCATTGTGTTTTCGGTTTTTTATCTTAAAGAAACTATCACCCTGCAGCATGTTTTGGGATTCACTTTGATTGCATTGGGCGCTGCCGTGGTGTTTCGCGCATGAACTATCGCCATGCTTTTCATGCTGGAAATCACGCAGATGTTTTAAAACATGCGGTGCTGGCACGCATTTTAGAGTTGATGAAGGGCAAAGACAAACCCTTTGCTTTTCTCGATGCTCATGCAGGCATTGGACTTTATGATCTTGAAAGCGTGCAAGCTTTGAAGACGGGGGAGTGGCAAGGCGGCATTGGAAAAATGTCAGAAGCTTTTGACGTTGATGTTGAAAAAATTCTTGAACCATACCGCAGTGTGATTTCGGGCATGAACTCTGGCGGGGGCACACGATTTTATCCAGGCTCGCCAAAACTGGTTTTAGATTTGATGCGCGCTAATGACCGGGTGATTGCCAATGAGCTGCACCCGCAAGATGTGCAAACATTGCAGGAGCTTTGCGGGCGAGACAAACGTTTGCGCGTGAGCAATGTGGATTATATGCAAAGCGTGAAAGCCGAATTGCCATTTACCGAACGGCGTGGGCTGGTTTTGATTGACCCGCCCTTTGAAGTTTTGGATGAAACAGAGCGCACAGTGCAGGCGCTTGCTTTTGGGTACCGTCGTTTTGCGACAGGGGTGTTTGTCATTTGGTATCCGGTGACGACCGAAGCCTTTGCGGAAAAATTTATCGGTGCCATGCAGGCAATGGCTCTGCCCAATATGCTGCAAGTTGAGCTGCGCGTGAAGGCTGCTTTTGAACGTGGAGGATTGGCGGGTTCAGGTTTGATCATTATCAATCCGCCGTGGAACCTTGAGTCAGATTTGCAAATGCTGCTGCCCGCACTGGCCATAAGGCTTGGGCTTGGAGAATGGGGGCGCAGCACATTGCGCTGGCTTACGCCCCCAGTTTAATTAAATGTTGGCACCATCAATTGCGGCGGCGAGATCAATATATTCTTCGCTAGTGGTACCGCTTACTTTCTTGATTTCATCAAGCTGCGCGCGGGCCAAATCCAGCTTGCCGGCAGCCACATAACCTTCACCCAGATATTCGCGAGCCAAAGTGAAATCTGGTTTCAAGCTAAGCGCTTTTTGATAATAGGTAATGGCCACATCTAAGCGGCCCGCCTTGCGGTTGCTGTAACCCATCATGTTTAAAACGTCTGGGTCTGATTTGTCTTGAACAGCAGCCAGCACGGTGAGCGCCCATTCATATTCACCCTGTCTAGCAAGAAGACGGCCTTGGTCATACATTTCTGAATCAGGAATTATGCCAGCAGTTGCTTTCACGCAAATCTTTTTTGTCTTTTTGTGTTTTTTACGAATGGTTTTTATTACTTCGCCAGTTTTGCAAACCAACTGGGTTGGTGAAGCTGTGGTGCCACTGCCTCCACCACCGCTGTTCATAGCAATTCCATATGGGGCCATATATAATAGTCCAAATCCTAAAGTGAGTGCAGTAATTTTCTTCATTGGGGCGTCTCCGATTGAGTTGCGATGATAATGTTACGCTGAATTTTTACGATTATTCCCTGGTGCTGGATTGAATGAATGCCAGATGAATGCTATGTTCAGGGTGTTCTCATCTCAGGTTTGCCATATTCACGCCATCGATCAGTCATGATCGTTCAACCCAATAGGAGAAACCCATGACCAACATTTATGTATCAGCCAAAACAGTAACCCTCGCCGCAGTTGTAGCTTTGGGAGCGCTTGCACTTTCAAGCTTCAGCGCCAATGCCAGCACCACAAATGATTTGCGTCTTTGCCACGCAAATTCGAAACAGAAGTTTGTGAAATGCTGCGAAACAGTTGTGCGCCGCGAAGGCAAGCCATTGTGGTTTGTTGAAAACAACTCATCATGCCAAAGCATCGTTGTTTGCAAGGCCCCACAATCTAAAGCGCCAGTATCATTCGTAGCGGCGCAACCATACCGTTGCAATCTCAGCATTCCACAGCCAGGCGGCCAAGGTGGTCAAAATCAACCTAATCGCGGAAATTATACTAATTTCAAAGATTGATTTTTAAAAAAAATATACCGGCCACCTCAGGGTGGCCGGTTTTATTTATAGAGCCAAGATTGCTGGTTCAAAAATAAGCTTGATGGCGCGATTTTAAAAACTGCATTTCGTATCGCAGCAGGGAAACCTTTCAAGTGATAAATGTTTCCGACTGCAACTGTTGAGCGATGTAATAAATTGGTTCGCTTCATTCGATGTTTCTCCAGAGTTTCGAATGTTTCTGAAACTGAGTTTTCACCTTTGTTGCTCAGAATTGGGCTCAAAGCCGCCGCATCTTCCAAGGCCATGGCCGCACCTTGCGCCAAATAGGGCAGAGTGCCATGAGCGGCATCGCCAATCAACATCACATTACCATGGTTCCATTTTTTGAGAGGCCTCACATAGGCTGCTGGCCAAGTGGTGAATTCTGAAACTTGGGTAAGGATATTTTTCAACTCATCACAGGCATTGGCAAAATGCTTCAGTGGTGCTTGGCCTTGAGTGATGGCCACCAGATTTAATTGAAGCGGATTACCAATTGGGTAATGCACCACATGCCCACCCGGATAAAGCCAAAGTGTGACGCAATTGGTGTTTGGATTGGGAAGCAGGGCGCGGTAAAAAATTTCAGGCGTTACAACAGCGGCTGAACCTGGAAAAAGGGATTCACGCGTTTTTGACCAAACGCCATCGGCCGCGATAACGTTTTCAAAAACCGTGTGGTCGAGAATTTCAGCATTTGTTTTGATGGCGATTTGCGGTTTTGATTTTGCGACGTCTAGCAAAGCTTGCACCAAATCCGCACGGTGGGCGACTCGGTATGGCATTCCGAACCGCTGTTCAAATGATGTGCCCAATGGAATACGTTTCAATGTTTTGCCATTTACACCATTGCGAATGTGAATTTCTGAAGGCGATGATGTAATGGGCGAAACCGCATCCCAAGCGCCCAACTGCTGTAAGGCGCGCACCGCGTTTGGGCCAAGCTGTAGGCCAGCGCCAATGGCCTCAAATTTAACGGCTTTTTCCAGCACGATAGCTTGGTGACCCGCATTGGCTACGGCAATGGCACTGGCTAATCCGGCAATGCCCCCGCCGATAATATGGAATGTCTCTGATTTCATAACCCCATAATGGTGTGGATTGAGACTTGCTGCAACACTCACAAAGCCTTAGAGAGAGCCAAATTCAACAGGGCGTTTATTATGGGCTTTATTTCTGATTCACTGAACCGCATTCAACCATCAGCCACCATTGCCATCACCACCAAAGCGCAAGTGATGCAGGCCGAGGGCAAGAACGTGATTGGCCTTGCCGCAGGTGAGCCTGATTTTGAAACGCCGCGCAACATTAAAGATGCTGCCATTGCTGCAATCAATTCTGGAAAGACGCGTTACACGGCGGTGGACGGTATTCCTGAATTGAAGAAAGCCATTGTTGCCAAATTCAAACGTGAAAACAATTTGGTTTACAAGGTAAGCCAAGTGTCAGTTGGCACGGGCGGCAAGCAGGTTTTGTTCAACGCGTTGCTTGCCACGGTAAACCCCGGCGATGAAGTGATTGTGCCAGCACCTTATTGGGTGAGCTATCCTGATATTGTTCTGCTGTCTGGTGGTAAGCCGGTGATTGTTCAGGGTGACGCCGCCAAAGGCTTCAAGTTGCAAGCAGCTGACTTGGAAAAAGCCATTACACCAAAAACCAAATGGTTGATTTTGAACTCACCTTCAAATCCATCAGGTGCGGCTTATTCTCATGCTGAAATGAAAGCGCTAACTGATGTTTTGGTGAAGCACCCCCATGTATGGGTGCTGACCGACGATATGTATGAGCATCTGGTTTATGATGATTTCAAATTCTGCACACCTGTGGAAGTTGAACCGGCACTTTATGACCGCACATTAACGATGAACGGTGTTTCCAAATCCTATTGCATGACCGGCTGGCGCATTGGTTATGCTGCCGGGCCAGAGACTTTGATTAAAGCTATGGGCAAGCTGCAATCACAATCCACTTCAAACCCCAACTCAATTGCCCAATGGGCAGCTGTTGAAGCTTTGAATGGCCCCCAAGATTTTATTGCTGAACACAATAAAGTATTTGTGGAGCGCCGCGACTTGGTGGTTTCGATGTTGAACCAAGCCAATGGCATAAAATGCACAACACCTGAGGGCGCGTTTTATGTTTATCCCTCCTGTGCTGGCACCATTGGTAAAACAGCGCCTTCTGGCAAAGTGATTGCAACGGATGAAGACTTTGTTTCGGAACTTCTGGCCGCTGAAGGTGTGGCCGCTGTTCATGGTGCGGCATTTGGCACTTCGCCCTATTTCCGCATTTCATATGCGACCGCTACCCCCATATTGGAAGATGCTTGCACGCGCATTCAGCGTTTCTGCGGCAATTTAAAGTAACAAAGGACGACAAACATGTATGCTCAATCAATTCCATTTCTGTTGAAAAACCTTGGTTCGATTACTAAGATTTTGAAAAAAGCCGAAGCTTTTTGTGATGCTCGGAAGCTCGATAAATCGGTGGTTTTGAACCTGCGTACCTATCCCGATATGTTAACTTTGACGGCGCAAATTCTCATCATGTGCGATCAAGCTAAGGGATGTGCAGCGCGTTTGTCTGGCACAGATATTCCAAGCTATCCTGACGTTGAAAAAACATTTGAAGAGATTTATGCCCGCATCGACAAAACTGTCGATTTTATCAAGAGCATCGATGCCGGAAAATTTGAAGGTGCTGCGACGCGGATGGTAAAGCTTAAAGTCGGTGGCAAAGACGTTGAATTGAACGGCAGCGACTATTTGAATGGCGCAGTTTGGCCAAACCATTATTTCCACATGGCAACGGCTCATAACCTAATTCGCAGCATTGGCGTTGAGGTTGGTAAAGGTGATTTTTTAGGCCGCTAACTGTTTCGTGATCAGACTTGAATTGCTTATGGGTGCAAATCACCTTAGCTTTTAGATAAGCTAAAGAGGATTTGTGCCCATGAACATTTTAAAACGTAGAGGTTGGGAAATTTCAGAGTCCAAAGTGACATCTGAATCATTGTTTTTCAACCGCCGCCAAATTGTTGGTGGGCTTGCAGCGCTCCCTCTCATTGGGACGGCACAAGCGGCCGTTAATCCGAAATATGCCGATGCTGGCAAACCGATTACAGATGAATTGCAAAACACCACTTATAATAATTTCTATGAATATGGCACATCCAAAAGCATTTCGGATGCAGCCCAAGCGCTGATCACAAAGCCATGGAGCATTACTATTGATGGGTTGGTTGATGCGCCGCTAACTTTCCAAGCGGAAGACTTGATTAAAATGATGGCGCTTGAGGACCGCATTTATCGCCATCGCTGCGTAGAGGCGTGGTCTATGGTGGTTCCGTGGACTGGGTTTGCGTTGAAAGATTTGGTAGCACTGGCCAAGCCTAAAGCTGAAGCCAAGTATATTCGCTTTGAAACTTTTAATGATCCGGCAATGGCCCCCGGCCAAGACCCCAATTCCTTTAGCGGCTATCCATGGCCTTATGTTGAAGGATTAAGCATGGCTGAAGCGATGAATGATTTGGCGTTCATTGCCACGGGTGCCTATGGCAAGGACTTACCTAAATCGATGGGTGCGCCACTTCGATTGCACACGCCTTGGAAATATGGCTTCAAATCAATCAAGTCGATTGTTAAAATCAGCTTTGTGGCTGAGCAGCCGATGAATTTCTGGCAAGCCATTCAGTCATCAGAATATGGTTTCTGGGCCAATGTGAACCCCGAAGTGCCGCACCCACGCTGGAGCCAAGCCACTGAGGAAGTGTTAGGCACCGGCGAGCGCGTGCCGAGTGTGCTTTACAATGGCTATGGTGAGTTTGTGGCGGATGTTTACAAAGGCATGGAAAAAGACCCCATCTTTTTCTGATGAATCAGTTATGCTGGCCGCATGACTTATGATCTGTTTTTAGCGCTTTTTGTATTTGGTGGCATTGCGGCTTTCACGCCGGGGCCGAACAACACCATGCTATTGGCCACTGGTATAAACTTTGGTGTGCGCCGTGCATGGCCTCATATTCTGGGTGTGGCCATTGGTTTTCCCGCGATGATCGCTTGCATTGGCTTTGGGCTAGGCCAGGTTTTTGAAACTTATCCGTGGATTTATGTGGCACTCAAATATGCAGGCGCTGCTTATATGGTGTGGCTGGCGTGGAAGATTGCCGTGTCCACCCCTTCAGCCGATGATGGCATTGCCAAGGGCGAACCCGTCACATTTCTACAGGCATCGGCCTTTCAGTGGATTAACCCGAAAGCGTGGATTATGGCGGTGACGGCGCTTTCGGCCTATACTGTTGCTACTCACTACACGATTGGTGTTCTAGCAGTTGTGGGCACGTTTGTTTTTATGGGCTTCACCAGTGCGCTCACTTGGGTTTTGTTTGGGGCGGGCCTCAAGCATATTTTGAATGATGAGCGTTATTACCGATATATCAATTGGGGCTTGGCCGCTGCTTTGTTAGCAAGCTTGGTGCCGATGCTGTGGCATTGATGGGGAGTTGAAATGAAACACATCTTATCAACATTGGCTTTTTTGAGCGCTGTTATTCCTGTTCAGGCTGAGGCGGCTTGTAATGCCAGCGCATCGCGGGCTTGGGTGGGCGGCACAACGATTGAAGCATTCGCGCAAGGGCCAACATGTGAAAAAGCCGTTGTCACTTTGGTTATCCGCAACAAGGCTGGCAACCCACTTTTCATGCAAGAGCACGACACAGCATTCTTGATGAATTTCACCCAAGAACCTGCCAGCAATGCCAAAGCTTTGGGTGCCACTTTGAAAGACTGGATTTCAGGCGGCGGCTTTATGACTTCGGTCGAAAAATTAGTGGTGGACAGCGAGTTCCCGTTCACAGTTAATGAAAGCATGGATGCTGCCACATTCACCAAATACCGCAAAGCAAAACTGCCCCTGTTTTGCTACATTCAAGGCATGGAAAGCGGCAATTGTTTGGTGCTGGATAAGGATGGTGCTGTGATTGATATTGGAGTGCAGAGCTTTCCGGGTTGAGGAAAGGAATTGAGTTTCGCGTCTGAACAATTTGATTGCATCATAAAAACTGAATATTCAGAAATTAAAATAGCGCTCTTTAAGCTGTTTACAAACTCCATCGATTCCCGGGAAAAGTGAGCCAGCTGTTATACCCATCATATTTAGATTCTTGATGGCTTCATTTCTGCTTGTTGCGGGCAAGTCTATTGCTTGTAAGTAGGTTTTCGAATTGAGTTGTTCTCGATTTCGGACGTAGGATTCGATGTCATCGACATTTGTAACGCTTGCAAGTGCCTGTTGAGGCACCATGCGAGGGTTGTTCAAAGCCAACGCTTCGATCATTGAAAAATGAAGTTTAGAAGAGTCAATGATACGCAACTGCTCAAGGTCTGATGACCATTTTACGGCGTCAAATGCAAATATTCTTATCTTTTGGCCCTCGGTACTTTTGGCCTGTACCACATCACAATATGCAAAATACGCAGCAACAAAGGGTGAGTAAGTCCAGTCAAGAAGCGGAGTAGGATATCCGTGATGCTGCGCCAATGCCACGAATGCTCCATAGTCGATTGGCTTTGCGAGATCGAACGGATGCAATGTGAGATTACTGAGCTGGTTGTGCAAACTGGGGATGTCTAGCGCTTTAAATTTTTGCAAATTAAATCGGCCATTTCTATGGAAAGATGTTCTCAATCGCCAATTTGAATCTGATTGACCTCTGAATACGAGTTTGTAAGGACTTTGCGTGTCGGCCCAATCTCTGAATTGTGACCAGCTGTTCAATTGAATTGCATTTAGTTCAGAAGGTTTGTCAGAATGGCTTTGAGGAAGATAGGTCGTGCCTGATGTACCAATATTTGTCTGCCAACTGACATTGAGCCCGTTGGTTGTTTTTTCCCAGTGGGTTGAAGCTGAAGTGGGTAAAATTACGTTTGGATAGCGGGCAACGAATTCTTCTGGATTCAAAAGATTGCCAGTTGAATTATCAACAGGAGCAAGGGGTATGGCTAAATCAAACTTGGAGGCTTTGTTTGGAGTTTTGATTGTCGCAACTGTTGCAGGAAGGTCCATCTGAGAATCGAAAAGGTAGGCAACACCCTCAAAATGATTTTCAAGCTCATCGAGGTTTACAACAATTTGTCCATTGTTGGTTCCCATGTAAGATCCAACCCATTGGCCCTTCATTTCTATTCAATCCTCTTGGAATCTGGTCTTGAAAGCATGGAAAAATTATTTAACTGATATGTTATGAAATAGCTCTTGGTACTCCTAAAAACTCCACTCCCGCGCCTTGCCGACGATGAAATCTCTGAAGGCTGTTACGCGTTTGGTGTCTTTCAACTCTTCGGGGTAGACGAAATAGGTGTCGAATTGGGGGGCGTCTAGGGGCAGGTCGATGAGCACTAAGTTCATGTCAGGGGCCACCATATAATCCGCCACTGAACCGATGCCGGCGCTGGCTTGCACGGCGCGGCGCACGCCATATGCATTGTTGACGCGCAGTGCTGATTTCCGTGGGCTGGATTCTTCGCGGCCGATGGTCTCTAGCCAGTTTAGATTTGTCAAATAACCTTCAGTTTCACCGAAGGTGACGATGCGGTGTTTGTCTAAATCTTCGACGGACTTTGGAATGCCGTGGCGTTTTACATAATCTGTTGATGCATAAACATGGTGATGCACTGTGAAGAGTTTGCGCTGAATCAAATCAGGCTGGGTGGGCCTTCGCAGCCTAATGGCCACATCAGCCTCGCGCATGGAAAGGTCTAGCTCGGAATCCTCTAACATCAGTGACACTTTAATGTCGGGATAGAGATCAATAAATTCAGTTATGCGCGGGGTTAGCCATACCGAGCCCAAACCCACTGTGGTGGTGATGCGGAGCTCACCTGATGGCTTTTCTTTTGAATCCATCAGCCTCGTTTTTGCGGCAGCTAATTTAGTGAACACTTCATGTGCGGTGCGATAGAGCACTTCGCCTTGCTCAGTTAAAATAAGCCCACGCGCATGGCGGTGGAACAGGGTGACATGCAAATCTTCCTCAAGCGCTGAGACTTGGCGGCTGACGGCGGATTGAGATAAGAGCAGTTCGTGGCCCGCATGGGTGAAGCTTCCTGCATCCGCCACCGCATGAAAAATCCGCAGCTTGTCCCAATCCATTTAAATTACTCCGCCGCGTGTTTGATCTCAGTTCTTGTATGTAAGTATTTTTCAGCTTCCAGTGCCGCCATGCAGCCCATGCCAGCAGCTGTGACAGCTTGACGGTAAATATCATCGGTCACATCGCCGGCCGCGAACACGCCAGGGATAGTTGTGGCGGTGGACCATGGGGCGGTGACCAGATAGTTGCCGTTCTTGAAAGGCAATTGGCCTTCGAACAGTTCAGTTGCTGGTTTATGGCCGATGGCGATGAAGATGCCGTCCACTGTTAAATCAGTGATCGCATTGGTCTTCACGTTTTTTAATCGCGCAGTGGTCACACCGCGTGGTTCCGTGGTGCCCAGCACATCTTCCAATGCCGTATCCCAAATCACTTTAATTTTAGGGTGGGCGAAAAGGCGGTTTTGCAAAATGCGTTCAGCTTTAAATTCATTGCGGCGATGCACGACGACAACTTCAGTTGCGAAGTTGGTGAGGAACAAAGCTTCTTCAACAGCGGTGTTGCCACCGCCCACCACCAGAACTTTTTTGCCGCGATAGAAAAAACCATCACAGGTGGCGCAAGCTGAAACACCGAAGCCTTGGAAGGCTTGTTCATTGGGCAAGCCCAGCCATTTGGCTTGAGCACCCGTCGAGATGATCAGCGCGTCGCAAGTATAAGTCACACCACTATCGCCAATGAGTTTCACGGGTGTTGCTTTCAGGTCCACGCTTGTGATTGTGTCAGACACAATCTCGGCACCCATATGTTCGGCTTGGGCCTTCATTTCGTCCATCAGGAACGGACCTTGGATGGTTTTGGCAAAGCCAGGATAATTTTCCACATCAGTGGTGATGGTGAGTTGGCCACCGGGTTGGATGCCTTGGATCACCAAGGGCTGCAACATGGCGCGGGCGGCATAGATGGCGGCAGTATAACCGGCAGGGCCGGAGCCGAGTACAATCACTCGGGCATGACGGGACGACATATCAGGGATTCCTATGAGCTATGATTATTCAGCATAGCTCATATGGGGTGCGAGGCAAGGGGCCACAAGGTGTTGTGAACATGCTGCTTCTGGTATCACGAAATTTTATTGCTATAAGCTTGGCCTATGAACAACGCTGATGATCTCGATACGATTGACTGGAAAATTTTGAAGGAGCTGCAACGCGAAGGGCGGGTTTCTAATGTGGAGCTTTCTTCGCGCGTGG
Organism: Hyphomicrobiales bacterium; assembly: GCA_031385245.1. Lineage (GTDB taxonomy): Bacteria > Pseudomonadota > Alphaproteobacteria > Rhizobiales > Aestuariivirgaceae > Aestuariivirga. The sequence goes on along the minus strand of JANNBH010000075.1, from coordinate 3,344 downwards.
GGCTTTCGCCGCCGCCCACCTTGCGCCGCGTACAGGCGCTGGAGAAGGCGGGTTTTATAACAGGCTACCGCGCGCTGCTTGATGGCGAGAAACTGGGTTATGGCGCGCAGGTGTGGGCGCTGGTAGGTTTGAAGAGTCAGGCCGAACATGAAATGAAAGAATTTGAACGCCGCGTATCAGGCTGGCCCATTGTGCGCGAATGTTACGCGGTTTCAGGTGTTGCGGATTTTATGCTGAAATGTGCAGCGCGGGATTTGCAATCGATCCAAAGTTTTGTGCTGGGTGCGCTTTCCAAAGCACCGAATGTAGAGAGCGTGAAAACCTCGCTCATTTTGCATGTGGCCAAAGATGAACCTGGAGTTCCATTGGTATGAAACACTGGCTTTCGCTCACATCGGCTGCTCTGGCGGCTGTTATCATTGGGTTTGCGTCGACAATTTTGGTTTTAATGCAAGCAGCCCAAGCCATTGGGGCCACGCTGGCGCAACAAGCTTCCATGGCGGCGATCTTGTGTTTTATGATGGCCGCCACCACGCTGGTGTTATGCGTGCGTTATAAATTGCCCATGCTCACCGCATGGTCCACGCCCGGTGCGGCTTTAATTGTGGGCAGCGCCCATGGGGTTTCATTTCAAGCGGCTTTAGGTGCATTTGTGTTTGCTGGGGCGCTGATGGTTTTGACCGGGTTGGTGAAACCATTTGAGCGCGCCATTGAGAGGATGCCACCCGCCATCGCTGCGGCCATGTTAGCGGGCGTGTTGCTCTCCTATGTTTTGAAAGTGCCGCACGCCGCCATCGCAGCACCGTGGATGGTAGTGCCTTTGGTGATAGCATTCTTCAGTGTACGGATGATTTATCCCATGTATGCGGTGCCAGTGATTGTGGTGTTGGGTTTGGCGCTGGCAGCGTTCAGCGGCAGCATGGGGGCCGGGTGTTGTGCGTTGGGCATAACATCACTCACATTTGATGTGCCGCAATTTGAATGGCCAGTGATGCTGGGTTTGGGCGTGCCATTATATCTGGTCACTATGGCCTCGCAAAATCTACCCGGCTTTGCAGTGATGCGGGCCAGCGGATATGCGCCTCCCGTTAGCGGCGCTTTGGTGGTGACTGGTTTGGGTTCGATGATCGCGGCTCCGTTCGGTGGCCATGCCGTGAATATGGCGGCGATTACTGCGTCATTGGTCACCGGGCCAGACGCACATCCAGACCCCACACAACGCTGGAAAATCGCTTATCCGTATTTTGTAATTTATGTGGCCGTGGGCTTGGCCGCGATGAGCTTTGTTACTATTCTGGGCGCATTGCCTAAGGAGCTGGTGGCAGCAATTGCCGGGCTCGCTCTGTTTGCCCCTTTGATGAGCGGAATGAGTGCAATGGTGAGAGATCCCGCCGATGTGGAAGCCGCGATGGTCACGTTTCTGGTGACAGCATCCGGCATTGTAATGTTCGGCGTGGGAGCAGCGTTCTGGGGGTTAGCGGCTGGCATGGTGGTTTGGGGGGTGAAGAAGTTCACATGAAATCTTCCGAAACCTCGATTCTCGTTATCGCTGGCCATGAAGGGTCTGGGCCTGTGCATTGGCAGACGCGGCTTATTTCTAAGCTATCATCCGCTCAATTGGTGGAGCAGGAAGATTGGCTCTATGGCTCGTTGCAGGTGGCGGTGGATGCATTGGTGGTTGCGGTTGTGGCAGCACCAAAGCCTGTGGTGTTTGTGGCCCATTCAGCGGGGTGCAGTTTAGTGGCTCATGCGGCTGAAAAGCTGGCTCCTCTCAATAAAGTAAAAGGGGCTTATTTGGTGGCAGCACCATCAGAAAATTCGCTGCGATTGCTGCAAGGAATTGACCCCATATTTTCGCATGTGCCACGCGCGCGCTTGCCGTTTCCTTCACTCTTAGTGGCCAGCAGTAATGACCCTTATGCGACGATGGAAAGTTCTGCGGAATTTGCTTCAGCATGGGGTTCGGTTTTGGTGGAAGCCGGCGAAGCGGGCCACATCAACACTGCATCAGGCCACGGGCCATGGCCAGAAGGCATAATGCGCTTTGCTGGTTTTTTGTCTAAACTATCTGCATAAGGATTTCACAATGGCCGCTGCGCCCACTCTCTATGATTTCAATCTCACTAGCCTTGATGGCAAGCCCATGCCGCTTGAGCAGTTCAAAGGCAAAGTTGTTTTGCTGGTGAACACCGCATCTGAATGTGGGTTTACCGGGCAATATGAAGGTTTGGAAAAACTGTGGGAAGCCAACAAGGATAAGGGCTTGGTTATCATCGGTGTTCCTTCAAATGATTTTGGTGGGCAGGAGCCGGGATCAGCCATCGAGATTGGCGCGTTCTGCCAACGCAATTATGGCGTCACCTTTCCGCTCACGGAAAAATATGTGGTGAGGGGTGTGAACGCAGTTCCGCTCTATCAATGGGCTACGGCGCAGGCTGGCTTGTTGGGCAAGCCCAAATGGAATTTTCACAAATACCTGTTTGGCCGCAAAGGCGAATTTATTGATTGGTTCGCAGCCGCAACCAAGCCAACGGGGCCGAAGATTGCGAAGGCAGTGGCTACAGCGTTGAATTAGCTGAATCTGCTTTACACTTTTTTCGTGCCGTCATCCCCGCGAAGGCGGGGACCCAGCTCAACTTGCAAACTCCGCATTCAAGAAAGCTGGCCCCTGCCTTCGCAGGGGTGACGGCTTATGGGGTAATAAAGTTATCGCCGCTTTGACTTTGAATGGGCAGCTTTGCGTAGTTTTTCAATGTCGGAATTATAATCATCAAGTGACATCAAAACGACTGGAGACTTTCCACCATTGCGGGTGATGATCATAGGCGTGTGATCATCATGCACCTGATCCAAATATTTGGCCAAGTTGTTGCGGAGTTCTGTTGAGGAGGCGATACGCATAGGTGAAGCGTACGCGAATACGTACGTTTTTGCAAGTGTTGTTTTGCAGGTAATTTTTGGTTCGAAGAAGTAGCAAGTCGCGTGATACTCAATGGCAGATAATTAAATGGAGGGGCACCGTAATTCCAAATATTTGGCCAAGTTGTTGCGGAGTTCTGTTGAGGAGGCGATACGCATGAGTATAATGTACGTTTTTGTAAATGTTGTTTTGCAAGTTATTTTTTGTTCGAAGAAGCAGCAACTCACGTGATACTCAATGGCAGATAATTAAGTGGGGTGGCACCGTAATTCACCGCACCGTATCTCCCAAATTTAATTGACACGAATTGATCCCTGATCAAGATGATTGGACTTACCCGGAAAAAGTGGAGGGACTTCTGATAGCATAATTACAACAGGAGGACTTTATGACGAGCAAGCAGAGACGAGAATTTACGCCGGAG
>JANNBH010000055.1:0-29735 GCA_031385245.1 Hyphomicrobiales bacterium | reverse complement strand
ATCAATAGTTCCTTTCAGGCAGGGCAGTGCAAATCGCTTGTTATTTCATCATAGGTACCTGCGTTTCTTCTCGCAAGTGCGGCATGTGTTTGCTATGTAGCCAGAAAGCAACAGATTCAAGAGGATATTATGGCTGCAATCACAATTAAACCACTGGTGGCTGGCAATTGGAAAATGAATGGCAGCGTAGCCATGTTGAAAGAGCCACGCAGTTTGGCCCGTATGTTGGCAAGCGCCAAAGCCAAATGCGAAGTGATGATCTGCCCACCAGCCACTTTGATTGGCCAAGTGAAATCTGTTACGCGCGGTAGCAAAATTAAAACCGGTGGCCAAGATTGTCATGCGGCCGCAAGTGGCGCACACACGGGCGATGTATCAGCTGCCATGTTAAAAGAAGCCGGAGCCAGCGCCGTAATCGTCGGTCACTCTGAACGCCGCACCAACCATAAAGAAACAGATGCTATGGTTTCGGCCAAAGCCGTGCTGGCCCATATATCTGGCCTTGATGCGATCATCTGCATTGGCGAAACTTTGGATGAGCGCAAGGGCGGCAAAACTTTGGCTGTGCTCACCGAGCAACTTAAAGGTTCCGTGCCTGCTGGCTGCACCGCTGCCAACACCGTGATCGCCTATGAACCCGTCTGGGCCATCGGCACCGGCCTCACACCAACGGTTGCCGAAATAGCCGAAGCCCACGCCCACATCCGCGCCGACCTTGCTAAGGTAATGGGAGAAGAAGGTGCAAAAACCCGCATTCTCTACGGCGGCTCCGTGAAGCCCAGCAACGCCAACGAATTGATGAGCATCGCCAATGTGAATGGCGCGCTCGTTGGTGGAGCAAGTTTGAAAGCTGTGGATTTTATTGGGATTATTAAGGCTTATGTTTAACTTACGATTTTAACTAACTAGCTGTCACCCCTGCGAAAGCAAAGGGCCAGCTTTGGGGAGGGTGAGAGTAATAAATATGATTCCCGTATGTCAAATTGTGATATGCAATTTGTATGCCGATGGAAATCAATTCACATTTGCCATTCTCTCAGCGAACTGGCCTTGTATCAATCCCACCTCAACTCAAATTGGGTGATGTGTCCCAAGAGTTGCGACGTCTCCTTGATTACTGCATAAATCTCGAAATTGAGCGAGAAACTCTTTATGGAACAAGTTCAGGATATTTCACCGATAAGTGGAAACGCGTTGCACAGGATTTGCATGTAAAATATTTTAAGCAATGGGCAGGAAAATTCGAAAATAGCCCATACGATTGGCAGAAGAGACTTAACACCAATATCCTACAGGCCAATATTGGTGAACTATTTGATTTAGTAGAATTCGTGGTTCAACATGAAAATTGTAGCTTTGAACTGAAGAAAGAAATCACCGAATCATTCGTGACCGCACGCTCCGTGTATCGTGTCTTTGACAATCAGTATATCGCTGCAATCGGAACCGAAGAACAGGCCGCAGCATTTGAGCGTGCTATTCAGGAAGCAGAAGCGAGGAATGCGACCGCCGCAAGAATGCATTTGATCAAAGCAGGAGTTGCGCTTCGCAATTCAGAATGGGCGGATAGCGTTCGTGAGAGTATTCACGCTGTCGAGGCCATGGCAGTTCGCCTCGCGCCAAATACTAAAGACCTGCAAGGTGCCATCAGAGTTTTGGAAGTGAATGGTCACTTGCACGGCTCACTAAAAAAGGCATTTGATTTGCTCTACGCCTATTCTTCAAATGAGGAAGGCATACGTCATGCGAATATTCTAAGTGACAAAGCTCAAGTTGATGAGGCGGATGCACTTTTCATGCAGGGTGCTTGTGCGTCGTTTGTTTCGTATTTGCTGGCGCGGAGCATATAACTCACAAATGCCGCTCGACATCACTGCTCTTGTGCAAGATTCTCACGATCTCGATGCAATCTGTTTTCAAGCGATAAATCAGAAGATGTGAGCCTGCTTGGAATATCAGATAACCTTCTCGAATGTCATCAATCTTTCGTCCAAGTTCGGGCTGCTCGGTCAAGAGTTGCATTGTGGAGTTCAATGCGCGCAAATAAGTTTCTGCTTGATCGATGCTCCACTGCTTTGCTGAATATTCCCAAATGCCATCAAGGTCAGATCGGGCTTGTGGGGTTAGTCGCAAACGTTTCATTACGCCACGCGGCGTTTGCTTGCGAGATATTCATTCATGTCAAAGTCAGTTGCAGGGCCGCTTTGTTCGCCTTTAATAATGGCGGCGCGCAAGGCTTGAACTTTTAGTTCTTGCTCTTCCAACAATCTCAAGCCAGCACGCATCGCTTCACTTACCGAGGCAAACCGCCCATTCTTGATTTGCGTTTTTATGAACTTGTCTTGCTCTTTGCCGAGGACGACTGATGTGTTCTTTGACATAATTTACTCCAAACGTTTCAATACCATCTATTGGTAACTCGAGCAAGTATTGCAATGCCCATATTTCTCCACTAGTTTTACCTCATCACATGCACGAACTCCCCACCCTCACCAAGCGCACCCTGCAGGCCCAAGTCATCGGCCCCATCTTTGCTGAGATGGTGGCGCAGCTGGGGGAGGCTAAGGCTGCGGAAATTTTGGATGCGGCCATTCGGAAAGCAGCCATTGCAGAGGGAAAATCCTTTGCCGCGAAGGCCCCGGGTGGGGTGACATCCATGGCGGATTTCATAAAGCTTTATGAATTATGGACGGCGGATGGCGCTTTGGAAATGGAGGTGTTGGAAGCCAATGACACCACATTCAATTTCAATATCACGCGCTGCAAATATGCTGAGACTTATAAAGACATGGGCCTAGGCAAGATTGGCCATTTGCTCTCGTGTAACCGTGATGGCACCTTTTGCGAAGGCTATGACCCTAAGATAAAATTGGACCGCGCCCAGACGATTATGGAAGGGGCGAGTTGCTGCACATTTAGGTATCGTTATGAAGTTTAGTATGCCAAAATTGGTGCAACGATAGAGAATCTTTAAAATAGGATAAAAAAATGTCTGACAATAAGCCAACAGAAAAAGGTGATGTAACCAAAGCTTGGGCGGCCACGCAAGATCAGAAGGGCGCTTCGCGGCGCTTGCGGATTTTCGCGTTGCTCTGCTGGATCGTCGCCATTGGTGGTGAAATTGCTGGCATTTATATGCTTGTCAAACTGCACAAGTTCGATGCTGCCAATGGCGGCAACCTTCCATTGCTGATTGGTCTTCTCGTTGGCATTGCCGTGTTTGCAATTGCTGGCAGCATGTTGTGGAAGGCCGCCAACCGCCACAGTCCGGCCACCAAAGCAGAACCGTTCCGCTTCTTTGTTCAGAACCAGCTTGGTGCGATTATTGGATTGATCGCCTTCCTCCCTTTGCTTGCCCTGATCTTCTTGGACAAGGACATGGACCCCAAGAACAAACAAATCGCTGGCGGCATTGGCGCTGTGCTTGCCGTACTTGCAACCATGATGGGTGTGAGCTTAAAGCCACCATCGGTTGAGCAATACACGCAAGACATGAACGCCTGCGCCACCCAGATCAAATCGGGTCAAGCTACCACCGCTTGTTCGCCAGAAGTGGCTTCGCAGGCACAAGATATTGCGCGCGATTCATCGGCTGTCGCCGATGCCACAAAATCCGCCGCCAATCCAAACGGCCAAGATGTGGTTTACTGGATTGCACCCGAAGCCGGAGCCAAGAAGTCCACCGAACCGCATGTCTTCCACCTGTGCGAAGCCGTGAGCCCGCTGAATGGCAAAACCATCAATCACGGCTCAGTAACAGAAGCCTACTCCGAAAACGCCATCCGCATTACCCAGCAAATCACCATGGAACAGAAGCAGTGTGGGTTTGTGGCGGCGCAGTAATGCTTTCATTTTAATTTCACCCTTCTTCTCTGTTGGGGGAGGGTGACAATGGCTATCAGAAAAATTCCTAATTTGCCTTTGCGAGGGTTTTCTCGCGCAGGAAAATATATAGCCCCGAGCCAATGATCAGTGCAGCACCCAGCAAAGTTGATGCCTGCGGAACATCTCCCCAAACTATGAAGCCCATTGTTGTGGCCCAAATAATCGAGCTGTAAGAAAATGGTGCCACCACTGAAGCAGGTGCAGATTGCAAGGCGTTAATTAAACAGAGATGGCTGAGACACCCGACAATTCCACTGCCAATCAATAGCATCCAGCCCGTTGCATCTGGCATGGTCCAGTGCCACGGCAAAATAAAACTGGTTACAATTGCGCCTGCGGCGGCCGTAAAAAGCAAAGATGTGTAAGGTGAGTCGTTGCGTAGTTTGCGGGTGGTGATTTGATAACTTGCATTTGTTAAGGCTGCGGCAAGCAAAAACAATGCGCCGTTGTTGAGGCCTTGCAAGCCTGTGTCCCACACCCGCATCACGATCAATGCGCCGATAAAGCCAACCACTATACTAACCCAACGCCGGATGCCAACATGTTCGCCTAACAGAAAGATTGAGAGCAGAGTTACTAAAATTGGGCTCATAAACATTATGGTTGTGCCAGTGGCCAGAGGCACAGTTTTAATACCTGCATTGAAAAGGCCTGTGGTGGTCATCAAAAAAACCGAACGAAGCAATTGCACTTTAGGCATGTGGCTTACGGCGAGTTTGGGTAAATTCTTTCCACATACAAGTGCAGCAAGTATCGAAGCAAAGAAAAACCGCGCCCAAGTTACCTCTACGAGCGAGTAGGTTTGCAAACTATACTTCATCATGGCATCAAGCGCGATGAATCCCACCATGGTTGCAAGCATCCATAAAATGCCAGCCGTACGATTTTCCGTTGGGGGCAATTTGGTTATCCTAGCAGTGGAAATTCTGGCGCGTTCATCACCTCACCATGTTGCAACGTTACGCCGCGAAATGGTGGAGATGTGATAACACCTTCGCGTCGGGCAAAGCGAATATCATCGCCAAGCAAGCGCAGTGAAAAAGCGCGGCGCTGCGCTGTGGCGCTGCCATTGGCGGGCGCGCCGTGCAGGGTTTTAAAATTGAAGGCCACAGCATCGCCAGGTTCTAAAGCCCAACCAAGTATATTATAGGCGTCTCGATTTCCGTTAATATCTGGTACTGCTTCAAGACCATCATTTTCGTTGAGTGGCGTTTTGTTAAAACGCTCTGGCCTGAAATATTTGCCCCAACTTTGCGAGCCTGCAACAAACTCCAATGTGCGTTCGCGCGGCACCACATCAAGGGGCAGCCATAAGCTTACGGTTTGATCGCCATCAACACAATAATAAGGTTGATCTTGGTGCCAAGGTGTAGCCACATCGGCTGCGGCCTCTTTCACCAAAACATGCTCGTGGAACAGGCGCACGGAATGGCTGCCCATCAATTGCTTTCCAACTGCAGCAGCATCAGAATTGAAAATGAAATTGCGATATTCTGGAATACGTTCCCAATTACAATAATCGCCAAAGAAGCGCCCACCACCTTTTTCTCCAGTATAGATTTTAACATCTGCACTGGGTTCGGCCATGTTGCGGGCAATGCCGGTGCGTAAAATCTCCACCCAATCCTTAAATGCGCCTTTGATCACACAAGCGCCATCGCGGTTAAAAGCTTCAACTGTTTCAGGTGTTACGATAAAGGTTTTCAATTTATGTGTCCCTGCAATTGATCTTCAATATGGATGCGAATGATCTGTTCAAAACTCTCATCAGCGACGAAGCCCAGTTCAATAGCGCGTTTTGGAATAAAGTTTTGCGGCCAGCCAGAGACAATTTTTTGAATAACTGGATCGGCCTCACGGCGAATGAGTTTTGCTGTATCAGGCCCAGCAACATTGCTTAATGCCGCAATTTGTTCGGCCACAGTGCAGGAAAGACCTGGCATATTTATTGCTCGCCTTTCCCCCAGTTTATTGGTGTCTAATACGGCAGCATGGATTAGCATGTTCACGGCCGCACGAGGCGAGGCGTGCCAATGCCGTACTGAATCATCAACTGGCAACACCGCCTCCAAGCCGACTAAAGGCTCTCGTATGATATTCGAGAAAAATCCTGATGCGGCCTTGTTGGGTTTGCCAGGCCGCACACACACAGTTGGCATCCGCATGGCAATGCCATCCAAAATTCCGCGCCTGCTATAATCAGAGATCAACAATTCGCAGATAGCTTTTTGGGTGCCATAGCTGGTGAGTGGAGCTGATAGAAACTCATCATCGATTGTCGTGGGGAAGGGCGTTCCGAACACCGCGATGGAGGATGTGAATATAAGTTTTGGTTTGTAATCTGGCCCTTGCTGGCGAATAGCTTCGAGCAGATTGCGCGTTCCATCTAAATTGATTCGGTAACCTTTTTCAAAATCAGTCTCAGCTTCGCCAGAGACAATTGCCGCCAGATGAAAAATTATATCTGGTCGATCTTTTATGGCGGCAGCAGCTTGGCCTTCTGCTGCCATATCCGACATAATTGTTTCGATTGGAAAGCTTGATTGCGGCGGTGGAGGTGACAAAACAACATCATGGCGCGTGATTTTTGAAATAGATGATTCGCCGAGGGTGCCGCACGCAGCAAGTTTGTAGACGAGTTGACCTCCCAACATGCCAGCAGCGCCGATAATTAAAATTTTCATTTAAAACTCAATTTTTTGATCTGTTTGAATTTAAACACTATTTTTTAACTGTAACACAAATCAAAGTTAAGTACGATTTTTGTCGTGATTTTGCCTGATTGATTTCACTTTATTAAAATCCAATCATTTCTCTTAGCTAAATAGAAATGCCAGTCGTGTAGGCCTTGTTTGGGAAGAAAGCTTTGTCTGAATTTGATTCAGGCCAAACAAAAAGGGTGAACTTATGGCTGCTGCTAATTGGACGAACGCTCAGATTTTGGCGCAATTGGATTCTGGTGCGAAGTGGACTGGTGCCACAATCACTTATGCATTTCCAACCAGCACGACCGGATTAACTGGCTCAACTGAATCCACAGGTTTCTCCGCACTCAATGCAGCCCAGCAAGAAAAAGCGACATTGGCGCTGAGCTTGTGGGATGATCTTATCGCGCCCGATATGGCCCTAACAACATCGAGCACGAGTAACATTGAGTTTGGTAATTCCACAGCAGGTGTCAGTTACGCTCAGGCTTATTACCCAACAGCTGGCACTGTTTGGTTCAATAAGGGCTATAGCGACTTGCAAACTCCGGTGGTTGGCCGCCATGGATTTTTAACATTCGTGCATGAAATCGGGCACTCGCTTGGGCTTGATCACATGGGCGAATATAATGGCTCGGGTGATTGGACACCCTCGAGCTTTCAAGATAGCACAGTGCTTTCAGTCATGTCTTATTTCGGCCCTAACTGGGGCGGTGGTGCCAGCAATGGCGAAGGTTTGGTGCAATGGGCTGATTGGGTTGGCTCAAACGGTGTTCTGTATTCCCCGCAAACCCCAATGCTCAATGACATCATGGCTATTCAAGCTATGTATGGCGTTGAGACCACCACTCGCACTGGCGATAGCACCTATGGTTTTCATTCCACTCTCGGCAGTGTTTCTGGTGGACTTTATGATTTCACGCAGAACTTGCAGCCCATCATGTGCCTGTTCGATTCTGCAGGCAATGACACATTAGATTTGAGCGGCTGGAGCACTTCGTCATCCATCAGTTTGGTGCCTGGAACTTTCTGTTCTGGTAACTATATGACCAACAACATTTCGATTGCTTACACATGCGTGATTGAAAATGCTGTTGGCGGTGCCGGTGCTGATTCTGTTATAGGTAATGCTTACAATAACCGTCTTGACGGTGGTGCAGGCAATGATATTTTAACTGGTGGTATGGGTGACGACACCATTATTGGTGGCGCTGATAGTGACACCGCGGTTTACGCTGGTGCATTTGAAAATTTCAACATTAGCTATGATCAAGGTTCGGGAGCCTTTACAATTGCAAGTGCCGCCGAAGGAACAGACACAGTTACGGGTGTTGAGTATTTCACATTTAATGGTGTTGCTAAAACTGCCGCTGAATTGATGTCTGGCGGTGTTCCGCGCAGTGCGGTTAGCATTTCCGCAAATGTTGCTTCTGTTACTGAAGGCAATAGCGGAACAAAACCTTTTACATTTACAGTTTCATTGAATGCAGCTGCTGGTACACAACAGTCAGTACATTATGCTGTAACCGGCAGCGGCACCACTGCAACAAACAGCGACGACTTTTCAGGCGCAATACAAGGTGATGTGGTGTTTGCAATTGGTGAAACCAGCAAAACCATTACAGTTTTAGTGGCTGGTGACACAGTGACTGAGCAAAATGAAACATTTACAGTAACCCTCTCTAACGCCACAAACGGACTTTATGTGGCGGCAAGTAGTGCAGCAGGTACAATTTTGAATGATGATGTTGCGGCTCCTGTTCCTGTTTATAACGTAATCAATGGTAACTCTTGGGATGATAATATTGTTGGGACCTCTGGCAACGACAAGATATCAGGTCTTAACGGTTATGATAAAATTGATGGTGGCGCAGGCGACGACATTATCACGGGTGGTGCTGGGAATGACACTATAGGTGGTGGTGCAGGAATCGATACCGCAGTCTACTCTGGAGCATTTTCATCATTTCAAATTATCTATAATGCAACAACAAAGGCGTTCACAATTTCTAATTCAGCAGAAGGCAAAGACACCGTTTCCGGCGTTGAGTATTTTTCTTTTAATGGCGTGGCAAAGTCTGCCGCCGATCTTATTCCAGGTGGTGGAGTTCAGACCAGTGCAGTCAGAATCGCAGCTACGTCAACCTCGGTTGCTGAAGGAAACACTGGAACATCTGCCCATAGTTTTACAGTTACATTGGACACTGCGTCTCAAACAAGTCAAACACTTCATTATGCTGTTGCAGGCAGTGGCACTAACCAAGCCAATTCATCTGATTTCTCTAGTCAACTGCAAGGTGATTTAACATTTGCGGCAGGTGAAACATCGAAGATTATTCAAGTATTGATTGCTGGAGATACTTCAGCTGAGCAAAATGAAATTTTTTCCGTAACTCTATCTAATGCCAGCTCTGGGCTGAACTTGGTAACGGCATCTGCCACGGGAACAATTATAAACGATGATAACATCACAGTTGTGACCCCACCTCCGGTGGTGTCTACTTATAATATAATCAACGGCAATTCTTGGGACGACTTTATTACTGGCACCGCAGGTGATGACACCATACTTGGCTTTGCTGGTTACGATACTCTAAACGGTGGCTCTGGCAATGATATCGTGAACGGTGGACTTGGAAATGATCGATTAACAGGTGGGTCAGGCGCAGATAAATTTGCCTTTACAGACACAGCTTTTGGCAAGGATACTATTTACGATTTTGTTGATGGTGTAGATAAGTTAGGGTTCACGGCAAATATCGCTGACGATATGAGTGACTTAATAATTGTTGGAAACGGCACCAGTTCAGTAACTGTGTATCATGGAACAGATAGCATCTCGATTAAAGGTTTGGCACCAATTCTGCTGACTGCTGACGACTTCCTGTTTACCTAATCAATTCTTATAAGTTGGATCGTTTGCGTCTAAGATCAGTTTCATTTCTGAAAAATGGGAGTGGAACTGTTCGCGGTCTGCTTCCCATTCTTGGGCCGTATTCTCAGCCACGCTTGGTGTCATTACATGAAGTTTTTGGCCAGTTTGATAGGCCAACACCAAATTGCGGCAGGCGCGTTCTAAGTAGTAGGTAAGGTCGAAGGCTTCCGCCACTGACGCTGCACAAATTAGAATGCCGTGATTGCCCATCATCATAATTGATTTATTGCCCATCAGCTTGGCCAAGCGGTCACCTTCAGCGTCGGTGTTGGCCATACCGCCATAACCCATATCAACTGCAATGCGATTATAAAAGCGGGCTGTGTTCTGGTCGATTGCTTTAATTTCGGGATCAGCCAAGGACGCAATTGCAGTGGCATGATGTGGATGCAAATGGATGATGCAGCGGGCATGGGGCAGGGCAGCGTGCAAGCGGCCATGCAAACTCCACGCAGTAAGGTCTGGCGCGTTTGGCCCACTCATTGTGCTTTTATCCTCGCTGTTCAGCAGGAGAAGCTCAGACGCGCGGATTTTAGAAAAATGCCGCCACTTTGGGTTCATCAAAAATCTTTTGCCGTCATTTGAAACGGCTAAACTAAAATGATTGGCCACGGCTTCGTGCCAATCATAGTGAGCTGCAAGCCTAAATGCTGCCGCAAGATCAACACGCATTTGCCATTCGTCTGCGTCAGAAGTGGCGCGTGCGGATTTAAAACTTGTAACATTCGTCATAGTTCTGCTCCAAAACTTTGGAATAGATGATATAGCAATAAAAAAATTCGGGCAAAGAAATTTGAGGAGTTGAATGTGATTAAACTTGGAACAGTTATTTTTGTTGGCAGCTTACTTGCAGGTGTGAATTTTTCTACAGCTGGCGACACTTCCTCGAATGGGTTGTGGAAGCTTAGCGGGGGTAAACTTACTGTGCGTGTAGAACAATGTTACGGCGACAAACTTTGTGCGAAAGTTGCCGCCTTAGCCAAGCCACTGCGCGATGATGGCACACCAAAGCTTGACGAAAATAATCCCAATCAATCTTTGCGAAAGCGCCCGGTTATTGGCATTCAACTTATCGATGGCATGGTACCAAATGGTGCAAACAAATGGAAAGGCAAAATATACAATGCTGATGATGGGCACACTTACTCTGCCTATGCCAAGTTAAATGGCAACTCACTGCAGGTTAAAGGGTGCTGGGGGCCATTTTGCAAAAATTTAGAATTCAGCCGCGTCAACCAATGAATCAGTTGCACAGAGATTTCGAAGACTGTAATCAAGCTGTGTTGGGGCGAGATTCTTTTGAGATATGGTGCTTAGGTTAATGAGCAAGTTGCCCAACGTTGTTTTTGCGTGGTTTCTCTGTGTGGCTGGCTTTATTGGACCGGCATTTGCAGTTGACCCAGCATTGAATGCCCTGCCGTTTATAAAAAAGATGCAACTGGCCAAAGCGGGCGACCCCGATGCCAAAATGGCAGTGGCAGAAGCATATGAAACTGGCGATGAAGCCAAGCTTGATCCAGGCAAGGCAGCAAAATGGTATCGTGAAGCGGCGCTGGTTGGCAATATAGAGGCTCAATTTCGCCTCGCCAAATTGGTGAACAAAGGTGCTCCCGGCCTAGTTGCGGATAAGCCAACGGCGCTTAAACTTCTACAATCGGCAGCCAAACTTGGCCACTCTGGCGCGCAAAATCTGCTTGGGCAAATGCTGCAAAACGGTGATGGTGTTGCCAAGGACGAAATTTTAGCCGCCAGTTGGTATCAAAAATCAGCTGACCAGAACAATGCTGTCGCCCAAAATAATTTAGGCGTGCTCTATCTCAAAGGCTTGGGTGTTGCTCGTGATTTGAGCAAGGCTTTCACTTTGTTTGAAGCAGCTGCCAAAGCTGAAGAAGGCTGGGCGCTGAATAATCTTGGCGGCATGTATGAAATGGGCTGGGGCACCACCAAAGACCTTGTGAAAGCCAGACTCTATTATGGCCAAGCTGCAGAGAAGGGCATTGCTATATCTGCTCAGAATTTAGCACGGCTTGGAGTGGTTACACTCGCAACGGGTTCTGCACCTGAGATTAAACCTGCACAGTAAGGTTTAATTAACCACCTAATTTGACTCAAATTTTACGAAAAAGTCGCAAAACGCTAGCTGCTGGTATTTTTACCACAGGAGTTTGTTATGCGTCGTTCAATCCCTACACTCATTTTGTGCCTCTTGGGTGCCTTGGTTTTGTCGGCCTGCTCCAGCCATCACGCTGATAGGCCATCGGCAAAAAGAACATACAAGCATGGCAAACTCGATCCGTTTGCAGGCAAGGGTAGCCCTTATTACAAAGGCCGAGGTGCCATTCCATTTGCTGGGGGCAAGCGCCATATTGGCGATCCATACCAAGTTGCTGGTCGTTGGTTTACACCACATGAGCAACCTGGTTATGACAAAAAGGGCCAAGCCTCGTGGTATGGCGAAGCTTTTCATAAGCGTAAAACCTCAAACGGCGAATGGTTTGATATGAATACTATGACCGCAGCTCACGCCACATTGCCCATTCCGAGTTATGCCAAAGTTACAAATCTTGAAAATGGTAAAACTGTAATAGTTCGTATCAATGATCGCGGCCCATTTGTGGATACACGAATTTTAGACGTGTCTAAACGCGCTGCGGATGAATTGGGCTATCGCACCAAAGGCATTGCGCGGGTGCGTGTGCAACTCATCGGGCCGGCACCTTTGAACGACAATGGCGCGCGGCATGTGATGGCCATGAATGAAGCTTTGGATGGTGGCGCTTCATTTACGCAATTGGCATCACTATCGCAATCTGATGTGGGCTCTGTTCAAGTTGCTTCGGAGCAACCGCGCAAACGCAAAAAAATGGCGGATGTTCAGCAGGTTTCTTATGAGCCGCCGCGACAAGTGCAGGAAGCTTCGGCTGGGTTTGTGGTTCGCGTTGCGGTGTTCCATAATTATGAACATGCAATGACAGCGTATAACGAATTGTCAGGTTTCGGTCCGGCGCAAATAATCAAAGCCGTTGGTGCCAACGGTCCGCTTTACCGCGTGCAAATGGGACCCTTTGATAATGAGGCCGATTCGCAGTCTGCTATGCAAACGGCTATTGCTTCAGGTTATGAAGATGCCCGTATTGTGGAAACACAAATCACTCAAGTGTCATCTAACTAAAGCTAGTTGCGCCAATACAGGGATTAAGCGATGAAGGAGGGCATGAGAGCTCTCCTTTTTGCTATATTCATTCTATTTTCAAGTCCAGCCAACGCCACAGTTTTTCTTGAAGATCTAACGTGGAAAGAATTGCAAACAAAAATTGCATTTGGTTCGAGTATAATAATTATCCCTATTGGTGGCACTGAACAAAATGGGCCGCACATGGCTTTGGGCAAGCATAATGCACGAGTTAAGTTTCTCGCTGAAAAAATTGCACTTAGACTCGGTCATACAATTGTAGCTCCAGTGATTGCTTATGTTCCAGAGGGAGAAATCGATCCGCCTACTGGGCATATGAAATTTCCGGGCACAATCACAATTTCTGAAGCCACTTTCAATCAAATGTTAGAATCGGCTGCGAAAAGTTTCAAACACGCTGGCTTCAATACAATAGTGTTTATTGGTGATCATGGCAGTTACCAAAGCAATGAAACTGCGGTTGCTGCAAAACTTAACAAGCAATGGAAAGCAACCGGTGTTCGAGCTTTTGCGGCACTTGAATTCTATACGCTTGCCCAACAGCCTTATTTTGATGCGCTCCTCAAATCAGGGCTTCGTAAAACTGAAATTGGCACACATGCAGCCTTGGCAGACACTGCCTTGCAATTGGCTACGGTGCCAAACATGGTGCGGCAAGAAAAACTTGAGCTGAGTGGTTCTTATTCTGCACTTGAAGGTGTTTATGGGGGTAACCCCAAAAATGCTACTGCCGAGCTTGGTCAATTAGGGGTTGACCTGATTGTGGATGGGACTGTAACCGCTATTCGGAACTTTTTAAATCATCCGTAAATTTTTCACATAGGTTGTCAATTCTATGCGTTTCAAAGCTTTGTTTTCTTGCCTTTTGGTGGGCCTGAATTTTTCGTCAAATGGCCAAGCTTGTGAAGGGCAGGGCTGCCCTGTTGTAACACCAGCGCCCGTTAACATTTACAGTGAAATTGGCAGCGACAAATTAAGCCCAGCTGTGGCTGGAGCACTTTCTCTTATTTATGTGCCCAATCATTCTTCAAATTCGGTGAGCGTGATTGACCCGGCGACCCACAAAGTGATCGACACTTATAAGGTTGGCTTGGGGCCGCAGCATATTATTCCATCATGGGATTTGAAAACATTGTGGGTCGCCAATACGGCCAATTTTACTGAACATGGCAGCATGACTCCGATAGATCCTCTTACCGGAAAACCCGGCAAAGAAGTTCCCGTCAATGATCCTTACAATGTGTATTTCACACCAGACGGAACCGAGGCCATTATTGTTGCAGAAGCCTATCGGCAATTGGAATTCCGTGATCCACACACCATGGCGCTAAATTATATAATCAAAACGCCAATCTGCAACGGTATCAACCATGCCGATTTTTCAGCAGATAATTCCTTCGCGGTCTTCACCTGCGAATTCAATGGAATTAGTGTTATTAAAATCGATTTGAAGCAGAAGAAATTGGTGAGCGGCTTGCAGTTTTCAAAGCCAGGTATGCCGCAGGATATTCGCCTCTCACCTGATGGCAAAACATTTTTTGTGACCGATATGATGAATGATGGCGTGTTTCTTTTAGATGCAGAAACTTTCAAGGAAACTGGATTTATTGAAACGGGCAAAGGTGCCCATGGTTTAACAACCAGCCGCGATGGCAAGCGACTTTATGTAGGCAATCGTGGCTCAAACCGTATGCCAGATAAGGCTGGCGGCCCCGGCAGCGTTTCGGTGATTGAGTTTGCCACCAATAAAGTTGTGGCGCAGTGGCCAATTCCAGGCGGCGGAAGCCCAGATATGGGCAATGTGACTGCTGATGGCAAAGAGCTATGGCTGGCTGGCCGCTATGATGGCCAAGTCTATGCTATCGACACCACAACGGGCGCAGTCATCAAGGTCAACGTGGGTATAGAACCTCATGGCTTAACGGTATGGCCGCAGCCCGGCCGTTTCTCCCTCGGCCACACAGGGAACATGCGTTAACCACTTTTTAACCTTATTCTTTACAGCGCGGACACCTGCAGTTAACACTTTGTTAACTTTTGCAGGGGCCGCGAATGTCTTTTAAGTCTATAGTCAGTGTTTTGTTCGTTATACTGTGCAGTGTTCAAGCTCATGCACTTGAAAATCACTCTGCAAATATGAAGCTTTTTGGCAAATCTTTGCCTCCCGTAGGTTTTGTTAAATTCTGTGCTGCTGGCCAAGAAGAATGTGATGTTAAAGGTTCTCCTCAAGACCGCCTGATTTTGTCCCAGGCTAAATGGGAAATGTTAGAAGCCGTAAACAGCACGACCAATGCTAAGATTGCACCCATCAGCGACCAAGACCTTTATGGCGTTGCTGAAAATTGGACTTACCCAACGAATTCTGGTGATTGTGAAGACTATGCTTTGTTGAAAAAGCGCTTACTGCAGGAAATGGGTGTTCCAGCTGATGAGATGCTGATCACTGTTTTGCTTGATGAAAAGAATGAAGGCCATGCTGTGCTTACTGTTGTCACCGACAAGGGCGATTTCATTTTAGATAATCGACATAATGATATTTTGCGTTGGGACCATACGCCCTACACATTTCTGAAGCGCCAATCGCAGGCCGACTCGAAACTTTGGGTGAGCCTGCGCCAGAAGCCACCTCAAGTGCTGGTGAGTTCGAAGTAATCAGCTTTTTGACGTACGCTCCTCAAATTTCTTGCAATCGTCACATGACATGCCCATAAGCAGCGCCAAATCAACATTTGGAGCAACACATGACTGCCATTCTCGATATTACCGCCCGCGAAATTCTCGATAGCCGTGGCAACCCCACTGTTGAAGTTGATGTGACACTTGAAGATGGTGCGTTCGGTCGCGCTGCTGTGCCATCAGGCGCATCCACAGGGGCCCATGAAGCCATGGAGCTTCGTGATGGCGATAAGTCCCGCTACATGGGCAAGGGCGTTACCAAAGCTGTGGCTGCTGTGAATGGCGAACTCTATGAAGCCTTGGCTGATATGGATGCTGAAGACCAAATCGCCATTGACCGTGCAATGATTGCTTTGGATGGCACGCCGAACAAAGCACGCTTGGGTGCTAATGCAATTCTGGGTGTTTCCCTTGCGGTTGCTAAAGCTGCTGCTGAATCCTGTGGCTTGCCGCTCTATCGTTATGTCGGTGGCGCATCAGCCCGCACATTGCCGGTTCCAATGATGAACATCATCAATGGTGGTGCTCATGCAGATAACCCAATCGATTTCCAAGAATTCATGGTGATGCCAGTGGGTGCGCCAACATTTAAAGAAGCGCTTCGTATGGGTGCAGAAATTTTCCACACTTTGAAGAGCGCATTGAAAAAGGCCGGCCACAACACAAACGTGGGTGATGAAGGTGGCTTTGCGCCTAACTTGCCATCAGCTGAAGCAGCGCTCGATTTCGTGATGAAGTCAATTGAGCAAGCAGGTTACAAGCCGGGCCATGATGTTTATTTGGCCACCGATTGTGCTGCCACTGAATTTTTTAAGAATGGCGCTTACGTTTATGAAGGCGAAGGCAAGACCCGTTCGATTAAGGAGCAAGCTGAATATCTGGCGCATCTGGCAAAAACCTATCCAATAATTTCGATTGAAGATGGTCTTTCTGAAGATGATTGGGACGGCTGGAAGCAGGTGACAGATTTAATCGGCAAGACTCATCAGCTCGTGGGTGATGACTTATTTGTAACCAACACCAAGCGCCTGCAACGCGGCATTAAAGAGCATATTGCCAATTCCATTCTGGTGAAGGTCAACCAAATTGGTTCGCTCACTGAAACATTGGAAGCTGTGGAGATGGCCCATAAGGCTGGCTACACTGCGGTGATGTCGCATCGTTCAGGTGAAACTGAAGATTCGACGATTGCTGATTTGGCCGTGGCCACCAATTGCGGCCAGATAAAAACCGGCTCTTTGGCGCGCTCTGATCGGTTGGCGAAATATAACCAGCTTCTCCGCATTGAAGAAGAGCTGGGCAGCCAAGCGGTTTATGCTGGCCGTTCAATTTTGAAGGGCTAAGTTCTTACCAATACTCACGCTCAGACCACCAAGGTTTGAGCGTGAGAGCTTTATCTCTAAACCATAAATTTCGACAAGCTCGGCAACTATGCCAAGCCCAAGCCCGGAACCTGTGACTGTTTCATCAAGCCTGACACCGCGTTCAAGAATCGTCGCTATTTTTTCTTCGGGCACGCCGGGGCCATCATCTTCAAATTTTAGGATGTTGTTTTCCCAAGATACATAGATTTGGGTTTTGGCCCATTTGCGTGCATTTTCGAGCAGATTTCCTATGCATTCCAAAAGATCTTCGGGTTCCATTGCAATGGTGGCTTCAGCCGGAATGCTTGCATGCCAGAGCAAATTTTCATTGTTTGATGTTTTCTTGAGTGCGCCCATCATACGCGCAATAACTGGTGCAATTGGCGTGTGATGTATGGCATGGCCGCTGGCCATTCTCGCTCTTGCCAACTCACGTTCAACCAACTGGCGCATTTGGTCGGCACTGTCACGAATGTCTTGAGCTTCACGGTTAAGCTTTGAAGCTTCAATTGAATCAGCCACAGCACTCATAATAGTAAGGGGTGTTTTTAATCCGTGGGCCAAATTGCTCGCGCGTTGGCGGGCGCGTTGTAATTGGTTTTCACGTTCACCAATTAGCGCGTTTACTTCTGCTACCAATGGCGCAACTTCAATTGGAAATGAACCTAAAATGTTTTGCGACGTGCCACGGCGGATTTTTTCAACATTTTGACGCAAAGCCTCCAGCGGACGCAGACCCACAAATATTTGCACCAGAGAACCAGCGAGAAGTGCTGCATATAATAGACCCAACCCAACAATCAAATCACGGCCAAAACTTTGCACCGTCGCATCAATGTCGCTTCGATTTGCTGCCATCGTGATACTTAGTTTGCGTTCAGTGCCATTGGTATTTGGGAGCACGATAATTTTTTCGAGTGCAAAGAGTTTGGCGGATTCTGGACCAATGATAATATGAACTTCATCTTTCAATTGGGCTTCAGAATTGCTTGTTGCTGGAACAGGCAAGCTGTCATCGAAAAGTGAGCGTGATCGAATTGGGGTTTGGGCTGCTTCGTTGATTTGCCAATAGAGACCACCATAGGGTTTTTGGAATTTTGGATCACTGAGCGACGAGCGGGCTCTTAGAATACCTGCGTCATCAACTCTGATGCTGGCGACAAGTTGGATAAAATGGTTTTCAAGCTCGGCAATTGCTGCGCGTTCTACATAGCGCTGAAAAATGACATAAAAACTCATCCCAGCCAAAACAAGTGATAGACTTATCCCAAGGGCTGCTGCAAAAATTAGTCTAAGCTTTAATGAACCTGATTTGTTCATGGAGCAACTGTGTTGAGTATGAAATAGCCAAAGCCACGTTTGTTTTGAATAATTCCACCACCAAGCTTTCGGCGCAATCGGCTGACGATAGCTTCAATAGCATTTGCATCGCGGTCGTGGTCATGGTCGTAGAGACTGTCTGATAACTCGCTGTGAGAAACCACACGACCCTTTTGCATCACCAAAAAATGCACTAAACGAAACTCAAGAGGTGTTAAATTTGCCAAAACACCATCCACTGTGATCATGCGTGAGCGCAGGTCAACTTGAAGTTTGCCAGCATCAATTACTGATTGTGCTTGACCACCGACGCGCCGCAGCAC
The DNA here is from genome assembly GCA_031385245.1 of Hyphomicrobiales bacterium. Taxonomy (GTDB): domain Bacteria; phylum Pseudomonadota; class Alphaproteobacteria; order Rhizobiales; family Aestuariivirgaceae; genus Aestuariivirga. The sequence continues at coordinate 11,334 of JANNBH010000055.1, read as the reverse complement.
GGCCCGCAATCTGGCCAACAGTTCCTGCATTTGAAATGGTTTTGGCAAATAATCATCAGCGCCGCTATCAATACCTTCTACGCGTTCGCTCCAACTGCCACGCGCCGAAAGCACAACAACGGGAGTGTTAATGCCTTCAGCCCGCCATTTATGCAAAACGCCTATGCCATCAAGTTTTGGCAGGCCGAGATCGAGAATAATAGCGGCATAGGCCTCGGTTGAACCTTTGAACCATGCTTCTTCGCCATCGCTTGCAATGTCTGTCATATAGCCAGCTGAGCGCAATATATTTGCGATATTGTTTGCTACGATTGGTTCGTCTTCAGCAATGAGAATTCGCATATTTAAGAAAACTTTTGCATGGTTTTGGCATTCAACATCAAGGTGCGTAAAAAAATAGCTTTGGAAAGCAGCTTCACTTCGTAAACGTAATTTGAGCCAATAGCGCGGAGTTTTACATCGAGGATTTTGCCGGGGTAATTTACATTTAAATAAGTTAGCAGAAGGGTCAAAGTTGCCGCATTTCCACTGGCTATTGCGGCTTTAATTTCATCGGGTGACAAAATACGCCCTTTGTCTGGAGCTGGTCTAAGTTGAATGGTTTGGTCAAAAGAATTTCCATTTTGATTGGTGAAGCCAGGGCTGGGTTCGGGATTTGGTTCGCCATCATCGCCGCCATTTTTGTCGTCACCACCATTTTTATCAGCGAAAGCAGCTTTCGATTTAGGCAAGACAAGGCACGCTCCTAATATCATTTGGAGCAACTTACGCCGCGAAATGGAATCTTGGTCCGTCACCTACTTAAAGTGCCTTATTGTTACGCAGCAACTTACTAACAGCATTTGGGTCCCGGATCAAAACCAGATGAGGAGGCGGGGCAACAGCCTTGGTCTCAGCTAAAGGTTTGGTCCAGGACCCAAATAATGCAGAACGCTTTACGCGAGCTTGAGATCATTGGGCAAATGATCGGGGAAAGCTCGGAACACACGGCTGCACAAGTGTTTCGCATTTAGTTTGTAGAACGCAACAGACTCAACGGACCACTCGCGTTAATAAATAGTAAATATCGACTGACAAATATCTGTTTAAAATTGTCAGCGAATTGTCAGCTTCACTCCCTCGTTAGAGGGTGTGACGTTTGTGGCCAATTGGTTCTGCGTGAGCCACAACTCTGTGTATGTTTGTAATTTTAGCTTTCAGCGTATTTTCGATACGGTCCACAATAGTATGAACCGTGTCGATTGTTTGTGTCGGCGCAAATCGGCAATGATAATGAACAAACAGCCCGCCTTCAGTTAAACGCACGCGAACATTATGAAGGTCCGAAAGAAGTTTTTCAGATTTGGCAAGCGCGCGCAGTTGCTTCTCAACAGCAGTCGCTATTTTAATGTCGGCCACCCGCCCAACCAGCAAGCGTAAGGGCAGGGGCTCGATGTGGCTTTCCACCTCAACATCCCCCCCCAAACCTGTTCTAATAGCATCTTCTAATTCAGTTGCTTGGGCATGGGCACTTTCCAAACTGCTGCCGCCCTCAATTTCTAAATCGAAACTAACAGCCATGCGGCCATCAATATCTTGAACCAGCAAATGATGAACAGCCAAGGATCGTTGGTGGGAAATCAATGCAATTTTTTCGAAAGCTGTTTCAGTGTCAAGCGGAACCAGATTAGAGCTTACTGTCACATCGGCCCGCGGATAGGCACGCAAGATTGCCGATGTTAATGTGTCCTTGAGAACACCTAAATCTGAAACCGGAACCATCCTCGAAACATCTATAACAAGTGAAATGAACAAGGCTGGACCTGAAGCTTTAACGCGCACCTGATTTATTGAAAGCACGCCATTGGTATTCTCCGCAATCTCACGAATAGCGGCGGTAACGCCTTCTGGCGCTGTATCTAACAGAGTGGCAAGTGTGCGCTTTCCTAAAGTATAACCAATCATCATTATGAAAATTGAAACAACTAAGGCCGCCATTGAATCTGCCCACTCAAAACCGGCCATCACGCCAATCAATCCCAACAGGACGGCACCAGAACTCCACATATCTGATTGAAAATGGGCCGCATCTGCTGCCAAGGCATCACTATATGTTTTCGCCGCAGTTAAGCGCAGTGCGCGCGATCTGTTATAATCAATTGCAATCGATGCCAAAATAACAGCAATGGCCCACCACTGCACATCAACTGCCGCGTGGGCTGTTAACAGACGGCTGATGGCTTCATATGCAATGTAAATAGCTGTTGCAAAAAGCAGCAAAGTTTCAACTAAGGCTGCTACACTTTCAATTTTTGCGTGACCAAAATGATGGTCTTCATCGGCAGGTTGGTCTGCCCATTTAATTGCAAACCACGTTAACGCCGTGGCACCAAAATCAATTAGACTGTGGATGGCTTCCGATAGGAGACCAAGCGATCCCGTTAACAAAGCGGCCACAAATTTAATCACAGTTAAGCCCGCACTGGCCGCCAGGGAAACGAGGGCCACGCGCTGCTTTTCAGAATGATGATCTGGTTGGTTGGTCATGGAGACCTTTTAACTTGCATGACTGCTATAGCAAGGGAGGGATTGTAGAATCCGTTTTGCCAGCGTCTAAATCCCTATATGAGCATGAATTCATCAGACCTTGTACCCGTGCAAGGCCGCAAGGCTGGCGCACTCACGTTTGGGCTGTTGTTTCTGCTTGAGTCACTTGTGCGCTCATTCAACTCGGGTGTGCTGAGCATTCAGGCTTATGATCTTTTGGGATCAAGCCAGAAAGTGAGCGTTCTCACCACCAGCATATCTTTGTGTGTTTTGGTCACCACACTCTTCATGCCGCTGCTCTTTGCCCATATGCGGCGGCGCTGGGTTTATACGATTGGCGGCCTTGCCATGATCGCTGGCAGCTTAGCTCTGGCAACTTACACCTTACCCGGGCAAGTGACGGGTGTACTGCTGCGAAATAGCGGCGCGTCAATTATGAATGTGGCTCTGCAACTTTATATTTTAGACCATATTCGCAAAGCGGATCTCACCAGCACTGAACCCACGCGATTGGCACTTTCAACAGTGGCTTGGGTGATTGGGCCTTTTTCTGGCGTTTGGCTTTATGAACATTATGGGCCAGTTGCACCACAGCTGGCTGCTATGGCGGCGGCCACACTGGTGTTGAAAGTGTTTTGGTATTTACGGTTGCATGACAAAGTAAATTTGCCATCCGGAACGGTGCAGCCCTTCAATCCACTTTCAAATGCAGCAAGGTTTATTGCACAGCCAAGGCTGCGCTTGGCCTGGGCTATAGCCTTTGGTCGCTCCTGTTTCTGGGCCACGTTTTTTACCTATGGTCCAATTTTGATGATTGAAGGTGGCTTAGGCAAACAGGCCGGGGGATATATAATTTCCGGCAGTCAGTTGTTTTTGCTAACCGCTTTTTTCTTTGGGGCATCGGCAAAGCGAGTTGGTGTGCGCGGAGTCATCGCCTCCTGTTTCTTAGTGATTGCAATAGCAACTTGTGCTGCCGGATTATTCGGCGTGAGCTCGCCAAATGCATCGGCAGCTTGCCTCTTGGTCGCCGCTTTCTTTGCATCAGGAATTGATAGCGTAGGCGGCATTCCTTATTTACGCGCGGTTAAACCCAACGAGCGCCAACGCATGACGGCTGTATATCGAACTTTCATCGAGTGCTCCGAGCTCATCCCCGGCATGATCTTCGCCGTGGCCTTATCATTCTTCAATGTTAGCATTGTATTCATCATTTTAGGCGTCTGCCTCTCAAGCCTTGCTTTACTAACGTGGCGCTACCTGCCTAAATCAATGTGAATTAGGGAATCAAAAATGGCTAAGGCAACTCTGGTAATCGGCAACAAAAATTATTCATCATGGTCGCTGCGGCCATTCATGGCTATGGCCATGGCAGATATTGATTTTGATGAAAAATTTATCCGCTTTGGCGAGCCACGTTTTACCCGCGAAATCAAAAAAATATCTAAGGCCGGCCAAGTGCCAGTGCTGCTGCACAATGGCCTAACCATTTGGGATACCATGGCCATCATGGAATATCTGGCTGAAACATGGCCAGACCGTAATCTCTGGCCCAAAACCAAAGCCGCCCGCGCACTTGCAAGATCTGCTTGTGCAGAAATGCACGCCGGTTTCAAACATTTGCGAAATGCCTGCCCAATGAATTTGCGAAGGCCCCAACGCCAAGTACCAATGAACGCCAACATTTTATCAGATGTAGCAAGGTTAGAATCCCTGTGGCGGCAATGTCGCAATGAGCATGGCAAGGGCGGACCATTTTTGTTTGGCAAATTCGGCATTACCGATGCCATGTATGCACCTATCGTCACCCGCCTCGAAACTTTCGACATTAAAGTGGCTGAAGACACCCAGCATTATATGAATGCTGTGCTGGCAACACCGGCCTTCCATGAATGGAAAGCTGCGGCGTTAAAAGAGAAGTGGATTGTTGCGGAAGATGAAGTGGATTGAGTAGTGCTAAAGCGCTGAGACACGCCCACCAGCATGGCGCATAGTTCTTCCGGCTATTTCTAATTCAAGCAGAATAGCCAAAACCTGATCTGCGGCCATACCGCTCTCGCGGATAACATCATCAGTTTCAATCGCGGTGGGCGAGAGTAAATTATAAACATGCTCACGGTCACTGGCATCAATTGAATGAGGAAATGCAGTGTAGTCATCTGCATGCTCCAAAAGTAGACTGCGGGTGATCACTGGTATTTGCTTCAAAGACTCTAACAACTCATCGATCGACGTGAGCATAGTTGCTCCATCTTTGATCAGCCTGTTGGTTCCCTCAGCACGCGGGTCCATGGGAGAGCCCGGCACAGCATAAACATCGCGACCTTGTTCGGCAGCATATCGCGCTGTGATCAGCGAGCCTGAACGCAATGCCGCCTCCACAACAATAACCGCCCGCGCCATGCCGGATATGATGCGGTTGCGCCGAGGGAAGTGTTCGGCCTTGGGCGCAGTGCCGGGCAACATTTCAGTGATCAACAATCCGCGTTCAGAAATCAGGCGCTGAAGCTTTTCATTTTCAGGTGGATAGAAAATATCAATGCCGCCTGCAATCACCGCCGCTGTTTGAACATCAACGGAAGCTTCATGTGCTGCCGTATCAATGCCGCGCGCCAAGCCAGAAGCCACCAGCAAGCCAGCTTCCGTTAAAGCCCGAGCAATCTGACGCGTGAATTTCAAACCCAATGCGGAGGCATTGCGCGCACCCACCATTCCAACCGAAACCATTTCTGCCAATTCAAGATTGCCAGACACGCAAAGCATTGGTGGAGCTGCTGGCACATTAGCGAGCGCAGGCGGGTAACCTGTTTCTCCAGCCACAACAAACTGCGCCGAGAGTTTTGCTGCGCGCTCAATATCACGTTGCGCTGAATCTCTACTGTAAATTTTCAATACGCGTTTTAAGCCGCCACGTTGCGAGAGTTCGGGCAGGGCCTCTAGTGCTTTGGTGGCCGTGCCAAACCTGTGCAGCAAATTGTGAAACGTGACCGGCCCCACATTTTCAGATTGGCTGAGGCGCAGCCAGTTTAATTTTTCTTCGGGCAGCAGCAGCTTCATTTTTTGCTGCTGAGATTGATTTTAGATTCAGTGCCATCAAGCAAGCGCTTTATGTTGGCGCGGTGCATGATCCAAATTAGAGAAACCAGTAACGCAATTGGCAAAGCCAATTCGGTAAGGTTCAAATAGATCGCAACAAACGGAAGTGCGATGGATGAGGCAAGAGCCGCCAGCGATGAATACTTAAACGCAAAAGCCAATGCCAACCACAACGCTGCAAACACTACGCCCAACGGCCAATAAAGCCCGAACAAAACGCCGATAAATGTGGCCACCCCTTTGCCGCCTTTGAAGCCCAGCCACACCGGAAATATGTGGCCCAGCATTGCACCAAACGCAGCAAAAACCGCAACGGGCAAGCCCCAGAAATGGGCTGCGATTAAGACAGGAATGGTGCCCTTCAAACCATCACAGAGCAAAGTGAGAATGGCAATTTTCTTGTTGCCAGTTCGAAGCACATTGGTGGCGCCAATGTTACCAGAGCCAATTTTACGCACATCGCCCAAACCAGCCGCCCGTGTGAGCAGCAGACCAAATGGAATGGAACCACAGGCATAGCCAATTAGTGCAGCAAGAAATTGGTCCATAGTTCCTCCTGGTGGCCACCCTTCGAGGCCAACTTAGCCGAAAACCCGAGAGGGTTTTGCGGCATAGTGGGCACCTCAGGGTGAGGATTTATTTTATATCCCACATGCTGAAGCGCGCGGAGGGCCTCGAAGCATTGGTTGGTTTGTTTCTAGCTTGGAGCGTAGGTGTAAACCGTGCGGCCTGCAACGACTGTTTCTATTGCGCGGCCTTCTAAAGTTCGGCGTTCAAAGGGAGAGTTTTTGGAGCGTGAACAAAGGCTTGTTGCGTCCACCTTCCAACTGAGGTTAAGATCAACCAGTGTGAAATCTGCCGGTGCGCCAGCTTCTAAACGCCCAGTTTCCAAACCCAACAACTTGGCTGGAACTTGAGACATGGCCTGAACCAGTCGCTCTAATGGCATGTTATCATTATGATAAAGCGATATTGCAGCACTCAACATTGTTTCCAAACCAATCGCCCCAAAGGCGGCCTCAGCAAAAGGCAGCCGCTTGGTATCGTCGCTTTGTGGATCATGCGAGGACACAATCACATCAATCGTGCCATCAGCCACGCCTGCGACTAAAGCCCTGCGATGGCTTTCATCGCGCAAGGGCGGCGAGACTTTGAAGAAGGTGCGGTAGGCACCAATGTCGTTTTCATTCAAAACCAGATGATTGATCGAAACACCGCAGGAAACTGGCAATCCGCGCGCCTTAGCGCCGCGCATCACTTCAACCGACTGAGCACATGAAATCTGGCTCGCGTGATAGCGAGCACCGGTCATTTCGACGAGGCGCAAATCGCGCTCCAGCATGATCACTTCGGCCATCGGCGAAATGCCAGCAAGGCCAAGCTTAGAGGCAGCCTCGCCAGAATTCATCACGCCCGAAGCTAACGTAGGTTCCTCCACATGTTGCACTACCAGCATATCAAAATCCTTGGCATACATCAGCGCGCGGCGGAACATGTTGGCGTTGCTCACAGCCTTGGTGGCATCAGTAACGGCCACGGCACCCGCAGCCTGCACAAGCCCAATCTCGCTCATCAACTCGCCATGCAAGCCTTTGGTGATCGCGGCCATCGGGTGAACCCGCACCAAAGCCGTGTCACGGGCGAGGCGCAAAATATAATCCACAATTGCGGCATCATCGATCACTGGCTGAGTGTTCGGCATCACGATCATGGTGGTCACCCCACCCGCTGCCGCAGCCTCCGAAGCAGAAGCCAAAGTCTCGCGATATTCGGATCCTGGCTCACCTGTAAACACGCGCATATCGATGAGGCCGGGGATCAACAGCTTGCCCTTGCAGTCGGTAATCTGTGTGGCGGTGCCCACCATCTCACGCGTCACCTGTGGGCCAGCCGCCAAAATCCAGCCATCCTCAATCAGCAGCCCACCCGTGCCGTTCAAGCCTTGCTGCGGGGCAATCACATGGGCATTCAAATAGGCGCGGCGGTTCGATTTCATTGCGCGCGCTCCTGATTGCGAGACAGCGCATCCAGCACCGCCATGCGAACCGCCACACCCATCTCCACCTGTTCGCGGATCACGGATTGCGCGCCATCAGCCACAATCGAGTCAATCTCCACACCACGGTTCATGGGGCCGGGGTGCATCACCATGGCGCCGGGTTTGGCATAGGCCAGCTTTTCTTCGGTGAGGCCATAGAAATGATAATACTCGCGCTGCGAAGGCACAAACGCGCCCGACATGCGTTCCAGCTGCAAGCGCAGCATCATCACCACATCAGCGCCGTCCAATCCGGCTTTCATGTTGCGGTGAACTTCCACGCCAAAATTCTCAATGCCCGAAGGCAGCAATGTGGAAGGGGCCACCACGCGCACGCGCACGCCCATTTTAGTGAGCAGCTGAATGTTAGACCGCGCCACGCGTGAATGCAGCACATCGCCGCAAATGGCCACAGTCAGCCCTTCAAGCTTGCCGAATTTGCGCCTGATGGTGAGCGCATCCAGAAGCGCCTGGGTGGGGTGCTCATGCTGGCCATCGCCCGCATTGATCACCGCGCAGGAAACTTTTTGCGCGAGCAATTCCACCGTGCCAGAAGATTGATGCCGCACCACCAGAAAATCCGGATGCATGGCGTTGATCGTCATAGCAGTATCCAAAACCGTCTCACCCTTGGAGATCGACGAAGTGGAAACCGCCATGTTCATCACATCAGCACCCAACCGTTTCCCCGCAATTTCAAACGAACTTTGCGTGCGGGTGGAGGCTTCAAAAAACAGGTTCACTTGGGTGAGGCCAGTGAGAATAGCGTGGCGCTTTTCATTGCCGCGGTTGATCTCGACATAGGTGTCTGCCAAATCAAGTAGAGCCGGAATTTCCAAAGGAGAAAGATCGCTGATCCCCAGAAGGTGAGGGGACTTGAACAGTTGAACGCGGTGCGATGGCGATGTCATTAAAACCGTTGCATAAGGCGAAGTAAGCGAGGGTGCAAGTACTTACATACAATTTGAAGACTACGCTGGATTCAATGTTGGTGTTTTGATTAACACGAGCATTTTACACTTTGGCTAAACCTATCTTCCGCCTTATCCTATTTACCTTCGAACTTTGGTGATTCCGATGGCAACTAATCAAAAACCAACTCGAGCCCTCAAGCGTGCCTATGACCTCGAACGAGGTACGGTTATCGACAGCGATTTCTTAATCTCTGCTAGTTCCGATCAATATAACGAGATAAGACGGGCAGCGGCCGTGGCCAAAGAACTTGGTCTTCCCAGATATGTTTGCGAAAAATGCGGGCATCCTGTGTACGCCCCCAAAGAAAGGCACACTCTACTGCCTTACTGGCATCATCATTCGGGCGCTCCAAGAGATTGTGAGTGGTGGAACGGTAACTCTCAATCCCTCGATAAGGTAAATAGCCAACAGTTCCAAGGTCAACAGGAAAGCCCGCTCCACAAGCATTTGAAACTTGTCATCGCAGATTTGTTAATTGCGGATTCTTTAACAACAGAAAATTCTGTTATAGTTGATGAATATTTGAAAGGAACAGATGGAAGACGGAGGCCTGATATACGCTGCATATATTCCGAAAAACCGTTCGCAGTTGAGATACAACTTTCCAGCACTCAACTGCCAATTATTGTAGGTCGTGAAAAATTCTATTCTGAAAACAATAGATTTCTCTTGTGGGTAACTTGGCAGTTTGAAGCAAAACCTTTCGGTCAAGTCAGAACAGCTTTTCAAGACATCTATTATTCACACAATAAGTGCATATTTTCGATTGACGACGAAACAATTTCAAAAAGCAAGTTATTAAGAAAATTTTTAGTTCGTGTTTTCTATTTAAAAGACGATATCTGGCAAAATATAATTACAAATCTCGAAGATGTTTTTTGGCATAAAAACGGCTTACTTTCAATTAACCCGCTATGGCACTTATCTTTTCGTGAAAGATGGCTCGCTGTATCCGATAAGGAAAAGGCTGATTGGAAAAGACAAGAAGAACTACTTGTCGAACTTGCACAGCAATTGGGACTACCGTACGCAGTCCATTATGAGTTTGCTGATCAGCAAATTATAGATTTAATTGACTTTTTTATTTCTATAGAAAATGGTTTCCAGATAGCAAGTCTACAAAGTAATCTAGCGGAACTAGTTGTAACTTTCATGTCTTCGCAACAGAGGTATAGGTTTTCGAAACTCGTTAATCACATTTTGGAGTCATCTGGGCATGCACAATTGCTTGACCGCCAATCTGTAAAAAACAAATTGAATTCAGCACTTTCCGTCAAACAGGAGCATAGAGCATCAGAAGGCGGTAGAATTGCCTTAATACTTTTTCCTGAGCTATTCAAGACGCACTCGGTGGCTTAGACTAGTTTCGCTGATGCTCTACATATTTAGGTTCGAGCATGACGCTAAGGAGCCCAGATCCGGCGCATCCTGATCTTTTTCCGTAGAGAAAGCAGCCCAACAATCGTGATGTCGTCACTTTGCTTTGTAAAAATAAATTCCTATTCCCTTGACAAATCCTAGCCTATCTTTATATTCCTGTTTAATGGAACCGGAAAGGAGGGGACAGTGTCGACAGCGTCTCGAAATTGCCGGTTTCATCGGCAGCGCCTGCAGGTGGCGGGGCTTCACGCGCCCCTCACGTTCGGGAGCTTCGGCGGTGGACCTTGGGCATTACGACTCAAGCGCCTTCAATGGCTAACCAATATCACCGTCGAATTTAAAATCGCTGCGTTTCTTAGCTGTGCTTCGAGCCTCTTGGCCTTTATCACCACCTCACTCAGCATATGCGGTCTTGAAGCCGGGACGGGAACTTCCCCTCCATCTTCATTTCGTCAACTCTCGCGCGGGCCGCCTATTATGACAGCACGGTTTTGATGGCGCGTATCTCATCCAGCAGACCCTGCAGGATGACGGCGGCTGCCACATTGTCAATGTTGGCTTGACGTTTTTCGTGGCGTATTCCAGCTTCGATCATCTGCTGTTCAGCTTCGAAACTGGAAAGGCGTTCGTCCCAGAAGATAATGGGCAGGGGCGAAAGCTTGCCAAAGTTCCGCGCGAAGGTTCGGGTGGATTGGCAGCGTGGGCCTTCGGTGTCGTCCATGTTTAGCGGCAGGCCCAGCACGATGAGACCCACTTTTTCATCGGCGGCGAATTTAATGAGCGATTGCGCGTCGGGTGTGAATTTGGTGCGCTGAATAGTGTGGCGCGGGGTGGCCAATTGTCTGGTGTAATCGGCTGTGGCCACGCCGATGGTCTTGGTGCCAAGGTCTAAGGCCATGAGGCGCTGGTTCATGGGCAAGGCAGATATGGCGGGGAGGGCGGCATCAAGCAAGATAGACATGAAACTGGTCTTAGCGTTTTTTCTTGGTCTAGCAAATAACTCGAACTATGAAGTGCTATGAGCAAAAATATTGTCGGCCCCCTCGTTAATCCGCTGCCCCCCGGCACAGTTCCAGACCTTCGACCCATTCCTGGTCGCTGGATCCGGCTAGACCCCATTCATGTGGAACGCCACGCGAGATCGTTGTTTGCTTCGATCGACGGCAAGGATGAAGGCCTTTGGTCCTACATGGCTTACGGGCCATTTGCCTAAGAATAGATTTTCACCACCTGGCTGCGTGAAAAACAAGCGGCTCGCGACCCATGGTTTTATGCCTTTGTGAACCGTAGCTCAGGCGAAGCGCTAGGCATGGGGGCTTTTT
>JANNBH010000038.1:0-6127 GCA_031385245.1 Hyphomicrobiales bacterium | reverse complement strand
GTTGAATCTTGGCTCGATGAATCTACAGTTTCGGTGTTGAATGTGAGAGTGTTGCTACGCAGACCAGCAACAGTGATAAAGCTGCCGCTGCCAGTCGAATCAATTTTCAACAGCATGTCGCGGCCTTTTTGGGCGGTCATGTTAGTTTCCTTTTAAAAGGGTTCAGTGGCGGCGCGAAAGCGTTGGATGACGCCGAAATTTTCAGTTTTATTATTGCGTGACACATTGGTAAAAATGATCCTCAAATTGATCAATTTGTGCCCATCCAAAGTGAGCGCCGCGTTATCGAGCGTGGCCTCAATTTCATCCGCAATGTTTTGAGCAGCACTGCGCCCGCGTTGATTGGTGATGGTTTCAAGTGTGATAAAATGCTCGTGGGCTTTTTGGTCGGCCACACTCCAGTCACGGGTTTCAATTCCGGTGAATGACACATAAGGCGCATTGGCCCCGCGCGGGGTTTCGTCGAATATATGAGCGCCACCGAGCAGTGTGAGAAGTGGCGCACGCACCAGCAATGCATCGCGCATTGCTATTTGAGTGGCGAAGGCTGAATTCATGTGAGCCTCACAGTGCGATAAGGGGCCAGCAAGCTTCGTGCCGAGAGCGGCAGGGCGCCTGCATCCACGTCACCGCGACTGGCATACCAATCTGCAATAATGATCAGCAATGCCTGCTTGATTTGATTTGGCACTGCCGTTGCTGCCGCGCCAAAGCCAACTACCAATTTTATCTCAATGCCATTGGCGCGTCTGCCCGGCGTTGGCACGCTGCGGCCACCTCGTAAAACCAATCGGCAAGGCTTGGAAGCGCCATCCAGAAAATAATGGGCGGGATCAAGTGTCGCCGCAACATCATCTTCGCCATAGATCAGAAGATCGGTGATTGAAATAATTGGCGCAAGCGGCAAATTGAAAATACCTTGTGTCGGCCAGTCATCGCGAAACACCGACCAGCTTTGTTGGAGCAGTGCCAGCCCACAAAATTGCTCCACAGTGCTACATGCAGAATTGATCAGTGTACTGATATATGTATCATCGTCAGAATGCGTCACCCGCAGATGCGCCTTGGCCTCGGACAAAGAAACGGGTTCCACGGTGGGTGGAGTGGTTAGGATTTGGGACATGGGGGTTCCTTTGAGTGGCCCTTCGAGGCTCGCTTAGCCGAAAGCCCTGTGGGCTTTGCGGCATAGCTCGCACCTCAGGGTGAGGAATCTAGCAACCCCTCATGCTGAGGTGCCGCGAAGCGGCCTCGAAGCGCCTTGCTATTTTAGCTCTTACGACACACCAAACTTCATCAATTTAATCGCATCGAAATCTTGAATGCCGCCGCCCACGCGTTTGGTGGTGTAGAACAGCACATAAGGTTTTGTGGAATAAGGATCGCGCAACATGCGAATGCCCACGCGGTCCACAATTAAATAGCCGCGCTTGAAATCACCAAATGCCAGCGCATAAGAATCCGTGGCAATATCGGGCATATATTCGCTTTCTACCACAGGCATATTGAGCAGCATAGCATTGCCATCGGCTGTTGCTGCCGGCTGCCACAGATAGTTGCCTTGGGCATCCTTGAATTTGCGGATCACCGATTGTGTAGATCTGCTCAACATGAAGCGGGCGTTTTGGCGGTAACCAGCTTTCACCGAGTAAATCAGATCAACAATTTTATCGGTTGGGTTTGACGCGGCAAATGCCCCAGCCACACCCGTTGCAATATAGCCAGTGTTGCCCCAGCTCCAAGAGCCTTGCGCCACCTTGGTATAATCCAAAAAGCCGCGCGGCTTGTTCACGCCATCGCCCACAATAAAGGCTTGGGTTTCTTGTTCAGCAAAAACTGTCTCAACCTCTTGTGCAATCCACTGATCAAGATTGACCACACTGTCATCCAGAAGCGCTTGCGTTGCCGCAGGCTGAGCATAAAGTTCCATAGTTGGAAATTGCAGCTCGGCCAATGTGGCGGTGCTGGTTTGCACACGAGATGCCGTTTCACCCACCCAACCAGCAGCAGCACCGTTGGTGTTGAAAGGCTTTTTATAGAGCGAAGCTGAGACTTGGCGCACATCGGCAATCTGGCGCATAGGTGAAGCTTTAGAGAGCAAACGGCCAATTTCGGCTTCAGTTTCTGATGGCACCAAATAGCCACCATCGGCATTGGTGCCCACCGACATAGCCTTGGCTTCAATGCCGAACAGACCTTGGGTTTCACCTTTACGCACATAGCTGTCAAAAGCGCGTTTGTGTTCGGTGGGTTCGGATTTTATATCGCCACCAATCGGAGAGCGGCGCGATTTTAATGTGAGTTCGTCAAGCGCCTTGTTAATGCGCTCCACTTTTTCAGATGTCACCACATCCGCACTCATGCGCTTTTCAATTTGGTTTAAGCGTTCGTCATTGGCATCTTTGAAGGCTTCAAAGGCATTGAGAACGTCGTCGTAGTTTGAGGTCGAAGTTGCAATTTTAGTTTCGAGAGTATCCATTTAGAGTTCCTTGGTTAGGGGTTTGATTGATAAACAAAGCATCAGCGGCTTTTCGCGCCCGTGATTTTACGGCACTCACGCGGGCGCCTTCCAGCATTGGAAATGTGACGAGAGAAATTTCCCAGAGGTCGATAGTGATGAGGCGGCGGGTTTTTGTGGCGCGGTCTTGTTTGGCTGATATGGTTTTGAAACCGATTGAGAGCCCGTCAAGCCCACCATTTTCCAAGAGTGAAAACAGCTCGCGGCCACGCTGCACATTTTTGTCGAGGCGGCCTTGCACAAACAACCCGCGCTCATCTTCATAAATTTCCAGCCAAGTGCCCACAGGCTCTGCCGGGTCGTGCTGAAACAACATACGGATATTTTCCACACCACGTTTTTTTAGCGACGCGGCAAAGGCCCCTGGCATAACAATATCGCCAGTGCCATCGCGTGTGCCAAACAAGCTGGCGTAACCAGTAAACAAGCCGGTGCCAGGGAAAGCCTGCAAAGGCTGCCCCAGCCCGCGCCGTGAAAGGCGAAGGGTCATGTAAAATCCTTTGAATTAAATTAGTAACCGACGGCTGCGCGCTTCTCGTCTTCGCTCAGAAAACTTGCGTCATTCACGCGTTTCCACAGGGCATCACGATCAGGTGCCAAGGCTTCCACTTGGTCGAGATCAAATGTCAGGCGTAAATCTTTGTCGAACTGCGGCCCGATAAAATTGGTCAACGCATCAGTCACGCGGCCCAGCAATGGCACCACGGCTTGCCGCCAGAAGGTGCGGTTGGCTTCGGCGTAATTGGCAAATGTATTGTCGCCCGGAATGCCCAGCAACATGGGTGGCACACCAAAGGCCAGAGCAATTTCACGGGCACTGGAATTTTTAGTCTCAGTGAACTCCATGTCCTTCGGGCTATAGCCCATTTCTTTCCAATCAAGCCCGCCCTCCAGCACCATGGGGCGGCCCGCATTGGCAGCGCCTTGATAGGTGGATTCGAGTTCGCTTTTAATGCGCTCAAATTGTTCGTTGGTCAGCTTGCCTTCGGAAGCCGCAAACACCAGAGCACCCGAAGGCCTTGCGGCATTATCAAGCATGGCCTTGTTCCAAGCAGCAGCAGAATTATGGGTGTCGATGGACCGCTGTGCCGCTTCCAGTGGAGACTGGCCATAATAGTCATCGAGCGGATTAAACATTTTAATATGCAGAACATTTTCGGCGGGCAGCCTTGTTGATGCTCCGTATACGGAGTATTCGTAAGCATCAGGCCAACCATTATGACCTGCAATCACTTTAACACGATCTGGCCGCAGCGAAACCAACTCGCGCGGGGTGCCTTCCAAACTTGAGACTTCAATATAGCTATTGCCCGCAACCAACAGATAAGAAATGATATTTTCAAACATATCACGGCCCGATTGAGTTGGGTTTGGCTGCTTCAGCAAAGCCAGCAGTGGATGCTTTGTCAGTTCCACATCGCCTAGATAGAGCAGCAGCGGAATTGAGCTTGCTGCCTCAGCAATCATCCGCACGCAGCGATAGCCAATAGCATTTCCAGCAAAGCCTTCACGCGCCAGAGCCGCATAATTGCGCGGCGTCCATTGCGGCTGGCCAACAGAATGAAGCGAGACAATTGGCTGAGCGCGGAATTGTTTTTGCTCGATGAAGAGAGAGGCTAGTTTTTTGAACATTGGTTTTCCTTAAACTCAACCCTCCCCCCTCGCGGGGGAGGGCAGACGCGGTACGCGTCAGGGAGAGGGGGCGCGGGAAGCACAACCCCTCTCCCGCCCCTTCGGGGCACCCTCTCCCGCAAGGGGAGAGGGTTATTTTCAAATCACCCTAACCCTCGGCTCGGTCCTTCGCTTCAACAGCAAATCGGTAATCGCCCAGACCAGCGCATCCAGCCTGTCGGGGCTCTTGCCACCTTCGCCGATCACGTTGCACATTTCATCTTCAAGCTCGGCAAAGGTTCCAACGTGGCACACCCGGCCTTGCTCATATAAAGCGGCAACAGGTTCAGCTCTGGCTTTCTTGCCTCGGGTGGCGTGAACTGCGCGGAAGGAAATATCCTCGTCCACGTCGCGCAGCACTTGTTCCACCATGGCGCCACCTTGATTGATTTCCGCCACCACGCGATCAGCATTGCGAGCGTGATAGAGGGCCACCACTTGTGCGGCCCATTTGCCGGGGCGCAGGCCCTGCACTGAAGCATCATCCAAAACATAGGCCCTCCCATCAATGCCTAGACCCACACATACAATGCCACAGGCGTTAGAAGCTTTGCCAAACCCCGCAGGCGGATCAACAGCCACAACAATGCGTTTCAATTCCGGCGCTTCACGCAATCGATTATTTTCAATCAACTCGCGCTTGAACAAAGCATCAGGATCATCTTCAATCAATTCGCCGTCTAATTCTTGGCGGCCCAATTTGGTGCCACCATAACGCGCCAGAACTTCGTCCAAAAAAGGTTTGGCTAAGTTCTGACTGTTGTCTGATGTTTTAGAGCGTGTGGTCACTGTGCCGGGATCGGCCAACAACCGTTTGAGAAGCGGAATAGCGCGAGGCGTTGTGGTGATTACCGTGACCGGGTTTTCGCCCAGCCGCAGCGCAAATTGTAACATATTCCACGCTTGATCTGCGTGTTTCCATTTTGCTAGTTCATCGCACCACGCAGCATCAAATTGTGGCCCGCGCAAACTGTCATAGTCCTCGGCTGAAAACACTTGGGCAACCGAACCATTGGGCCAAGTGATTAGCCGTTTGGAAGGTTCATAATGCGGCTGATCATCTCGTCCGTGTACGGATAAAATTCCAGATTGTCCCTCGATCATCACCAACCGTGCCTCAGCCAAAGTGGGCGCGATGATTGCAATGTATTTGGCGCGGGCGCCCCATTCACCTTGGGCAATGGCTCGCACCCATTCAGCCCCTGATCTGGTCTTGCCGGAACCACGGCCCCCTAGAATAAGCCAGCGCCGCCATTTATCGCCGACAGGTGGAAGCTGATCAGCCCGCGCCCATTGCGGCCATTCCATCAGAAGCGCCGTCACTTGGCGGTTGTTCATCGACTTCACTAATTTCTTCGGGCTCTTTTTGCAACGCCTCAATGCGCTGCGTAAGTTCGTCACGCTCGGCGTCATTGAGTTTGCGATTTTGGCGGGCGCGGCTTGATCGTTGCTTTCGCTCTTTGTGCTCAAGTTCCAAAACCTTTTCCAAAGTGCGAACCAATGTGTTCGTAGCGCGAATGTCGCGCTCGCTAGCGAGGGCAGAAATTTCTGCACCAATTTCGCCAATCTGAGATTCAAGTTGCGAAAGTCGATTCTGCAATAAATCTTTGAGGCGCTTAATTGTGTCGCGCGTGGATTGGCTTTTCTTGGCGCGTGAGGAACGCAGCAGCCAGCCTTCAGCCCTTGCGCGCAACGTCAACTTATGCGGCGTGGTTTGAATATCCGCCGCAATTTGAGAAACAGTTTCAGTCGCCGCCTCATAACGCGCACGAATGGCGGCCCAGGCTTCGGGGTCTTGGGTCATTGCAAATCTTTCAAAGGAGTTTGGGGAGGCTTAAAAATCTTCACCCTCTTCTGGAGTGTGATCAGGTCTAGCCCAAGTACCGTACGCCGTCAAGCATTATTTTCCTATTATAGGTATTATTTTTTTAACCGTGCTAA
>JANNBH010000016.1:0-41218 GCA_031385245.1 Hyphomicrobiales bacterium | reverse complement strand
AAAAGATATTTAGGCGAGGTCTTCGACATCCACGGTGGTGGATTAGACCTAATCTTCCCCCACCACGAAAACGAAATCGCCCAGAGCCGATGCGTGCATGGAACGAGCGTGATGGCCAACGTGTGGATGCACAATGGGTTTCTGCAAGTTGAAGGACAGAAAATGTCTAAGAGCTTGGGGAATTTTTATACCATCAACGAATTGATGGAGACGGAGAAATTTGGTGGGCAGTCGTGGAGATGTCAAGTTTTGCGATTGGCGATGTTGATGACGCACTATCGACAACCAATTGATTGGACTGTCTCGCAGTTGAACGCCGCAGAATCCAAACTTAACAGTTGGGACTCAGCAACCTATGATGTCGAACCTGCTTCAAATCCCTCGCCGGAATTGATGGATGCAGTCCAAAATGATTTGAATCTTCATTTGGCGATTACCGCAATTGATCGTCGCCTTTCGTTGGGTTCACTCCTAGACCGGCAATTAGCAAAAGCTGATATGAATTTTCTAGCAATCGGTCCAGGTGAATTCTGGGCAAATCTGTATCGCACCGATGGTAGCGGTCGGTCTGAAGCACCAAAGGAATTAATTATCGATCTCATAAACGACCGTCTTCTCGCGCGCCACAATAAAAACTGGAAAGAATCTGATCGCATCCGTGATGAGCTTGATGCCATGGGCATTGCCATTAAGGACAATAAGGATGGCACGACGACGTGGGAAGTTAAGCGATGAGCGCGCCCGCCCCCTCATCCGCCCCAAGTGGGGCACCTTCTCCCTCGAGGGGAGAAGGGAAGGAAGGAAAGAAGGAAGGAACCGTGAACTCCCCTTCTCCCCTTGAGGGAGAAGGTGGCGCGAATGCGCCGGATGAGGGGGCTGTTCGCAGTAAAACTCATTTCGCAAAACAGCTCCGCCGCAACATGACTGACGTTGAAGTAAAGCTCTGGAACGCTTTGCGCGACCGCCGCTTTGAGAATTTTAAGTTTCGCAGACAAGTGCCAATCGGAAAATATATTGTCGATTTCGTGTGCCAAGATCGAAAAGTTATAGTGGAGTTAGATGGCAGCCAGCATGAAGGATCGACTTATGATCAAATGCGCGATGCTTGGTTGCAATCTGTTGGCTACAAGGTTCTGCGCTTCTGGAATATCGATATCAATCAGGCGCTCGACGGAACGTTACTCTCGATACTCGACTCGTTGAACCAACCCCTCATCCGGCGTTTCACGCCACCTTCTCCCTCAAGGGGAGAAGGGAAGGAAGAAAAGAACTTATGACCCGCGAAACTATTTCCCTTTTTGACACCACACTGCGTGATGGCCAGCAGACGCCGGGGGTTACGTTTTCGCTCGATGATAAACTTGTCATTATGGATATGCTCAACAAGCTGGGTGTGGATTATATTGAGGGCGGATACCCCGGTGGCAACCCGACGGACAATGAACTGTTCGGCACCGAGCGCAAATCAAAGGCCACCTTCACTGCCTTTGGCATGACCAAGCGGGCCGGGCGCTCTGCTTCAAATGATCCTGGCCTGCAATCATTGCTGCAAGCTCACTCGAAGGCCATTTGCTTTGTGGCAAAATCTTGGGATTATCATGTGCGTGTGGCGCTTGGCTGCACCAACGAAGAAAATTTGGAAACCATCCGCGATTCCGTTGTGGCAGCCTCGGCTGCTGGCAAGGAAGTGTTGATCGACTGCGAACATTTCTTTGATGGCTATAAAGCCAACCCTGAATACGCAACCGCTTGTGCAAAAGTGGCTTATGACTCTGGCGCGCGCTGGGTGGTTTTGTGCGACACCAATGGCGGCACCATGCCATCAGAAATTTCTGAAATCGTCCGTACCATGACGAAAACCATTCCGGGTTCACATCTTGGCATTCATGCACACAATGACACGGAACAAGCAGTGGCCAATTCTCTTGCGGCGGTTGAAGCAGGCTGCCGCCAAATTCAGGGCACATTAAATGGCCTTGGTGAACGCTGTGGCAATGCCAATCTCATTTCTATTATCGGAACCTTGGGATTAAAACCTCAGTACACGGAACGATTTTCCATCGGTGCGGATTTATCGGAACTCACCGCCATCTCACGCAGCTTTGATGAGTTGCTCAATCGCTCACCTTATGCTCAAGCGCCCTATGTGGGCAAAAGTGCCTTTGCCACTAAAGCTGGCATTCATGCATCGGCTTTGGCTAAGGAGCCCGAAACTTATGAACATGTGAAGCCAGAATCCGTTGGCAACACGCGGCGTATTTTAGTGTCAGATCAAGCTGGAAAATCAAATCTGCTGGCGGAACTCAAACGCATCAACATCGACATTGCCAAAGATGATCCGCGCTTGGATCATTTGCTGCGCGAGGTGAAAGAGCGTGAAAACCAAGGCTATGCTTATGATGGTGCCGATGCTTCGTTTGAACTTCTCGCACGGCGCATATTAGGCGATGTGCCGCATTATTTTGATGTGCAATCCTTTGAAGTGAATGTGGGCCAGCATGAAGGCCAGATGTATTCTGAAGCTGTGGTGAAAGTTCTCGTCGATGGCGAACTTCTCACCAGCACCGGCGATGGCAACGGCCCGGTGAGTGCTTTAGATGTAGCCCTTCGCAAAGACCTTGGCAAATATCAACGCTATATCGAGAACATGGAACTGGTCGATTATAAAGTGCGTATCCTCAATGGCGGCACCAGTGCTACCACGCGCGTGCTCATCGAAAGCCGTGATAATAAAGGTGAGCGTTGGTTCACCGTGGGTGTGTCGCCCAACATTGTTGAAGCTTCATTCCAAGCTTTGTTAGACGCGATCAATTTCAAATTGCTGCGCGAGAATGTGAGCGCTTAATGTTTGCAAAAATGTCTGAGCCAAACAAAGGCGTGCTCTTTGCCGTCATCGCCCATTTGTTCTGGGGTGGCATGGCTCCTTATTTGGGCTTGCTGCGCCATATAAACCCCATGGAAATTGCGGTGAACCGTGGCGTGTGGAGCGTGCCCATTGCGGCGCTCGTTGTGTGGCGCTTAGGGTTGTTTGAAAAAGTTTGGGTGGCACTTCGCAACCCGCGCACTCTTCTCATTCTCGCTTTCACCAGCATCATTATTTTATTTAATTGGACGCTTTATATCTGGTGCATTCAACACGGCCGCACGCTTGAAGCAAGCTTAGGCTATTTCATAAACCCGCTAATGAATGTGCTCGTTGGTTATTTGTTTTTGAAGGAGCGTTTTTCACGCGCGCAAGGTATTGCAATTTTACTGGCCTGCGTGGCGGTGATTATTCAAACACTTGCCAGCGGCGTTTTTCCTGCGCTGGGCCTTTCACTTGCGGCGAGCTTTTGTCTTTATGGCTTGTTGCGTAAAACCATTGCAGTTGGTCCCGTTGAAGGCTTTTTTATTGAAACGCTGGTGTTGCTGGTGCCATTGATCGGACTTGAATTTTGGCTCACACAAAATGGCGGCATCCAATTTGGCGGAACAACATTTGACACTTTGATGTTGATCGGCTGCGGCGGCTTCACTGCAGGTGCGTTGATTTTCTTTGCTGCGTCACTCAAGCGCCTACGCTACTCAACAGCGGGCCTGTTGCAATATATCTCACCTTCATTGGTGTTCTTAACTGCCGTATTCATTTTCCATGAGCACATCGATATTTGGAAGCTGGCATCCTTCGCGATTATTTGGGTGGCGCTGATTATTTATTCGGTGAGCAGCATTAGAGAGCACCGTGCCTAAAGTTTATCGTGGAGCACCAGTTGTGGCACCACATCACGCTGTTTGGCGCGGGCGTATTGATAAAGCGGAACCACATCCTCAGCGGTCTTGGCCACATCAACCAAAACTTCCATACCTGCACGGATGAAGCTTTCGGCGCGCATATGCTCCAGCAAGGTGAGGAGCGGCTGCCAGTAGCCATCAATATCGCAAACTATAATCGGTTTGGCGTGCTGGCCAAGCTGCGCCCAAGTGAGAATTTCAGCCAGCTCTTCCAAAGTGCCAATGCCACCGGGCAGGGCCACAAACCCAGTGGCCCGTTCAAACATCGCAGTTTTGCGCTCATGCATATTGGTGGTGACAATAAGTTCGTTTACACCGTCCAACATGCGCTCCCGCGACACCAGAAATTCAGGGATAATGCCTGTCACATGCCCACCAGCGGAAAGCACCCCACGCGCCACTTCGCCCATCAGCCCCATGCCGCCGCCGCCATAGACAAGACCAATATCGGCTTCGGCCATAGCAGTGCCAAGTGCTTTGGCCGCAGCCATATAAGCTGGGTTTTTGCCGGGGCCGGAGCCGCAATAAACGCAAAGTCGATGTTCTGGGATGTGCATAAGGTCTCCTGCCCTGTGTGAATTTACCGCAATACTTTTGAGCATAAGGGTCTTATTAAGGCCTCGACTCATGCTTACATAGCAACATATAACGCCCTATTTTAAGACGGATGAAATTTTATGAAGTTTAACCCAATTGCCCTTTTCACTACTTTAACTGTAGCTGCCGCAGGGGCCGCAGGTTATGTGGCCTTGAACCCAGCACTTATTTCGCAAGTTCAACCTGTGGCGGTCGTTTCCGAACCAGCGCCCGTGGCCGAGGTTCCAGTTGTCAAACCTACAGAAACAAAGCCTGCCGAGGTAAAGCCAGTTGAAGTTAAACCAGCCGAAGTCAAACCAGTTGAGCAAGTTGCTGTGGCAACTCAGCCAGTTACCACGCCTGAGCCAAAACCAGCAATTGCGCCAAGCTTTGATACGGTGCGCGTTGAAACTGGCGGTGAGGCTGTGATTGCTGGCCGTGCCGAGCCAGATACTGAAGTGCTGGCAAAACTGAATGGCGTGGTTATCGCCACTGCAAAAACCAGCCCTGATGGCTCGTTCGTAATGATCCCTGCTCAACCACTGCCAGCAGGGGCAGGAACACTTTCCCTAGAAACTCAAACCAATGGCGTTGTTGTGGCTTCTGCTGAAACAGTTGCTGTCGCAGTGAAGCCAAAGGGTGAGGGCGAGGCGACGATTGCTGTTCTAGCACCCGACCAGCCAACCAAAATTGTCCAAGCTCCGGCATCGCCCACAAATTCAGTGGTGCTGGATGCAGTGGATTATAATGTGGCGGGAGATATTGTGTTTTCAGGCCGCTCGCAACCGGGAGCCGTTATAAGGCTCTATGTTGATAACGCCATTGCTGGCGAAGCCAAAGCTGATGATGGTGGCAAATGGACTTATGCTGGCCAATCAGAAGTTCCAGCTGGCAAACACACACTGCGCGCTGATGCGATTGCCGCCGATGGTTCAGTTTCCAGCCGTGTTGAATTGCCGTTCCTGCGTGAGGAGGCAGCCAAAGTGGTGGCAGCAGCACCGGCACCGGTTGCTGAGCCTGCTCCTGTCGTTGCGGCAGTTCCTGCTCCGGCAGTTGTGGCTGAAGCCCCTGCCGAAGCCCCAGCAGTTGCCGCACCTGTAGCTGAGGCAACTGCCCAAGTGGCTGTGGTTCCTGCACCTGTAGCTACTGCACCTGCTGTGGCTGTTGCAGCGCCAGCCGCTCCGCAACCAACCCGCATTGTTATTCAGCCCGGCAATAATCTTTGGACCTTGTCTCGTGAGCTTTATGGTTACGGCAAAAACTACACAGTGATTTATGAAGCCAATAAAGATCAAATCCGCAATCCGCGGTTGATTTACCCCGGGCAAATATTCACGGCTCCAGTGGCCGTGAACCAGACACCTTGAGAAAAGCGACTGTGCAAAACGCCAGCGGCGAAACCTCGCAATGGGAAACCTTGAAGGGGTTGTTGCCGCTGCTTTGGCCTAAGGGCCGCACCGATTTGAAAATCCGCGTTGTGTTGGCTTTGGCGCTTTTGGTGGTTTCCAAAATCGTCACCGTGCTCACACCATATGCTTTTAAGGCCGCAACTGATCTGCTTACCGCCAAAGGTGGCGTGGAACTGGCTTTGCTCAGCATACCATTTTTCATGGTGCTGGCTTATGGCATGGGCCGCATTTTCATGGTGGTGTTTGCCCAAATGCGCGATGCCATTTTTGCTAAAGTGGGCCAGCGCGCAGTGCGCGAACTTTCGTTCAGCACCTTCCGCCACCTCCACGCGCTGTCATTGAAGTTTCATTTGGAACGCCGCACGGGTGGCCTTAGCCGCATTATTTCGCGCGGCATAAATGGCGTTGACTCAGTGTTGCGCTTTTCATTGTTCAACACGTTTCCAACGGCTTTGGAAATTGTAATGGTGTGCGGCGTGCTGGCTTATTCTTTCGGCTGGCTCTATGTTTTGGTGATCGCAATAACCGTGATTGCTTATTTGTGGTTCACCTATTGGGCAACTGAGCGTCGCATTGGCATTAGGCGGACCATGAACGAGGCCGATAATGATGCCGGCACCAAAGCCATTGATAGCCTGCTCAATTTCGAAACTGTAAAATACTTCGGCAACGAAAATCACGAAGCCAAGCGTTACGATTCATCAATGGCAGTCTATGAAAAAGCTGCTGTGCGTACATGGGTGTCGCTTGCTGTGCTTAACGCTGGGCAGGCCGCAATCTATTCCGTGGGCCTCACAATTGTAATGGCCATGGCCGGATGGGCCATTCTAAAAGGCACATCCACCATTGGCGATTTTGTGATGATCAATGCTTTGATGATTCAGCTTTATATGCCGCTCAATTTTATTGGTTCGTCGTACCGCGAAATTAAACAAGGCCTCATTGATGTGGAAGGCATGTTTGATATTTTGCGCGAGAATGCAGAAATTGCCGACAAGCCAAACGCACAAGATTTTAAAGCAGCCAAGGGCGATATTGTATTTGAGAATGTAAGCTTTGCTTATGATTCAGCGCGCCCCATTCTCAAAAACATTTCACTGCATGTGCCTGCTGGAAAAACCGTGGCCATTGTAGGCCCATCGGGGGCTGGAAAATCCACCATCTCGCGCCTGTTGTTCCGTTTCTATGATGTAACGTCGGGCCGCATTTTGATCGACGGACAAAATGTGTCTGATGTGAAGCAAGCATCCCTACGCAAAGCCATTGGCATGGTGCCACAAGACACAGTGCTGTTTAATGACACTGTGCGTTATAACATTCGCTATGGCAGGCCCGATGCCACGGATGCTGAAGTGGAAGCCGCAGCCAAAATGGCGCAAATCCATAATTTCGTGATGAGTTTGCCGAAGGGTTATGACGCAATGGTGGGTGAACGCGGATTAAAATTATCTGGCGGAGAAAAGCAGCGTGTGTCCATCGCCCGTACCATTCTAAAAGGACCGCCAATTTTAGTTCTTGATGAAGCCACATCCGCACTGGACAGTTTAACCGAATTAGAAATTCAAGAGGCCCTGCGCGGCGTTTCTAAAAACCGCACAACGGTGGTGATCGCACATCGTCTTTCGACAGTTGTGGAGGCCGATGAAATTATCGTTTTAGAAAAAGGCGAGATTGCCGAACGCGGCACCCATAAAGTGTTGTTAAAGAAAAAAGGCCTCTACGCTGATATGTGGAATCGCCAGCAACAAGCTGATGAAGCACGACGCAAGCTGGCCGAAAATTCAGATCTGCGTGGGCCAAAGGTTGAGGATTTGCTTCGGGTTTAAGGTGCTAATCGGCCAGTCCAATGACCACGGCCAAGAGATTATTCAAAGCGACAATTGAAGCTTTATCAATTTTACCAATCACCGCTCCGCATTTGTCGCGTGGCAATGCTAAAATTTTGTCGACCATAATTTGCGATTCTAACTTCAAGCCATTTTGTGATGTTGGCTTTAGGGAGAGCCTGTATATTGGGGCATCAACAATTTTGCTAGTCAGCAAGCTGACAAGAATACTATCTGTGGCCCTCAGTGAATCCGATTGAATGACTAGTGCGGGCCTTGGCTTGCCATAATCTCCGGGTGCGGAGACTGTAACAATATCGCCCCTTTTCACACTTCAGGCCAATCAAACGCTTCGACGATAAAATTCAAGGCTTCCTTTTCTTCCACACGCCCATTCAACAATGAAGCTTGCTTCTTCGCACTCTTAGCGAATTCAGAATTATGCGGATCAGTGATCCAAACCCGCAAAAGCTTCATGCCCTTATCGCGCTGATTGGTGCGATAGCGCTGAAACTTGCTAATTTCTCGCGGCGTGGTTTGCTTATTCATGATTATTATATAACACCAAAAGTAGTGCGCTACCAGAGTGATTTTTCCACACCAAAAATTTACGCTAGGTGTCGCCCTATAGTTACCAGCTTCTGAATCAACCTTTCAGTAATCAAACCCCAAAACTTCGTATTAACTGCATCCCTCAAATGAGCTGAAAATAAGCTTCAAATTTGATGCAAATTCGATTGTGTTCACCATTGTTTACATTTGATGGCCCATAACAAATCCATATCGCAGAAAATGCGGAACGAGTGGGATGGTGCAAGTGTCCAGTTACAAGGAAACAGCACTTTAACAATTTAGGGGATTAGTCAAATGAGAGTTACTACGATGGAGACCATCGCCGGAAGGGTGAATGAAGACACCCTCGGCGTTGTGCGTGGATCGGCCTTATGGTCGAAGCGCATTACAAAATATAGCAATGGTGGTTTGCGCGGTTTGCAATACACCACAATGGTGGAACTGGCAGAAGGCTTGAACAGTGCAAAAGAAGAGGCTGAACAAAAAGCCCAAGCACAAGCAAAAGCTTTGGGTGCAGATTCAATCATCGGCCTTCGTTTAGAAGTGTTTGAAATGACTGAAGGCTTGTTCACAGCTGTTGCAACCGGCACTGCCGTTCGCACATCTGAATTGCCAAAAATCATGCCAAGCTTTGCTCAACCTGCCAACGATGACGGCTTTGAAGCAATTCCATTTGTTCAAAAGCGCAACATTCGCATCGCCTCACATGTGATGCACTAATTAACAAAAATAATAAGAACAGAAGATCAATCTGAACTTTGACGGAATCGTCAAAGTTCAGAAAAATTGATCGACCACTGAGACTTAGGGCGATTTTGACTTTTCCATGAAAAGTCAAAACGCTCTAATCCCGTCCTGTTGCAGAACAGGGCGGGTTTTTGCTTTATGGTGCTTCTGTCAAATCGATTCCCTTTGAATCCAAATTCAGCTAGAGAAGCCAAATGTCAGTCATTCAGAGTATCACAACATCATTCGCCCCCATTCACCGTGAAGGGTGGCGCTTCATCGCCATTTTTGCTGCCGTAACACTGTTGTTCTTCTGGTTGGGCTTTCAACCTGTGGGATGGTTAGGCGTGGTGCTCACGCTCTGGTGTGCTTATTTTTTCCGCGATCCTGAACGGGTCACCCCTTTGCAGGAAGGCCTGGTAATTTCTCCGGCTGATGGTCGCGTAAGCGCTATTGAGGAAGTTATACC
Source organism: Hyphomicrobiales bacterium (assembly GCA_031385245.1). Lineage (GTDB taxonomy): Bacteria > Pseudomonadota > Alphaproteobacteria > Rhizobiales > Aestuariivirgaceae > Aestuariivirga. The sequence continues at coordinate 31,868 of JANNBH010000016.1, read as the reverse complement.
ACCACCCGAGCTGGATTTGCCGCGCGAACCCATGACCCGCATTTCAATTTTTATGAATGTGTTTGATGTGCACGTGAACCGCAGCCCCATTGCCGCGCGGATTGCCAAACTCACTTATGTGCCGGGCCTCTTTCTCAACGCCGAACTTGATAAGGCCAGCGAAGATAATGAACGCCAAGCCCTAACTTTGACGTTGGCTGATGAGACCAAAATTGGTGTGGTGCAAATTGCGGGCCTTGTGGCACGCCGCATTGTTAAATTCACCAGCGAAGGCGAAAGCCTGCAAGTGGGCCAACGCTTTGGCCTCATTCGTTTTGGCAGCCGTGTGGATGTTTATTTACCCAAGTCAGTGGCGGTGCTGGCTTGCTTAAACCAACGCGCCGTTGCTGGCGAAACTGTGCTGGCTGATATGAACAAAAACGGTGCCAGCCGCACTGGTCGCAAGAGTTAAGTGCGGTGGAAAAAGACCAAATCCCGGCACTAGAAACCAAACGTTTTCAGCGTGTGCCAATCCGCTATTTGCTGCCTAATCTTTTAACGCTGTTGGCCCTGTGCAGTGGTGTTACGGCAATTAGGCTGGCTGTTGAGGGCCGCATTGAGCTTGCCGTGAGTGCTATTATTTTGGCTGCTGTTCTGGATGGTTTGGATGGCCGTTTGGCGCGTTATATGAAAGGCACGTCTCGTTTCGGTGCGGAATTAGATTCACTGGCAGACTTTGTGAATTTCGGCGTAGCGCCAGCCATTATGCTTTATTTTTGGTCGCTCAACAGTTTGAAAACTTTTGGCTGGGTCATCTGCCTTATGTTGGCGATTGCCTGCGCTTTACGACTGGCGCGCTTTAACGTGGCCTTGGATGACCCCAACCAACCTTCATGGGTGAAAGCCTATTTCACGGGAATGCCTGCACCTGCCGGGGCCCTGTTATCCATGGCACCATTTTACTTGGGTTTCCTCTGGGATCAAAGCGGTGGCCACGCTTATGCTAAGCCAATTGCTGCGTTCGTGCTTTTAATCGCATTTTTAATGGTGAGCCGCGTTCCCACCTTTTCTGGGAAAAATATATCGCGCGTTCCGCGTGAATATGTTTTGCTCATCCTTGCTGTCATGGCATTGGTGATTGTGCTGTTGGTGTCTTTCCCATGGGAAACTCTTGCCATTGCTTCAGCAATTTATTTGGCACTTATTCCTGTTAGCATTATGTCTTACCATCGCCGAAAACGTGCAACCCCAAAAGATTGATGGAAGGCAGATGCGGCAACAGCTTTTTGACTATGTCATTCCAGTTGCCCCGCCACCACGCTTGCAGCCAAATATATATGCAAAAATTGCCCGCACCTCTTATCTCCATGCGGTGCGGGTTATTTTTGTTTGGCTGGCCATTTGTGCCGCCGCCTTAACAGGCGCAATTTTTAATCCACAAAAATCGGCCCGCACCACACTTGAGTTTTCGGGCGCTGATTCAGCGGCAAAGAATATGGGGATTTTAGATCGCCAATTTCCAAATCTTAATGCGCTGATGACCTTCACCCTTAGCAACCCAGATCCAGAACAGCTCAAACTTGCGCGTGTAAACTTAATTGCAGAATTGCAAAATGGCAGCACAAATTTTGCCTTGGTGTTGGCTCCAGGTGCTGGGGATTACTATCAAAATCACGCCGTCTTCTACTATCCACTTGAAGACGTGAAAACCCGTGCTGATTATGCACTCTCTCTAAAACCACTTTTTGCTGCAATCGCACAATCTCCCACCACGGAAAGCCTTGCCACTTTGGTCAATGAAGTTTCTGCCTCCATCACTTTAGGTCGCGATCCGCAAGGGCTGGATGCCATGTTTGATCAATCTGCCAAAGCCGTGCAGTCGCTAATGGAAGGCAACGCCCGCCATGTTGATTGGGCAGAAATTGCCGGATTGAATTTTGATCAGCAAACCAAAGATGCAATTGTGTTGGCTTTGCCAACATTGGGGAGAACAAAAAAGGCACAAGAAATTGCGGCAGCGGCAATCGCAAAAATCACAAATTCTTCGGGCACTAATATAGCTTTGCAACAGGCCAAGTATGACGCATCAACAACGCCCGCCACATTGAGCAATGCTAAAGCAATTCCATTTATTGCATTGGCAATCGTTTTTGTGGGCTTTGTTTTTTTTGCCACCATTGGAAGATTGAATTTGGTTTTGATGATTTTGTTTCCGGTTTTGGTGGCGGAAATTGTGGCTATTTCGGCGTTGCACTTCGTTTTTGCTGAACAGCTTTTTAAGCTGTGGCCGGTGTTGTTGGGCATTGCAATTTGCGGATTACAATTATCGACGCGCCTCAGCTTTGCAGTATTAGAGACTTTAACAGTTTCAGTGAGCAAGCAAAGTGCTGTGATGTTGGCTTTCCAAAAACAAGGCTCAGGAATACTGTGGTTGGCAAGCCTTGCTATTGTCGTTTGGGGTGGGTGGTTTGCCATTGCCCAAAATCCATTTTCCATTTTGGCTGGTATTACCATTATGTCATTGCTTGTTGGCCTTTGTGCAGCTTTCACAATCATCCCAGCATGTATGCAAATTTTACCTGGTGATTATATCTGGCGCGCAGCTGATTGGTTTTCACCAATTTATCAAGGCCTGTTTGCCAATCGCACATGGCGCATAATTCGCAAATATGCAGCTATCCTCATTGTGGCAGCAGCGCTGCCTAGCCTTTATTTCTTGCCCAAACTATTGGCCACCACCACACAAAATGTAAACCGCGACCAAATTGTGAATGTGCTTGTAACTTCTGAACTAGAAGCCAAAGCTACTCTACAAAAACTTAGTACAATTCCAGAGGCCCAATCGGTGCGTTGGCTTGGTGCATTCCTGCCAGAACAGGCCGTTGAAAAGCATGTGGTATTGCAGAGCTTACAAAATAAGTTCCCGCGATTTCAGCCGCTTTCACCACAAGAACCAGCAGCTTTGCGCGATCAAATCACGTCTTTACTTGTATCCTTGGAAGAAATTGCTACATCTTCAGCCACAAGGCCAGATCTGCAAAAAGCCGCCCATAATTTTAGACGCAGCCTCGAAATTTTGGCCAACACCACCAGCAATGCTGAGGTGCTGGAGTTTGAAAATCGCATATTTGGTGCGTTCAATTTGTTGGCAGACCGGGTGGATGTTTTGGCAAATTTAAGCAAACCCGAATTGGAAACTCTGGACCCAAAATTGAAAGCCCTTTTTGTGTCATCACAAAATATCTTCAGGTTGGAAGTCACACCCATGAAAGGCACAAGCCCTGCAGGTTTGGCGCGAAAATTAGCAAAAAACGGTCTCGCTGTTGCTCACCCGGCCTTGCAAGCGGATAGCTCTCGCACCGTGCTTTTGGCAACCAGCGCCATGATTATAGCGGCGATTTTGCTTTTAGGCTTGCTCAGCATGGTGTTTGCAATTCGTGAAGTGTCTGGTTCCATGGCAAGCCTGTTCACATGTTTCATTGCTTTGTGCGCTGTGTTTGGAATGGCAGAACTTTCCAGCACCAAACTTTCGCAAGTGGCTCTTTTGCAAGCCACAAGCCTGTTTGCTGCGATGATTGTGATTGTGGCCACAGCTTTTCTAAAACGCCAAATCACTGATCACCCGCCACCTGATGCTTTGCACGCGGCCGAAGCTTGGCTGCCCACCATGATCATTGCAGCAATTGCGGCCCCGGCTGGTTTTTTGAACTTCACACCCTGGGCGCAAAATCTTGGAATTTTTGCAATCACTCTCAGCGTGGTCACCAGCACAATTGCAATGCTTTTACGCCCCTCAACCATTGCCCTGCGCCGCTCAGGTTTCTGAGATTTGCTTTTCGGCACTGATCTGTGGCATAGTGCTTCCATGAGCAGCTTTAGAGCCAGCGGATATAGGACATTGCGAGACGACGTTCTCGTCAATTGCGCCCGCATTGGTTTCAAGCCTTAAGTTTCAATCCGGTCGGAATTTTCGCAACGCATTCGTGCGTGAAGCAAACTTGTATTCGGAGTCTCATTATGAACGCCCAACCTAAAAACATAAATCTCGAAGAAATCGTCAAAGCCGATATTGCCCATCATTTTCATCCGTTTACGGATCATAAATCCTTCCATGCCGCAGGTGGCCCGCGGGTGATCACGCATGGTGATGGCGTATGGATTTGGGATGCCAAGGGCAATAAAATTCTTGATGGCATGTCTGGCCTGTGGTGCGTGAATGTGGGTTATGGCCGCAAAGATTTGGCTGAAACTGCTTATAAGCAAATGCTTGATTTGCCGTATTACAACACCTTCTTCAAAACCACCACAGTGCCAGCCACTGAACTTGCTGCAAAAATTTCATCCGTTTTGCCGGAACGTTTCAAGCATATTTTCTTCACCAATTCGGGCTCTGAAGGCAACGACACCATTGTGCGCTTTGTGCGCCACTATTGGAAGGTGATGGGCAAGCCTTACCGCCAGCATTTCATTGGCCGCAAGCGTGGGTATCATGGTTCCACTTGGGTTGCCTCAAATTTAGGCGGCATGGTTGGAATGCACGAGCAGGGGGGCACACCGCTGGATGGTTTTCACCATGTGCAACAACCGCATTGGTTTGATTTTGGGGGCGATAAAACACCTGATGAGTTTGGCATTGAAGCAGCAGCCGATCTCGAAAAGAAAATCCTCGAAGTTGGGCCCGACAATGTTGCCGCCTTCATCGGCGAGCCCATTCAAGGGGCAGCCGGAGTTCTCATTCCGCCTGCAAGCTATTGGCCAGAGGTGCAGCGCATCTGCCGCAAATATGGCATTCTCATAATTTCTGATGAAGTGATCTGTGGATTTGGCCGCACTGGAAACTGGTTTGGCTTCGAAACATTTGGTTATGAACCAGATATTGTGAATATGGCCAAGGGTCTTTCCTCCGGTTATCAACCCATTGGTGCTGTTGCATTTTCTGATAAATTGACGGTGCCATTTTTTGATAAGGGCGGCGATTTTAACCACGGCATGACCTATGATGGCCACCCAGTTGCGGCGGCTGTAGCGCTTAAAAACATCGAAATCTTACAACAAGAAGATATGATTGGCCGCGTAAAAGAACTGGCACCATATTTTGCAGCTGGCCTGCAATCTCTAGCTGATCACCCGATTGTTGGTGAAGTGCGGTCCGTTGGTTTAATCGGTGCGATTGAACTCTGTGCCAACAAGAAAACCAGAGCGCGCTTCCATGATTCAGGCCGCGTGGGCACCATTTGCCGCGATCATTGCTTTGCCAACAATCTGATCATGCGCGCCTGCTGGGATACTATGGTGCTGGCACCGCCTTTCATAATTTCAAAAAAAGAAATTGATGAATTGGTGCGCTTGGCAAGGGTTGCGTTAGATAAAACCTATGCCGACGTAAAGCATGAAGTAATTTAAATCTGCCACAAATCTGATACTTAATGTAAAAGCCATCAAGAGCTTCTTTGAATAGAGAACCATAATTTTTAAAACCGGGGAATAACAAATGACAACTTTCACACCAAGCTTCCGCCCAAATCGCCGCCAGTTGCTGAAAGGCACAGGCGCTGCATTTGCTGGCGTCACTCTCTCGTCTTACAAAGCCTTCGCTGCCGAAGACAAAAAACTGAACCTTTATAATTACGATACATACATTGGCGAAACGACTCTTGCAGATTTCGAAGGTGCCACTGGCATTGCGCCGAAAATGGATTTGTTTGCCGATATGGATGAACTTTTCGCAAAGTTGAAGGCGGGCAACCCGGGCTATGATGCCATCGTAGTTGCAGGTGACTATTTAGAGCGCATGATCAAGGCCAACATGGTCTCGCCACTTGATCATTCAAAAATTCCGAACATGGCAAACATCGACCCTGATTTCACCAATCCAAGTTTTGATCCCGGTTTGAAATTTGCCATTCCCTATATGTGGGGCACCATTGGCATTGGCTACCGCAAATCAGCAGTGGGCGATGCGGCAATTGATAGCTGGAAAGTTCTGTTTGATTCAGATCAATTCGCGGGAAAAATTTCAGTGTTGGGCGATGCCCAAAACGTTCTCGGTTGCGCCCTTAAATATCTGGGCTTCTCCTTCAACTCCACCAATCCTGACGAGCTCAAAAAAGTGGAAGAATTGTTGATCGCCCGCAAAAAGAACATCAAAGTTTTTGCGCCTGACAATGGCCAAGATTTGTTGGCCTCTGGAGAAGTTGTGGCCTGCCAAGAATGGTCCGGCGATATTACGCAAGTGATGGCCGAAGATGCCGACTTGAACTATATCATTCCGAAGGAAGGCTCAAACGTGTGGTCGGATAATTGGGCCTTGCCAACCGGCGCTCCGCATCCAGAAAATGCCCATGCCTTTATGAATTTCATTTTGGATGCAGAAAACGGCAAAGCCGCCGCGACGACGATTCAATATGGCACGCCAAACTTGGCCGCCAAGAAATTGATGCCAGAAAGCTACACCACCAATCCAGCGGTCTATCCACCAAAAGAAGTTTTGGCCAAATGCGAACCCACCAAATATCTGGGTGAAGAAGTGACCAAAATGCGTGATGAAATTTGGACGAAGATTCAAGCGGCTTAATTGAGCGGCGCTTCGAGGCTCTGCTGTGCAGAGCACCTCAGCGTGAGGGGTAATTTACCCTCACCCTGCGGTGCGAGCTTTTGCAAGCCTCGAAGGGTTGGTAGTTCGGGTTTCAAAGCCTTGCCGCCACAGTTTTAATTGTCTAGCATCATAAAAAACAAACCCGAGGGGACGGATTTTGGATAATTGGAAAGACTATAAAAAAGTCTTCTGGACATTGGCAACACCCGGCACCTTCTGGCTGGTCTTGTTCTTTGTAATTCCACTCACTTATTTATTCGGCCTCTCGCTCAGCAGCAAAGCAGTTGTGAATGGTGAAATTTCGATCAATGGCTATGATTATTTCACCGGCCTTGGAAATTATCTCCGCAGCATAGAGCCTCTCTATTTGCAGATTATGTGGAAGTCGATTTGGGTGAGCGCATTGGCGACCATTCTGTGTTTGCTCACCGCCTATCCCATTGCGTTTGGCATTTGCTTTGCGCCCGCGCGCTGGAAGCCAATTTTATTGCTTCTCGTGGTGCTGCCGTTTTGGATCAATTTGTTGATCAGAACTTATGCCTTGATCGCAGTGTTCCGAACCCAAGGCTATCTCAACTTAACTTTAGGGGCACTTGGTCTTGGCCCCTATGAAATGCTCTATAATGATTTCGCCGTCATCTTCGGGCTGGTCTATGTTTATATGCCCTTCATGGTGCTGCCGCTCTATGCCACCATTGAAAGATTGGATCGGTCTTTCCTTGAAGCCAGTTTAGATTTGGGTGCCACGCAATTCACCACATTCAAAAACGTAACATTGCCCCTCACCATGCCCGGCATCATCACCGGAACTATTCTGGTCTTTATCCCATGCTTGGGTTCGTTCTTAACACCTGCGCTTCTCGGCGGGGCCAACGCCATTATGATTGGCAATGTTATTGAGCGGCAGTTCAAGGCCGCCAATGATGCGCCCTTTGGCGCTGCAATTTCCTTCATGTTAATGTTCGCAACTTTTGCCGCATTGATGATCCGCGCCTTCTTGGCCAAACGCAGTGCAGGGGTGGAGGTATAATGGCTGCATTTCTGAAACCGGGGCAGGGGCCCTTAGATTACGGCAGCCGTCTGTGGCTGAAAATTCTCTTCGGCGTAATTTACATTCTGCTTTATGTACCTATCATCACACTCGTCGCGTTCTCATTCAACACCGATAAGCGCGGCATTGTGTGGCGCGGTTTCACCTTTGATAACTATGCAAAAGCTTGGAACAATTCAGCCCTCATCGAAGCCATGACCAACTCACTGATGATTGCCTTCATCGCAACCATTTTCGCAACAGTGATCGGGGCCATGGTCGCCCTCATGTTATGGCGATTTAGATTCCCTTTCAAAGGCAGTTACGAAGCCTTCATGGGCTTGCCGATTGTTATTCCTGAAATCTGCATGGGCGTTGCCCTGCTGCTGTTCTTCAATTTCACCGGCATGATGACAGCGGTGATTGCAATGCCGTGGCCCTTAAACTTGGCCAACATCATCATCGCCCACATTGCTTTTTGCTTCCCCTTTGTCACCGTTGTGGTGCGTTCACGGTTGATTGGATTTAATCGCCAATTGGAAGAAGCCTCAAAAGATTTGGGCGCAACTGAATGGCAAACCTTTTGGAATGTGATTGTGCCGTTTATGATGCCAGGTCTCATTGCAGGCGCACTTCTGGCCTTCACACTTTCTTTGGATGATTTCGTGATCACCTTCTTCACATCTGGCCCTGAGACTGTAACTTTCCCAGTGAAAGTTTATTCACTGGTGCGGCGCGGCGTGTCGCCTGAAATCAATGCCGCTTCTACCGTGCTCATCGTCATCACTGTTATTGCCACCATCATCGCCATGAAACTGCAAGCCCCCGGAAAATCGGGGCATTGAGGATCAACCATGTCTGAACCAATTGTCTCCATTCGCAATGTATCAAGGCGCTATGCCGGTGGAGTCACCGCTGTTGATAATGTGTCGCTTGATATTGCTCAGAATGAATTTTTCGCGCTGCTCGGTCCATCAGGCTGCGGCAAGACCACATTGCTGCGGATGATCTCCGGCCTTGATACACCAACCGAAGGCCAGATTTACATTGGCGGGCAAGACATGGCCTTAACCCCGCCAAACTTGCGCCCTACCAACATGGTGTTCCAATCCTATGCCGTGTTCCCGCATATGACAGTTGAGCAAAATGTGGGCTACGGCTTAAAAGTAACTGGTGTTGAAGCCAGCGAAATCAAGCGCCGCACGGCTGAAGCGTTAGAGATGGTGAAGCTCTCGCATTTGGCAGCTAGAAAGCCGGATCAAATGTCAGGCGGCCAGCGCCAGCGCGTTGCCTTGGCGCGCGCGTTGGTGAAGCGCCCAAAGGTTTTGCTGCTTGATGAGCCTCTTTCTGCGCTGGACGCAAAACTGCGTGATGGGATGCGCCTTGAACTCACGCGCCTGCAAGAAACCGTGGGCATTACTTTCATCATTGTGACGCATGATCAAGATGAAGCTCTATCTATGGCCACGCGCATTGCGGTGATGGACAAAGGTGCCATCCAACAAATCGCCACACCATCAGAACTCTATGAACAACCCCGCACCAGATTTGTGGCTGATTTTATTGGCAAAGTGAATTTGATTGATGCAGCGGTGTTGGGCCAAAAAGGCAAGTCGGTAACGTGTTTGGCGCAAGGCTTAGGCAACATGGAAATTGCATGCGATAAATCGACAGCCGATAAAGCCACCATCGCAATTCGCCCTGAGAAATTAAAAATTAGCACCACTGCACCCAAGGGCGCAAAGCTGGTGAGCACCAAAGGCACAATTCGTGACGTAGCCTATTATGGTGACACCAGCCACATCGTTGCGGATATTGGCGAAGGCCTGGACCTCTCGATCAATGTGCAAAATAATAGTCGCACGGGCGGTTCCGGCGTGGAGCGCGGCCAGAAAGTCTGGGTGCATTTTGACCCAGCAGATGCGCTGTTGTTGACGGAGTAATTTAGATGGCACTTGAAATGGATAAGCTAGGGCGCACCCCGGGCGATGAAGCTTTTCGCCGCGAAAGCTTAAAAGGCACCAATTGGGAAGCTACTTATGCTGGCGCACTCTCATTCATGCGCCGCAAATATACCCGCGATCTCACAGGCGTGGATATTGCCATCACTGGTGTGCCTTTCGATCAAGCCGTGTCGCATCGGTCTGGCACGCGCATGGGGCCAGAGGGCATTCGTAGGGCTTCAGCCGAAAATGCTTGGGGACCATTCTGGCCGTGGAATTTTGATCCCTTTGATACGCTCGCCGTGACCGATTATGGCGATTGTTTTTTCGATTGGGGCAAGAAAGAAAACTTCCCCGAGACCTTAGAAAAACACGCAACTGAAATTATTTCTTCAGGTGCCGAGATGATTGCCTTGGGTGGCGATCATTATGTGTCTTATCCAATCCTCAAAGCGCATTACAAAAAGCATGGCCCTTTGGCGCTGGTGCATTTTGATGCCCACAGAGATGTGGAAATTGATAATGGTGGCCGCATCGACCACGGCACCATGTTTGGCTATGCGGTGCGCGAAGGTTTGATCGACCCAGATAAATCGGTGCAGATCGGCATCCGCACCACCTTTACCGGCGAAACTACCATGGGCTTTCGCATTATTTATGCTGATGAAGTGCATGATAAATCTGCTGCGGAAATTGTGAGCATTATTGAACAAAAGGTAGGCAAACAAAAAGCCTATCTTACTTTCGATATTGATTGCTTGGACCCCTCAGCAGCGCCGGGTACTGGCACACCAATCCCCGGCGGGCTCACTTATCACCAAGCCGCATCAATCATCCGCAAACTGACGAATATAAATTTCGTCGGCATGGATATGGTTGAAGTGTCCCCGCCTTATGATCATGCTGAGCTGACATCGGGTGCCGCATCATCGCTGGTGATGGAATATCTCTGCCTGCGTGCCTATCAAAAAGGTGCGCGCGGTGCGGTGATGGGGGAATAATCAAGGCCCCTCACCCTCCAATTGCAAGTGCAATGGGCCCAACCCTGTCCCCAAGGGGGAGAGGGAATTTAGGGAGCGCCTTTTTACTCCCGCGCCGAAGGCGTGGGAGGGTGAGGGGCCTTAACTCAACGCATCCTTAATCCGATAATACATCATCGCCGCCACCAACAATGGCGTACGAAGTGCTCCACCCGGAAACGGCAGATGCTTAACCCGCGCCAACAGATCAAACCGTTCGGCAGTGCCCATCACGCATTCGGCCATCAACTTCCCATACATATTGGCCAGCACCACACCCTGCCCAGAATAGCCATGGGCATAATAGACATTTGGGCTTAGTCGACCGCAATCTGGAATGCGGTTTGAGGTGATGGCGATATTGCCTCCCCACGCATAATCAATTTTCACTTCTTTTAATTGCGGAAAAACCGCCGTCATGCGTGGGCGCATATACTCGCCCAAGGCAGGGGGCGTTATGCCAGAATAACTGGCGCGGCCGCCGAATAACATGCGGGTGTCCTTCGATCGGCGATAATAATCCACAATGAAATTGGTGTTGGCCACCGCTTCATTGTCACGGATCAGTGATCGCGCACGCTCTTCGCCCAAAGGCTCGGTGGCCAGAATATAACTGGCCACTGGCATCACGCGGCCATAAAGCGGCTTCACCACTTTGCCCAAATAAGCATTGCCGCCGATGATCATAAATTTGGCGGTCACTTTGCCTTTGTCAGTGCGGGCCCATGGCTTCGAACCCGTATCAACTTCCACAACCGCTGAATGTTCATGGATGATTGCACCAGCCTTCAGTGCAGCGGCAGCCAGCCCCAAGCAATAATTCAATGGATGAAAATGACCGGCATGTTGCTCGCGTAAAGCGCCATGATAAATTGTGGTACCCAGTTTTGCTTCAAGCTCGGCTTTGGAAAGCAGCGTGTTACCGCCATAGCCCAGCTCTTCATATTCCTCAGCCCACGCATGCAAGTCGGCAAATTGATGGGGCTTTGGAATGCAATGCATATAGCCCCACTGTAAATCACAATCGATTTTATGCTTCGCAATGCGATCGACAATCAGGCGTTTTGCTTCCTCGGCAATGTCAAAAGCCCGCTTGGCATCCGCCTTGCCCAATTGTGAAATTAGTTTGCCCTGGCCCGATGAAAACCCAGTGCAAATTTGCCCGCCATTGCGGCCCGATGCGCCCCAGCCAATTGTTTCAGCCTCCAGCACCACCACTTTGTAACCAGCTTGGGCCAATTCCAGTGCGGCCGATAATCCAGTATATCCTGCGCCAATCACGCAAACATCAGCATCCACATCGCCCGCAAGCTGTGGTCCAGTTACAATGCGGTTGGCGGTGGCTTGATAATAAGAGTTTATTTTCATGGAACATTGATAGCGCCCCCCCTTCCTTAAGGTCAACAAGGCGCGCTAGACTGCGACTCTAACTTCAACAGCAGGGTGTCATGAGTCAATCCAAATTCGAAGAATTCATATCAGTTAATCGCATCAGTGAGGTCGAATGCCTCGTCGCCGATATGTCCGGCACCGCGCGCGGAAAAATTTTGCCGCCCAAAAAATTTCTCTCCGGCAATAAATCCAAGGGCCTGCGCGTGCCCGAAGAAGTTTTCACCCTCACCATCAATGGGCGTTTCGTATCAGACACTGAAGCGGTGAGCGACAGCGCCATCGATATTTATATGCAGCCAGACGTGAACACCATTCGCTTTGTGCCATGGTATAAAGAACCAACAGCCCAAGTGATCTGCGATGCGTATCACTTGGATGATAAGCCCGTCACCATTTCGCCACGCAATGTTTTAAAGCGCGTGCTGCAACTTTATAAAGATAAAGGCTGGAAGCCCGTGGTGGCCCCAGAATTAGAATTCTATTTAGTTAAAAAGAATTTCGATTCTGATTATCCGCTTGAGGCCGCCGTGGGCAGATCAGGCCGCAAAGAATCTGGTGGCCAAGCATATGGCATTGATGCCGCCAATGATTTTGACCCAATTGTTGAAGATATTTATGATTGGTGCGAAGCACAGGAACTGGATGTTGATACGCTCAGCCATGAAGCAGGCCCAGCACAATTGGAAATCAACTTCAATCACGGCGATCCGCTGGAACTTGCCGATCAGGTGTTTCTGTTCAAACGTACCGTGCGCCAAGCGGCTTTGAAGCATGATGTTTATGCCACCTTCATGGCCAAGCCCCATGAAAATGAACCAGGCTCTTCGATGCATATTCACCAATCAGTTTTGGATATAAAGACTGGCAAGAACATTTTTGCCGATAAATCTGGCCAGCACTCAAAACTTTTCTTAAATCACATCGGTGGTTTGCAGCGTTATCTGGCTGCTGCCCTTCCGTTGCTTGCCCCCAACGTAAATTCATATCGCCGCTTGGTGCCAGAATCTGATGCGCCAACCAATGTGCATTGGGCCATTGACAACCGCACGGTTAGTTTGCGCGTGCCATCGTCCGATCCAAACAATCTGCGCGTCGAAAATCGCGTGGCGGGTGCGGACACTAATCCCTATCTGGCCTTCGCAGCATCATTGGCTTGCGGTTATTTGGGCATGGTGGAAAAATTGAAACCATCTGATCCGGTCACTGGTTCAGCCTATCGCTATGCCCACACATTGCCCATCAGCTTAGATGAAGCGCTGGATAAGTTGAGTTACACCAAAGCTCTGCGCGTCATTTTAGGTGAGCAGTTCTCCGAAGCATACCGTGATGTGAAATATCAAGAGATGCAACATTATCGCCGCGTGATCAGCTCATGGGAACGTGAGTTTTTGCTGCTTAACGTCTAACGCATAGAATTGTGCAAAGCTTTTGCGCTATGATGGAAGTGAGTCGAACTTAACGGAGTGCTCATGCGCTTATTGTGTCGAATTCTTTTATTATTGTGCATTGGCTTTGCTGCACCCGCTTTGTCTCAAGACCAAGGTGCTGTGCGCGCTTCCATCCAAGATATGCTCACCAGCGGCCAGCGCTTGGCCCTGCCATTGGAGCGCATTAAACCAGCACTCACAGCTCATTATGTAAACAATGGCGGCAGTGTCTATTGGGTGGGCACGGGCCGCATGGATAAATTTATCCAGCGCGTGAAAAGCGCTACTTACGATGGTTTGAATCCGCAAGATTATCCGTTGGAAAATCTGATCGAACTCCGCAATCAAAATTATCAAGGCGATCCAGAAGCGGCAGCACAGGCCGAACTTTATTACTCGGCATTTTTTGTAACCTATGCGGCAGATTTAAAAATTGGCCGTGTGACCCCGCAGAAAGTTGATCCTAATCTTTTCCGCAATCGCAAAACCATTGATGTGCAGCGGGTGCTTACAGATCTTAAAAAACAGGCCGACCCCAATAAATTTCTAGCCTCATTCGAGCCACGCAATACCCATTACCAAGCCTTGAAGAAGATGCTGAAAGTTTACACCCAAGTGATCGATGAAGGCATGGATTGGCCGGTGATTGGCCAAGGTGCAACATTAAAACCGGGCGATCGTGATCCGCGCGTTGCAGATATTCGCCAGCTGCTTTCCATCACTGGTGATTTTGAATGGGATGACAATGGCTCGGCTGTCTATGATCAAAACTTGGCCATTGCTGTGCGGCGGTTTCAAGTGCGCCATGGTTTAGAAGCCAAAGGTCTGCTCGGCAAACAATCCATTGTGGCTATGAACATTTCGCCACAAGAACGCCAACGCCAAATTATTTTGAACATGGAGCGCTGGCGCTGGATGCCTGATAATTTGGGCGACGAACATTTTCTCGTAAACATTGCGGGCTTTGAATTGCAGCATTGGCAAACCAACACCATTGTTGAGCGCATGAATGTTGTGGTGGGAGCAGTGGCAACCCAGACGCCTGAGTTTTCAGGTGAGATGCAATATATCGAACTCAATCCTTATTGGACTGTGCCTTACTCAATTGCCACCAAAGAAATGCTGCCCAAACTGCAAGCCGACCCTTATCATTATGCCGAAGAATTTGAAGTTTTCGCGGGTGGCAAATTGGCTGATTGGGGCTCAATCAGTTGGCGGTCTTATGGTGGCGGTTCATTCCCTTTCACCTTCCGACAAAAACCCGGGCCTAAAAATGCACTCGGCAAAGTGAAGTTTATGCTGCCCAATAAATTTAACATCTATTTGCATGATACGCCGGCCAAAGATAAATTCGCCAACAGCACAAGAGCGTTCAGCCACGGCTGCATCCGCTTGTCGCGCCCCGCAGATTTGGCTTATTCGCTGCTGGAGCGCACTGGCTTGGACCAAAATGATGTGAACGCAATTTGGGCTGGCGGCGAAAATACGCGGGTGAATTTGCCCAAGAAAATTCCCGTGCATTTGATTTATGCAACTGCATTTTCAAGCGATAACGGCATTGAATTTCGCACCGATGTTTATGGCCGCGATAAGAAGCTCTATGCAGCTCTGTTTGGTCGGGCCGGGAGTTAGCGTCCACCAGCCCTTCGAGGCTCGCTTAGCCGAAAACCCGAGAGGGTTTTGCGGCCTAGCTCGCACCTCAGGGTGAGGGTTTTACAATCCCTCATGCTGAGGCGCGCGGAACGCGCCTCGAAGCACTCTTCGATTAAGTGAGCTCCTTCAAAACTCCACCCGCCGAAAGCGCCACTTTGCTTGATTTCACATGCAGCACTGCTGCACCTTTGGCAGCAAGGAATGCCGCAACCACTGCCTCCACATCATCGCCCAACTGAAGCTTAAATGCTTCAGCCCCAAAGGACGTTGCCCATGCTGCAAAATCTGGGCTCTTCATATTCGTTCCAGAAACGCGGCCGGGGAAATGCCGCTCTTGATGGCTGCGAATGGTGCCGTAAATGCCATTGTCAGAAATCACAATTTTGGGCGAGAGACCGTAAGCCATAGCAGTGGCCAGCTCTTGCCCTGTCATCAGCGCACCACCATCACCGACAAAGCAAATGGCCATGCGTGAAGGCTCCTGCAATTGCGCGGCGACCGCAGCGGGAACGCCAAAGCCCATGGCCCCCACAATGCCACCCAGCAGAATGTTTTGTGGCGTCATCACCCAATGCCTATGCACCCAAGTTGTCATGTTGCCCGCATCCATGGTGATGATGGCATCAGCTGGCGCAAGCTTGGCCAGCGCCATGGTCACCACACCAAAGTCCACGCCATCAGAGGGCTCAGGAGAGACAAATTTTTGCGAAGCAGAAGTCACCTCATGCAACGCTGAAACCCAACGCTCACGCACCGCTGAAACCACGCGAGCCGATTGCGCCAAGCCGTTGAGCACGGAAACAGGATCAGCCACCAACCCTACATCAGCGCGAATAACCCGCCCAATTGGCCCACCATCAGGATAAATATGGATGAGTGTTTGCGCCGGGGCAGGAGCTTGCGGCAGCGTGAAGCCAAGCGTGGCCACATCCCCAAGGCGGGTGCCCACTGCGATAATTAAATCAGCCTCAGCCAATAATTGGCGTTGCGAAGCCAATGTGCCAAAGTTTAAGTGCCCGGCAAAAAGTTCAGACCCATTATCAAACACATCTTGATTTTTCCACGTCACAGCCACTGGCACGCGCTGTGCAACCGAAAAGCGGCGCAGCGCTTCAGCCCCTGCTGGCCCACGCATAACGCCACCCGCAATAACCAAGGGCCGTTCGGCACGCGAAATAAAATCTTGAATCTGTTCAATGTCAGCTGGTGCTGTGTGGGCCTTCGCCAATGGATAAACCACGGGTGCCGCCTCAGCCACATCATCATGCAGCATGTCCTCCGGCAGTGCCAAAACGACAGGGCCGGGAACACCTTCAGCAGCGAGGCGCATCGCACGGGGCATCAGCTCGGCCAAGCGGCTGCCATCTTGAATGTCATAAACACCCTTGGCCATGCCACAAAAAAACTGGCCATAATCCACTTCTTGAAACACCGCGCGCGTGCGCTCATCTCGCGCCACTTGGCCAATGATCAGTATCAATGGAACCGCATCTTGTTCTGCCATGTGAACCGCAATTGAAGCATTGGTGGCCCCTGGCCCACGGCTTACCATGCACACAGCGGGTTTGCCTGTAAGCTTGGCTTCAGCCACCGCCATAAAGCCAGCACCCCCTTCATGCCGACACACAATCACGTCTATGCCGCTGTTATAAAGCGCATCAAGCAAAGCCAAATAGCTCTCCCCCGGCACGCAATAAACCCGCTGAACACCGTGTGCCTTTAAACTTTGAACAATAACTTCTGCCGCCCGCATGAAACACCTTTAGAAAAAGAGCCAATGATGTTTCATGCCAAGAACAAATTGCTTTGTCGAGGCTCAGCTTAATTACATATTTTCCAAAGCCGTTCGCGCTGCCACAACACCACCAGCACTGGCTTTTTTATACCACTCAGCAGCCTTTGTAGAGTCAGGCTTCAAACCTTGCACATTAAGAGCTGCAAAGATTTTAGGATCATAAGTGCGGCCCACGCCATAAGCGCCTTTGGCATCCCCAAGCTCATTGGCGCGCAAATAGAACTGGCGTGCTGAGGCAAGATCTCCACTGTTGAGAAGGCCATCACCCTTCGCAATTAAACCAGCGGCTTCAGGGTTAACTGGCGTTGCAACGGCTGGAACCAGTGATGCAGTTTCTGGCGGCGAGTTTGCAGGTGCAATGGTGGCTGCGATATTTTGCGGTGTTGGATTTGCAATAGCCACAGTCATGGCTTTCACTGGGGCTGCAAGCACGCCGGTTTTTTCTTCTACGGCAGCAATTTCCACATCAAATTGTGGGGCCTCCATTTGCGCCACCACCAGCTTAACGCCAGCAATGTCTTCAGGCTTCAGCAGCCAATTGCCTTTAGTGGTTTCAATGCCCGCTGTGAGGTATGATGCATCAGGCAATCCCATCACGCGCAAAGCAATGGGTGCTTGCCCTTCGGCAGCTTGAGCACTAAGCAATAGTGGAATTTGGCTATTCAAATAACCGCTCACATCCGAAACATCCAAGGTGGCAACAGCAATGGGCTTTTTGTGAATCACTGTTTCAGTGTTCACTGAAGGTTTAGAAATTTGGACGTTTGAGAGCGCGGTAATGTTGGCTTGAACACTGGTCAAACCAGCAGAAACTTGTTTTGAAATAACATCGATGTTCACCACAGCAAGGCCAGCACCACCGCCCACCAGCAATGCTGAAATGCCAAGGCTTGCTATTTTCAGCCAAGGCGTTTTAGCAGGCTGACGCTGGCGTTCCTCAGCAACAAATCCGTGTTGCTCTTGTTGATAGAGTCTGCGGCGTCCATGAATGTCACCCAACGGCAAAGTTGGTCGTGGCAGGTGTTGCGCTTCTGGACCATCATAAAGTTGCTGTGCTTGCGCGAAACGATCATCCATCTTCCGCTTAAATTCGTCATAAGCTTCCGGCTTTGTCACCTCAATTGCGGGTGGTCGGTCGGCTTTTTGCGCCAAATAGCGCGCAGCCATAGCCTCGCCGGCAGTGGCTGCATCTTTTTGATGAAACCAACTTGGAGCCTTGGACACATCCTGTGCCACAGGTTCTTTTTGATCATCGCTATTTATGTCTTTAGTAAAAATGTGAGCAAGGCCAGTGTGAGATGGAGTGTGGGTCATGGTTCGCCTCCTGTTGGGGTGATGAGTGTCGATGGGTCAGATGTGGATTGGGATTGGTTGAGCAGGTCTTGCGCTGATGCGTGACGAGACCAACCCAAAACTTTTGCAGCAAGATTTTCAGAAGTTCCAGTTGCGTATGACTTGTAGAGTTCGCCCTCAAAAACTTTGAGGGGTTTCAATCGAGTTGATTGCTTTGGCCAATTTTGAACTGCCAAAATGAGCGAAGTTGAAACGGACTCAACGGTTTTCCCTCGGGCAATAAGGCCTGGGAAAACCTCTGCATTAAGCATGGCAGGTTGATAAATTGCATTCAAATTTGGTGGCATTGGCAGGTTCAAAATATGAAAGCGGCCATCGCTTAACGCGGATTTTTGAAATGAAGACCCGAGCAAAAGCGCCGCATCGGCTTGGCCAGAGAGCAAGGCGGCAAGGCCCAATTCGCCTTGGTGTGGCACCCGCATAAATGGAATTTCCAATGCGCCAAATAAAATCTCGCCCGTAGCAAAGCCAGCACTTTGCGCTGGCCCGGTGGCAATGCGTTTTCCCGCCAAGGCAGTTAGATTTTTAATATCGGAACGCGCCACCAACACCACATCAAGTGCTGCAAGTTTCGCGATGTAAGAAATGCCTTTGCCGTCAGCCAGAAGATTTTGGGTGCGGGCATAGGCAAGCGTATCAGATGAAACGATTGCCACATCAATGCTCGGAATTTCCAATAAATCTGAAAGTGCCTGAATGCCACCTGCACCAAGCACCGGCAAAATTCGCAAATGATTTTCATGGTCAAGTCTGGTGGCCAGCTGTCTGGCTTGCGCCAACCATTCAGGCTCGCCAACCATAACGCTAATCACGGTGTCGCCAGAATTAGCGTCCGCCCAAACAGGTGCGGCAATCCCCATTACACAACAAACACCCAGAGCGGCTGAGAGTTTTCTCATGCCTTCTCCTCATACTTAACAAATGCGCCATCCCGCCCTCCAGACTGCACGCAGCCTGCAACGCCATTAAACATTCGCTAATGAATGTGGCGATGAGGGGGCCGTAAAAAGGTGATCTCTGGGCACCATTTTTCTCATCACGCTTTGCAACCACCAAAAGGCCGTGTAGCTTTGTCAGAATGATGACCAGTGTGATTGAGGAAGCCAAAGCAAAAATTAAAGGCCGCAACTTAAAACTTGTGCTGCCAGAAGGCGATGATCCACGCATCGTTGAAGCTGCGAAGATACTTCAGCACTTAGATTTAGCGGTGCCGATTGTGTTTGACGAGAATGCTCCAGAACCATCCGCGCTAGCCATTACTAATTTATGTGCCCGCCGTAAAAAAATGACAGAAGCATTGGCCGCACGGCTGTTGCAAAAACCGCTTTATGCGGCTGGCGCTCTGGTGAGCACAGGGCAAGCGCACGCTATGTTGGCAGGTGTGGCCAACCCCACAGCACGCATCATCGAAGCGGCCTTAATGACCATCGGCCTTGCAGAAAACATTACGACACCGTCAAGTTTTTTTCTGATGCAATGGCCAGACAGGCGTTTGATATTCGCCGATTGCGCCGTGAATGTGCAGCCCAGTGCTGAGCAATTGGCTGATATTGCAATTGCCTCAGCCGCAAGTGCTGCAAAAATTTTAGGAGATGCCACTGTGGCACTGCTGTCATTTTCCACCAAAGGCAGCGGCACCCACCCTGATGCTGATAAGGTTGTAGAAGCCTTACGCATTGCCAAAGCCAAAGCGCCACTCCTGAACATAGATGGTGAGTTGCAAGGCGATGCGGCACTTTCGAAAGCTGTAGCCGCGCGAAAGTTAAAGCACCCAAGCACTGTGGCAGGCCATGCCAATGTTTTGGTGTTTCCAGATTTAGATGCCGGAAACATCGCCTATAAACTCGCGCAACATTTGGGTGGTGCTCAAGCTATTGGGCCCATTCTGCAAGGCTTTGCAAAACCGGTTTCCGATCTATCACGCGGCGCTACAGTTGAAGATATTGTAGATACAGCGGCCCTGCTTTTATCGCTGGTGTGATCGCACTGCATTTACAACATGCCGCGCAATGCTCAGTTCCTCATCGGCGGGAACCAGGAAAACTTGTGACAGTGGAATTTTCAACCACGTGAGATGCGCCATAATTTTCTGCCGAATTGCCACCGCATTCTCACCAACTCCACCTGTAAAGGCAACAGCATCAACCCCCTGCATGGCCACAATCAACGAGCCTGCGAAACGCGCAGCAGCATAACAATAATAGTCCACCGCCATTTTTGCGTTAGGCAAATCGCTGGCAAGCAAAACCTGCATATCGCTGCTAAGGCCCGATAAGCCAAGCAAACCGCTGCGGCGATAAAGTAAATCTTCTAAGTCACTTGGCCCCATATTTTTATCACGCATCAAGGCAATCAAAACGCCTGGATCGATGCTACCAGTGCGCGTGCTCATCACCAAGCCATCAGCCGTCGAAAAGCCCATCGAAGTTGCAATACTTTTGCCATCAACAATGGCGCACATGCTGGCCCCAGAACCAAGATGGGCGACCAGCAAACGCTGCGGCAAAGCACGGCCAGAAATTTCCGGCAGTGCCCGCACCACATGCTCATAATTCAAGCCATGAAAGCCATAACGCCGATAGCCATTGTCATGGTATTCATGCGGCAAGGGTAGCCGCGTGGCCACATCAGGTTGGGTTGCATGAAAGGCCGTATCGAAACAGGCTACACTTGGCAGGTGGGGCCGTAAGCGCCTCGTCACTTTCATCGCTCCCAAACCGAATGGCAAATGCAACGGCGCAAGGGCGCGCAAAGCATCAAGCTCATCTTGAACTTTGTCGGTTACAATAGTGGGCGTGATAAATTTGGTTCCGCCATGAACAATACGGTGCCCGATGCCGAGAAGGCGATCAGCAGTAAAACCACTGTCGTCCAGCCATTGCCACAGCAAAGCTTGGGCTTCTTTAAAAGTTGTGTCCCTAGCATAAGTTTGCAAACTAACGCCATTGATGATCAGTTTCGGTTCTGTGCCAATGCCAGCCATTTGCCCGCGCGCAACCACTACCAAGCTATCGGCGTTGATGACCGCAAATTTAAGCGAAGATGAGCCAACATTGAGTGCGATGATAAACATATTGAACAATTATACCATTCAACCCAGACTAACCATAAGGCTATTGAATTTTCTGCAAGCCCTTTTTGGAAAGTTTGAAACCCTTGCCATTGGTCGTGCAAGTTAACCCGCTGGTTCTTGATATGCAGGTGAATGGTCCGTCATGGCGGGTTTCACCATAAGCAAGAACATCTTCATTGCCACATCCAGGAACTTCACCGGGATGTTTGTCGATTTTGAATCTTCCCAACTCAGTCAATGAAACTTTCCAGTATTGTGGCTGTTCACGGTCGCAGCTCATTTCAGCCGAACCATCGGGTGTTGTATAAACACCATTTCCGCCTGCTGGTATATAATGGCAACACATATTATGCGACGGTGTGTCGAATGATGCTTCAGCGTCGCCGCCCCCACCTCCATCACCGGCAAATGCTGATACAGCAAAAATTGGGGCAAAAAATATTCCGAATAATGATGTACGCATAGTGTCCTCCTGATTAGAATTACATCTTCGCAAAAGCCATATGAACCTTGGCTGAATGTTATTTCAATTCGATTTCAATAAATGCATATTCGCCTTCAGATGCATTGATCACATCATGCTCAACCCCTTCGTTGCGAAAATAGGGCACACCTTTTTTCATCTCGGCAATGCTGGAGCCTTGCTCGGTTTCCAGCTTCACTTTACCATCCATCAATGGCACTACAACATAGTCATGCCCGTGCCGGTGCCAACCCGTGTTTTGGCCGGGCGCAAAACGATATTCAGTGACGATTACTTTTTCATTGTCAATAAACACAGTGGCCTTCGCGGTTCCGATCATTTCACATCTCCCATTGCAAATTTTAACTTATGTTATAATATAACGCTCATGCTCAAGCCGCACCACAACCACAGCAAATGCACCGCTCAACTGATCGCGCGGGCCGAACAAACCTGTGCCGAGAAAGGTACGCGTCTGACCGAGCAACGCAAGGATATTTTAGAAAGTGTGGCCGAAAGTCATTTGGCTGTGGGTGCGTATGAAATTATTGAACGCATGGCGCAGCGTGGGCCACGGCCAGCGCCGATCACAGTTTACCGTGGGCTTGATTTTTTGCTGGAACATAATCTGGTTCACAAAATTGAAAGCCGCAATGCTTATGTTGCGTGTTCTTGCGCGCATGAAAATGCAACACCTGCCTTGCTGATTTGTGATGCTTGCGGTGTTGTCGATGAAATTTTGCAAGCCGAAGCAACTGAAAATTTGCAAAATACGGCAACTGCAAATGGCTTTAAAATCAAGCACACGGTGATTGAACTTTCTGGCACCTGCAAAGCTTGCGCCAATGTTTAAGTTAATCGAGCCGCTCATCACCACGCATAATCTTGGGTTGACCATCGGTAATCGCAAAATTCTTGATGCTGTGAACATGACAGTGCGTGAGCGCGAGATCGTCACCATCATTGGCCCCAATGGGGCTGGCAAATCTACTTTGGTAAAAACCATGCTGGGCCTTGTGCCACAAACCAGCGGCAGCATTAAGCGCCGCGAAAGTTTGCGTGTGGGTTATGTGCCACAGCGCTTTCCTGTCACCAGCAATGTGCCACTCTCAGTGCGAAGGTTGCTCACACTCACGCGTAAAGCAACAGAGGCTGAACTGAATCAAGCATTATCTGAAACTGGTATCGAGCATTTGATCAATGCCCGCGTAGCAGAACTTTCCGGTGGCGAATTGCAACGCGCATTATTGGCGCGTGCTTTGCTCCGCCAACCTGAATTACTGGTGCTGGATGAACCTGTGCAAGCTGTCGATTTCGATGGCGAGATCAAGCTTTATGAGCTCATTTCTAAAATTCGCAAAAGTCGCGGCTGCGGCATTTTGATGGTGAGCCATGATCTGCATATGGTGATGGCCGAGAGTGACCGGGTGATTTGCTTGAACGGCCATATTTGCTGTGAAGGCAAACCTGCGACTGTGCAGAAGGATCCGGAGTTTCTAAAGCTCTTCGGCCCCACCGCAGTGCGAATGATTGCCGCCTACACGCACCACCATGACCATGATCACGAAAGCCACGGGCATGGGTAACTCTCTAGTTTCCCTCATGCTGAGGTGCGAGCACTTTGGCGAGCCTCGAAGCGCCGCTGGCCCAGAGGCCCTTCGAGGCTCGCAAAAGCTCGCACCTCAGGGTGAGGTGGTTTGATGTTCCAAATTTTATCCGAACCCTTCTTCATCCGCGCCCTTCTCGCAGGTCTTGGCATTGCGCTCATTGCTGGCCCCATCGGCTGTTTCATCGTGTGGCGGCGCATGGCTTATTTTGGTGAGACACTGGCCCATGCTGGCTTGCTGGGCGTAGGCTTTGGCTTGCTGTTCAACATCAATATAACTTTGGGTGCAGTGGCCTCCGCCGTGCTGCTCGCGCTTCTATTGCTCGCCCTAAAACGCCAACGCCAAATTGCCGTTGATACTTTGCTCGGAATTTTATCGCACACAGCACTGGCACTCGGCCTTGTCACTGTGGGCCTCGTGACTGGGGCGGTGAGCGGGCATCTTGATATTTTATTCGGCGATATTCTCACGGTGTCGAGCCATGATGTGCTGATCGTCTGGGCGGGTGTTGTCGCAGTGTTGGCCGTCATCATTTATCTCTGGCGCGATTTGATTGCGATTTCGGTGCATGAAGATTTAGCAAAAGCCGAGGGCATCAACGTGCCATGGGTGGAGCTGGTGTTCATGCTCACCATGGCCGCAATGACCGCCTTTGCTATGAAAATTGTGGGCTTGTTGCTCATAACTGCCCTCACCGTCATCCCAGCCGCTGCCGCACGGCGCATTTCAGCTTCTCCAGAAGCCATGGCCATCTGGTCCAGCGTATTTGCCGGAATTGCCGTGATCGCAGGTTTAATAATGTCGGCTTTATGGGGCACAATCGCCGGACCTTCGGTGGTTCTCTGCGCCAGCTTAATCTTCATCTTGACCTTGGCCACGCCACAACGCAATTAGGGCATCATGAGTTACTCAGCGATCCAATCTAAACGAATGTCTGTCGGCGTGCATGTGGGCCATGTGAAAGTGGGCGGCGGCGCACCCGTTGTGGTACAATCCATGACCAACACCGATACCGCTGATGCCGAAGCCACCGCACGCCAATGTGCTGAGCTTGCCAAAGCCGGATCTGAACTGGTTCGCATCACGGTGGACCGTGAAGAATCTGCCGCCGCCGTTCCGGCCATCCGCCAGATGCTTGATAAGATGGGTGTGAATGTGCCCTTGGTAGGAGACTTTCATTATAACGGCCACACACTGCTCACGGATTATCCCGCTTGCGCCGAAGCCTTGGCAAAATATCGCATCAACCCCGGCAATGTAGGTTTCAAAGAAAAGAAAGACCGTAACTTCGCAACTATGATTGAAGTGGCGATCAAACATAACAAGCCCATCCGCATTGGCGTGAATTGGGGGTCGCTCGATCAAGCTATGTTGGCGGCCATGATGGATGCCAACGGGAAACTGGCAACCCCTTTGCCTGCAAGAGCTGTGATGCACCAGGCCATTGTGCAATCGGGAATTCAGTCAGCGCTTTATGCTGAAGAACTGGGCTTGCCCCGCGATAAAATTATTATCTCAGCCAAATGTTCTGAAGTGCAGGATTTAATCACCGTCTATCGCCTGCTGGCCACGCGATCTGATCACGCGCTGCATCTTGGCCTCACAGAAGCGGGTATGGGCTCCAAAGGCATCGTTGCTTCCACCGCCGCACTTTCGGTTTTGCTGCAAGAAGGCATTGGCGACACGATCCGCATTTCTCTTACACCTGAACCGGGCGGCGACCGCACCCGCGAAGTGATTGTGGCACAAGAGATATTGCAAACCATGGGTCTTAGAGCATTTGCACCTATGGTGATAGCCTGCCCGGGCTGTGGCCGCACCACGTCAACGGTGTTTCAAGAATTGGCGCAAGATATTCAAACTTATGTACGCACGCGAATGCCGGACTGGCGCGAGACTTATCCCGGCTTTGAAAATCTTTCTCTCGCCGTGATGGGCTGCATTGTGAATGGTCCCGGCGAATCCAAACACGCCGATATTGGCATTTCATTGCCCGGCACGGGTGAGCTTCCATCCGCACCGATTTATATTGACGGCAAAAAAGTGAAAACCTTGCGCGGCGATAACATCTCAGTTCAATTCCAAGCGATAGTGGAAGACTATGTCAAACAGCGCTGGGGCTGAGCCGCCCAAATTCCCTATGCGCGTTAGCGATTTTTTGGCTGAGGCGGATCGCTATTTAAACCGAGGCGATATCATTCTCACGCGCGGAAATTATCTTTCAAGCCGCGCAATTCGCTTGATCATTGGCAGCTATTTTAGCCACGCGGCCTTGGTGTTTCTGGTGCCGCAGCGCCAGAATGGATTTAATAATACGTTCATTCTAGAATCTATGCCATCTGGCATTGGTCTTGCCAGTTTGAAATCATATATTGGTGGCAAGAGGCCCAGTGAAGATATTGCAATTCTGCGTATGACGGGCAGGGGTTTTGACCAAGCCTATTTCAAAAGTGTGGGCGCATTGATGCTTGACTATGTGAAAACCGCCTATGATTTTGGCCGTGCGATCAATTTGGGCCTCTCTTTATTTTTTAGCTTGCAGCGCAAATGGTCAAAAACGGGTCGACGGTTTTCAATGTTAAAACATTGGACGCCGTCACAATTTATTTGCAGTGGTTTCATTCAATATGGATTCGTCGAAGCCATGCGGAGGCAGGGCATGGACCCCTCCAAAGCAGTTCTAAAAAAAGGCATATCAACCGAAGATCGTGATGGCCTGCTTGCCATTTCCCCGCAAGACATTGCGGATTCGCACAAACCAAAATGGTTATATGCCGTGCGTCGTGGCTGGGTTTATGAGGCGCATTCATATGAAGAGGCGCGCAAAATTATTTCTGGCGCGTGACCATAAACAACGCCGCCTCGCGCAAAATATCAGCCTTTTGATCATAGGGTGCTAATGCATCAACCGCAGCATATGCCAAACGCAAAGCCTCTTTCTTGGCCCGCTCTATTCCAAGCAAATCCACAAATGTCGCCTTGCCCTTGCCCTTGTCCTTTTGCGTGGCCTTGCCCAAAATCTCAGCTGTGGCCTCCACATCTAAAATATCATCAGCAATTTGAAAGGCCAAGCCAATGTGCAGCGCGTAAGTTTTAAGCGCAGCCAGATCTGCCCCCGCAATAATAGGGCCAGCTGTGCAGGCAAATTCAAACAACGCGCCCGTTTTCAATCCCTGCATCTGAGAAATATCGGCATAGGTGTTGAAGCCCCGCGTTTCCGCTTCAATGTCCAGCATCTGCCCTCCTACCATGCCGGAAGGACCAGAGGCGCGTGCCAGCGAAGCAATAATCTGCGGGCCAGCAACTGAAGCCAATTCAAATGCAAATGTGAGCAAACCATCGCCAGCCAGAATGGCCGTAGCTTCATCAAATTTTTTATGAACAGTGGGCTGCCCGCGCCGCACATCATCATTGTCCATGGCGGGCAAATCATCATGCACCAGTGAATAGCAGTGAATGCATTCTAAGGCCGTGGCCACCGCCATTGCCACCTTTGCATCTACGCCGTGTAGCTTGCAGCTTTCCAAAACGAAAAACGGTCGCAAGCGCTTGCCTTGGCCCATCAACGCATAACGCATGGCGGTTTGCAGGCGACTGCCCAAATTCATCGGCAGTGCCG
The DNA here is from genome assembly GCA_031385245.1 of Hyphomicrobiales bacterium. Lineage (GTDB taxonomy): Bacteria > Pseudomonadota > Alphaproteobacteria > Rhizobiales > Aestuariivirgaceae > Aestuariivirga. The sequence goes on along the minus strand of JANNBH010000016.1, from coordinate 4,920 downwards.
CATCCAAAGCGGCTTCAACACTATGCGCCGTGCGGCGCAAAGCTTGTTCAAAACTTGAAGGCTTTGGTGGTGCCAATTGTAAAAATCCTGTGTTATGAGGGCCATCTGTAAACGTGAAACTTCAATGATGCAATTCGCAATCCCTAATCGACTGAAGGCATTTTGGTCAAAGCGTGTGCCCTGGCAACGCTGGAGCTTGAGCATTTTGGGCTGCATGTTTACCTGGCCCATTGTGATGACATTGGTTTATGGCATTGTGCCGCCACCCATCACCAACCTGCAAATTCTGCGACTGTTCATAGGCAATGGCCTTCACAAGGATTGGGTTCGGCTTGATCAAATGTCGCCAAATCTCTACCGTGCCGTGATTGCTTCCGAGGATGCGCGCTTCTGTTCGCACCACGGCGTTGATTGGGTCGAGTTTCAAGAAGCCGTGGAAGATGCCACTGACGACAAAGAAGGCCCCACCAGAGGCGCCAGCACCATTTCCATGCAAACCGCCAAAAACCTGTTTCTGTGGGATGGTCATTCATTCGTGCGGAAGGTTTTAGAAATGCCCATTGCTTTGTGGATGGATTTCATCTGGACCAAGCGCCGCATGATTGAAATTTATCTCAACAGCGTGGAATGGGCGCCAGGCGTATATGGCGCAGAAGCGGCCTCGCAATTTCACTTTAAAAAATCGGCGGCTAAACTCAGCCGCCGTGAAGCAGCATTATTGGCTGCCGTTTTGCCAAACCCCATCAAACGCAGCGCCGGAAAACCTTCGCGGCGGGTTAAAGCCATCGCATCGCGCATCCAATTTCGCATGGGCGCAATGGATGCCTATCTCACTTGTATCTCAAAATAACCTCAGCTATAAGCCGCCCAACACAAACAGTTGTTTTTATGCTGTTTTCAAAGAATCATTATATTACAGAGGTTTAGACTATGGCTGTTCCAAGAAAAAAGATGTCGAGAAGCCGCACGGGGATGCGCCGCTCGGGTCAAAAGATGCAAACTGTTACTTGGATTGAAGACAAGAAGTCTGGCGAATTGCGCCGCCCTCACCATTTAGACTTGAAAACCGGCATGTATCGTGGCCGCCAAGTTCTTGACGTGAAAACCGAAGCTTAAACCTCTACATTAGCGCTTTGAAGAAAGGACCGGAATTAACCGGTCCTTTTTTTCTGTCAAAAATTAACCGCGTTTCTCAAATCCATCTTAGGCCAAGCCGATTAACATGGCCCAGTATTTGCTTGGGAAGGCATATGTTGGCTGGCGAGTGGCAAAACTTCAAATCTGTTGTGGTGAACGCTGAAGAAGCGGGCAAACTCACGGCCAAATGGCAACACCTTTCAACGCATACGCTTGAATCTGCTGGCTTTAACGCACCTGAGTTAGTTCTTCCCATATTGAAACATACAGGTTCCGCAAATCTATCCACGATACAACAGGGCGCAAATTTGCATTTTGCCATGCCATTCCATGCGGGGTTAATTTACAATTCAAGCTGGTCAAGTTTTTTCAGTGCAGCTGGCACACCGCATCTCTCAGAGGGTGTGAAAGAAGCCACCCTCACTTCGTTTCTATCGGTGCAGGTTAAGCCTTTCTTGTTTAAAGCTCTGCCAACGGAGGGTGCGTTCCACAGTCTCCTCAAGTCGCAATCTCGGCACTACGCTATTCTCGAATCATGGTCGCGCGCTTGCCTGCGTCCTATCGGCACTTATGAGAATTGGCTGCAAACCAATTTTGATCACAAACGACGGAAAGAATTCAACCGCCTGCGGAATCGATTGAGTGAGCAAGGTACTTTAAAAACTGAATTCCTTATCAAGTCTGAAACAGTTGATTCTTTCGTGAATGATTTTCTAAGTTTGGAAGCTTCCGGTTGGAAAGGCAAAAAGGGAACCGCAATTGCCGCTAATGCAAGCAAATCTGAAGCTTTGCGTGAGGCGTTAGAAAATTTACACATTGCTGGCAAATTGCGCTTCTGGCGATTGCAACTCAACGGCAAGTCTATAGCGTCACTCTTCGCAATTGTAGAAGGCACTCAAGCTTGGCTTGGTAAAATTGCCTATGATGAAAATTTTGCAAAATTTTCTCCGGGCGCATTGATCATTTTAGATTGCACAGAATCGTTTTTTTCAGAACCTGCAATAATCCAAATTGACAGCCGCGCAGTTCCTAATCATCCGTTGATTGACCGCATCTGGCGCGACCGTTTGCCGATGATTTCAGTTTTTGTTGCGCCGGAAACTATATCAAAAGCGAGATTCAATTCCATTGTGGCGTTCGCCAAATTGAAAATGCAGTGGCGCAGCCGCATCCGCGATCTCTATTACAAAGCACGAGGGAAAAAACGAACATGAGCATTGTCATCGTTGATCAACAACTGGCGCGTGAAAGTTTTCTAAAGAAGCCTTTTCGCTTGAAACACACCCTTGCGGATCATCCACTGTTTTCGCTTTCAAGATTGGTAAAGCTGGCCAAATCTCAGTCGCGCGATTCCATTGAATATAACTCCGGAAAAGTGGCCGTGGGTGCCAAGCCCAATGAAGTCCCAAAGCTCGATATGCCGATTGAAACCGTGATCAAATCCATCGAAAAGGCAAATGCTTGGATGGTCATTAAATTTGTTGAAAATGACCCAGAATACAAAGCCATCTTAGAAAGTTTTGTGCGCGAAGCCAATGAAGCAGCGGGCCGCAAACCTTCTGAATACTCTGATCTTCAGGGCTTTATTTTTGTGTCATCAGCCAAAGCCACAACACCATTTCACAATGACAATGAAGAAAACATTTTAATCCAAATCAAAGGCGATAAATTTGTTCGCACTTTTGATAATGATGATCGCGCCTTAATTTCGGAAGAGGCTATGGAAATTTCTCCTTCAGTTCATCGCAATAAAAATTATGAAGAATGGTATGAGCAACGCGCAACCTTACACACTTTGAAGCCTGGCGACGCAGTTCACATGCCCTATACAATTCCGCATTGGGTGAGCACGGGCAACAGCTATTCAATCTCCATGGCAATGACGTGGAAAACACCAGAGGTGCTGCGCCTCAATAAAATTCGGTTTATGAATGGAACGCTCCGCCGCTATGGACTGCCGCAGCGTGCGCCCGGCGCATCACCGTCCAGCGATGCTGTAAAAGTTTTCATTCATGATGCCGCCCGCGCTGTGCTTGATCCCATCAGAAAATCAGAAACCGCGCGGCGGGTGCTGCGCGGTTTGATTTATGGCAAAAAGGCGAATTATTATTTGGAAGAAAAACAAAAAAGCGGGATGTAATTATCCAACCAGCTTTTCCGCCGCCACATAATCATAGCCCAGATCATCAGCCACAGCTTTATAAGTCACTTTGCCGCCAGCCACATTAAGGCCATTACGAAGGTGAACATCATCGCTAAGCGCTTTTTTCCAGCCCTTATTGGCAATGTTTAATGCAAAAGGCAGCGTCACATTATTCAATGCATAAGTTGACGTGCGGGCCACGCCGCCGGGCATATTGGCCACGCAATAATGCACCACATTATCGACCACATAAGTGGGCTCAGCATGGGTGGTGGCATGTGAAGTTTCAGCACAGCCGCCTTGGTCAATCGCCACATCCACAAAAACTGAGCCGGCTTTCCAATCTTTCAGCATTGCCTTGGTAACAAGTTTAGGCGCCGCAGCACCCGGAATAAGCACACCACCAATGACTAGGTCAGCCATGGCGCATTCATCTTCAATAGCACCTTGGGTGGAGTAAAGCGTTTTCACGTTGAGGCCAAATCGCGCCACCAATTCTTCCATGCGATCAGTAGAGCGTTCAATGATCGTCACATCAGCGCCCATGCCAATGGCAATTGCGGCAGCATTGGTGCCAACCACACCGCCACCGAGGATCACAACTTTCGCAGGGGAAACACCGGGAACACCGCCCAGCAACATGCCGCGCCCGCCCTGGGCTTTTTCGAGGCAATGTGCGCCAGATTGAACCGACATGCGGCCAGCAACTTGGCTCATGGGGGCCAGCAATGGTAAACCGCCACGCGCCGAAGTTACGGTTTCATAGGCGATGCAAATAGCACCAGATTTCACTAAATCTAGGGTTTGCTCTGGATCTGGGGCCAGATGCAAATAGGTATAAAGAATTTGGCCTTCGCGCAGCATAGCGCGTTCGCCAGCCTGAGGCTCCTTCACCTTCACAATCATATCGGCCTTGGCGAAAATATCAGCCGCTGCTGCAACAATCTTTGCACCTGCCGCAGTGTAATCTGCATCGCTGGAGCCGATGCCAGAACCGGCATTAGCCTGCACCCAAACCTCGTGGCCATGGCGCACCGCTTCGCGCACTGAAGTTGGCGTGAAGCCAACACGATATTCATGGTTTTTAATTTCTTTTGGAACGCCGATGAGCATTTTTGTTTCTCCCTAATGCCGACAGCATAAATCAATTCGCGAGAATGAATTTTCAATATGAATGAAATTTTAAAGTGCTACTGGCCAAAAATTCTAATTTATGCTAGTTAAATAGAATGAAAATCGAAAAATTAGACAAGATAGATAAAATCATTCTTATCGAGCTGCAACGCAAAGCCATCATGCCAATTGCGGATTTGGCAGAAAGGGCAGGGCTTTCCCCATCCTCTTGCCACCGCCGCGTGAAGCTTTTGGAACAAGCCGGAGTAATCACCGGCTATACTGCAACACTTGATGGCAAACGCTTAGGGTTTGCCAATGAATTCTTCGTTGAAGTCTCACTCGGTTCACAAACCGAAGAAGCCTTTGAGAAATATGAAAAGGCCGTGCAGCGCGTTCCTGAAATTCTTGAATGCCATTTGATGAGCGGTCAGTTCGATTATTTGCTGCGCGTGGCGGCAGCTGACTCAACTGATTACGAACGCGTTCACCGCACCAAACTTTCCAGGCTTCCCGGCATTCAGCGC
>JANNBH010000068.1:0-21199 GCA_031385245.1 Hyphomicrobiales bacterium | reverse complement strand
ATGACTATTCGCTTGGGAACGGATGTTAAGGAAATTACTACATCAGATAAAGGTGTTGAAGTGCAGCTGAGCGATGGCCGCATGTTACGCAGCGATGTGTTGCTTTATGCAGCGGGCCGCAGCGGCAATGTGGGAAGTTTGGGGCTTGAAAAAATTGGCATTGATGTTGACGCCCGCGGCCGCATCAAAGTTGATCCCATAACGTTTCAAACGTCATCACCAAACATTTATGCGGCAGGCGATGTGATTGGGTTTCCAAGTCTTGCTTCCACTTCAATGGAGCAAGGCCGCGTTGCTGCTTGTCATGCGTTTGGAATCACTTTGCCGCCTCCGCCCGAAACTTTTCCTTACGGTATTTATGCGGTGCCTGAAATTTCCACGGTGGGCCAATCGGAAGAACAGGTGCGTGAATCTGGAATAGCTTATGAATGTGGCGTGGCGAGGTTTCGTGAAACGTCGCGCGGGCATATTATGGGGGTGAATTCCGGATTTTTGAAATTGATCTTCGCACTTGAAAGCCGCAGGCTTCTGGGCGCACATATTGTGGGTGAAGGGGCAACAGAACTCATTCACATTGGCCAAGCGGTGATCAATTTGAAAGGCACTGTGGATTTTTTCGTGAACAATACGTTCAATTATCCCACATTGGCCGAAGCTTATAAAATCGCCGGATTAGATGCTTGGAACCGCATGGGGGCTGGATAAATCAGCCCTTAAACTTTTCGCGCATTGTTACCAATTCTTCAGACGCAGTTGGATGCACTGCAAGCGTGGCATCAAATTGGGCTTTAGTGGCTCCGCATGTTATTGCGATGCCGAGAAGCTGCGCCATTTCACCTGCACCTTCGCCTGCAATGTGGCAGCCCAGAACAACATCGGTTTCAGTATTCACCACGAGCTTCATAAAGGTGCGCTCATCGCGACCAGACAAAGTGTGCTTCATGGCGCGGAAACTGGTTTTGTAAATATCAATTTTGGGGTGAGCTTCGCGGGCTTGTGCCTCTGTGAGGCCAACCACGCCTAGTTCTGGCTGCGAGAATACGGCGGTTGGAATAAGGCCGTGATTAACGGTGATGGATTTTCCGCCAAACACATTATCAGCAAAAGCATGGCCTTCACGGATGGCCACGGGTGTTAGGTTCACGCGGTTGGTCACGTCGCCCACGGCGTAAATACTTTCAACAGCAGATTGCGAGAATTCATTCACGGCGACAGCGCCATGGGCATTGCCGTGCAGGCCAACATTTTCGAGACCGAGATTTTGCGTGTTGGGAATGCGACCCGTGGCAAACATAATCTGCCCGGCCCCAATCACCGAGCCATCTTCCAAGGTAATCCGCACGCCATCGCCGGAGCGTTCGATTTTTGCAATATCGGCATTGGTTTTAATTTCAATGCCTTTCTTCTTCATTTCGGCAGCAAGGTGGGATCGAATGTCTTCATCGAAGCCACGTAGAATTTGTGTCCCGCGCAACACCAAAATAGTTTCAACACCTAGGCCTGCAAAAATGCCTGCGAATTCAACAGCGATATATCCACCCCCAACAATCACCATGCGACGTGGCAAGCGCTCTAAATGAAAAGCTTCGTTTGAGGTGATGGCAAGTTCATGGCCTGGCAAATGGCGTGGCACAAAGGGGGCGGCACCAGTGGCGATCAGAATATATTTTGCAGTGACCGTGCGGCCCGATGCAAGTTCAATTGTATGTTGATCTTTAATCGTGGCACGTTCTTGGATGAGTTCAGCACCAGCAGCTTCCAAATTACGGATATAAGCTTTGTTGAGACGATCAATTTCTTTGTCTTTATTTTCAATCAGTGTGGACCAATCGAAAGATATTTTTTCTGATGTCCAACCAAAGCCCACAGCATCTTCAAACTCTTCGGCAAAGCGCGATGCATAGACAAGCAATTTCTTGGGAACGCAGCCGCGAATAACGCAGGTGCCACCTACGCGAAACTCTTCAGCCACAGCAACTTTAGCGCCATGCTTTGCCGCAATGCGGCCAGCACGAACACCGCCAGAGCCTGCGCCAATTACAAAGAGATCGGTGTCAAATGTCATGCGCGTTTTAGTTCCGTAACGCCCTTGGGGCCTGCCACATAAATGATGCCACAAATGCCAATAAACAACCCAGTTTCGATAACACCTGGTATATTGTTTAAATAGCCTTCAACTTTTTCAGGATCAGGAATTGAGCCCAAGCTGCAATCAATAATCGGGTTGCCGCTTTCAGTGATGAATGGCTTGCCATCTCTAACGCGCACCGCCATTTTAGCGGATAGGCCCAGATAGGCAAAGGCTCGTTCCATCTTCCATGCCGTCGCTTTTACGCCGAATCTGGAAACTTCAACTGGCAATGGAAATTTTCCGAGAGTTTTAACTTGTTTGGATTGATCAGCGATCACCACCACAAACTGCGAAGATGAGGCTACAAGTTTCTCGCGGTGCATGGCACCGCCGCCACCCTTAATCAAACGGAATTTGGAATCGAATTCATCCGCACCATCGACGGTAATATCGAGGTAGGGTGTTTCATCCAAGCTGCTCATTTTTAGTCCGAGGCTTTCTGCCAATGTTCGCGATGCTTGAGAAGTTGGCACGCACGTTACATCAAGACCTTCCTTGGCACGGCGGGCCAATGCTGCAATGAAATAGTTCGCAGTGGAACCCGTGCCAAGCCCCACTTTATTGCCAGCATTGATGTGCTTTACTGCTTCTTCAGCTGCGGCTTTTTTTTGATCTTCAGCACTCATGTATTCAATCCACCCATCAACATATATTTCATTTCAACATATTCTTCCATGCCATGCGAAGAACCTTCACGTCCGATACCAGATTCTTTCATGCCGCCAAAGGGCACTTCTGCGGTTGAGATGATACCTTCATTGATGCCCACCATGCCATATTCCAGCCCTTCGGCCACCCGCCACACACGGCCAATGTCACGTGTGTAGAAATAGCAGGCGAGGCCAAATTCAGTGGCGTTGGCCATCGCGATGGCTTCATCTTCAGTTTTAAATTTGAACAGTGGGGCCAATGGTCCAAAAGTTTCTTCACGGGCCACGGCCATATCCGCCGTTACACCTGTGATGATTGTTGGCTCAAAGAAATTGCCGCCAAGCGATTTTCCGCCTTGGGCAATTTTGGCACCCTTGGCGACGGCATCGGCAATATGTTCTTCGACTTTTTTAACGGCAGCCGCATTGATCAGCGGGCCAGTTGTCACCCCTTCTGAAACGCCATTGCCCACTTTAAGTTTGCTGACGGCTACTGCAAGTTTTGCCGCAAACGCATCATAAACGCCCTCTTGCACCAGCAGGCGATTGGCGCACACGCAAGTTTGGCCGTTGTTGCGATATTTAGAAACGATGGCTCCGGCCACGGCCGCATCTAAATCGGCGTCATCAAACACGATGAAGGGCGCATTGCCACCAAGTTCCAAGCCAACACGTTTTACTGTTGGCGCACATTGGGCCATTAACATGCGGCCAATTTCGGTAGAGCCGGTGAAAGTGAGGGCTTTGACGATAGGGTTCGATGTCATCTCTCCGCCAATTTCGGCAGCCTTGCCGGTGATGACGGAGAATACGCCAGCGGGAATGCCAGCGCGCTCAGCAAGTTCAGCCAAAGCCAAAGCAGAAAGCGGCGTTTCTGCTGCTGGCTTCACCACAAATGTGCAACCTGCGGCCAGCGCTGGGCCAGCTTTGCGCGTGATCATGGCATTGGGGAAATTCCACGGTGTGATGGCGGCCACAACGCCAATGGCTTGCTTCACCACAATGGCGCGTGAATTGGCCATGGGCACGGGAATTGTTTCGCCGTAAACACGTTTGGCTTCTTCAGCAAAAAATTCGATGAAGCTTGCGCCATAAGCAATTTCGCCACGAGATTCAGCCAAAGGCTTGCCCTGCTCGGCTGTCATAATTTGAGCCAGGTCTTCTTGGTTCTCCATCATCAGGTTGAACCATTTACGCAAAATAATTGAGCGCTCCTTGGCGGTTTTCTTGGCCCATGGTTTTTGCGCGCGCGAAGCTGCTTCGATGGCGGCCTTGGCTTCGGCTTTGCCCAGTTTTGGAACTGTGCCAACAACTGTTTCATTGACCGGATTGGTCACGTCTATGGTGGCCGAGCCAGACACCCATTTACCATCAATGTAGCATTGATCTCTGAGCAAGGAGTTGTCTTTTAGAATGTCGCGAAGGGCCTGAGTTTTACCAATGTCCATTTATTTCTCCGAAGGTGATGGAATTTGAGCGGGCTTTAGCATAGAGAACGCCTTCCGACAAACAGACCACTTTTGACGAGAACACAATGCCAGTTGAAGCGCTAATTTTTGATCTTGATGGAACTTTGGTGGATACGGCACCGGATTTAATGGGGGCTACAAATCATGCGCTTTCGCTAATCGGGCGGCGCGCGCTCACAATGATAGAAGTTCGTCATATGGTGGGTCATGGTTCGCGGGCTTTGATAAAACTTGGCTGCGAAGCCACAGGCGAAATGGTTGATGAGGCAACACTCACGCGATTGAACGTGGCAGTGCTCGATTATTACGCCGACAACATTGCCGATGACAGCGTGATTTTTGATGGCTTGCTTGAAGTGTTACACAAGGCGCGTGATTGTGGATTAAAGCTGGGCGTGTGTACCAATAAGGTTGAGCATCTCTCTCACAAATTATTAGCTGAACTCAAAATGGATTACTTCTTTAGCGCAGTCGTTGGTGGAGACACTTTGCCGATTATGAAGCCAGACCCTGCGCCTTACCGCGAAGTGGCGCGGCGCTTGGGCGTGGATGCTTCCCACACCATTATGTTTGGTGATAGTGAAACGGATATTCGCACGGCGCAGAATGCTGGCGTGCCGGTGGTGGCGGTTACGTTTGGCTACACGCCGCTGCCCGTGGAAACTTACAATCCAACCCATGTGATTTCACATTATGATCAGGCATGGGATATTATTGCAAAATATCTTTGAAGAACGTGTCAATGTTTTCCAGCACTGGCGCATTGTTCCGAAAAGGTTTTGCGAGATCTAAGAGAATGCCCACATGGGTTACATTATCATACTCAATCAATGTGGCTTTGGCACCAGCGGCAACTAGGTGCGCCTGCAATGAACGGCTGTTTTTGGGATAAACGGTTTTATCTTTCAGACCGTAGAGCAACAGAAATGGCGGAGCGTATGCGCGCGCGAAATTGATTGGCTGGGTTGCTGCCAAATCTTTAAGATGGCCGAATGTTGCAATGGTTGCAGGTGAATCAAGCGGTAAAAAATCAAAGGGGCCAGCCAAAGTGGCAACACCTTTTATGACTGCCGGATCAACTCCAGCATCATAGAAATAATGCTGATCTAAAGTTGCCAGAGCCACATTATAAGCGCCAGCGGAATGGCCCACGAGGAATATGTTTTTCTGATTGCCACCATAGGCAGCACCATAAAGTGTTGCCCATTTTACGGCTTCGGCAACATCAAAAATGAAATCAGGATACGCGCCATCGGGCAAGCCGCGATAGCTCATCACCAAAGTGAGATAACCTTTTGCGGCAAAACTGCGGCCCACAAATCCATAATCAGTTTGATTGCCCGCAGACCACGACCCGCCATGCACAAAGATGAGAATTGGCAATTTGCCTGTGTTGGATTTGGGTTCGTAAATATCGAGCTTTTGATTTGGGTTTGTGCCATAGGCCAAATTAGCCGCGCGTAATTGCGAGCCTTGGTCTTTAGGCACCACAAAGTTAAAAACCTTCAGCGCTGCAAAATGGTAAAGAAGGCCTCCGCAAAAAACCAAGACGCAAATAATGTAAAGTGCTTTTGTCATTAAAATGTACTACGTCCGATAATCACAGTTGGATGAGTATTAAGAGGTCATAGAATGAGTGTTGAACAAAGCCTAGCACTAGCACCATTTAATCTAAGTGTTGAAGACATTGCATGGGTAAGGAAAACCCGCGATGGGCTTTCAACCGAGGACAAGATTAGGCAAGTTTTTGTTCACATTTCAATTGGTGACGATCTTCAAAATATCACGCGCCTGGGTAGCATGAAGCCGGGTGGCTTGCACCGCTTTATGGGGCCAGAGCTTGAGCCAGCATGGAAAGCCACACGGCAATTTTTGGAAATGTGTGAAGTGCCGCCATTTATTACTGGCGATATTGAAGGCGGTGGCCATGGTTCACCTGCCATGTTGCAATTTCCCAATCAGATTGCTTTGGCCGCAGCCAACGACACACAACTTTCAGCGCGGCTTTTGGATGCAGTATGCCAAGAATCAAAAGCTCTTGGTTTCAATTGGTCGTTCACACCCGTGATTGACGTTAATCATGTGGCTGAGAGTGCCATTGTCGGAACACGGTCATATGGCTCTGACTTGGCGCGCATTGTAGCCCAATCACAAACCCATGTTGAAGTGTTGCAGCGCAATGGCATTGCGGCCACAGCTAAACATTGGCCGGGTGAAGGCTATGATCAACGCGACCAGCATTTGGTCACCACCATCAATCCGCTCAACATGGAGGAGTGGCACAAGATTTTTGGCAAACTTTATAAGGGACTAATTGATCAGGGCTTGCTCACAGTGATGTCGGCGCATATCGCCCTGCCCGCTTATGCCGCGTTGAAGGGCGTGGCGGAGAGTTTGGAGCCTTACCGTCCGGCCTCGGTATCCAAAATTTTAAACATGGATTTGTTGCGTGGTGAGTTGGGTTTTAATGGCTTGATTGTTTCAGATGCCACACCAATGGCTGGACTGAGTGGCTTTGCATCGCGTGAGCAAAATGTGCCGCAGGTTATTGAGAATGGCTGCGACATGTTCCTGTTCAGCTTTGATGAGGAGCAAGAATATCAGTTCATGCTCAAGGGGCTTCGTGACAAACGTTTGAGTGAGCAGCGCTTGGAAGATGCGGTGACGCGCATTCTTGGTTTGAAGGCCGCACTTGGGCTACATAAAAAATCAGTTGATCAGCGCATTGCGCCACTGGCCGATGTGCGCGAGATCGTTAAATCTAAACAACATGTGACTTTGGCGAATGAGGCCGCCGGCAAATCCATCACCTTGGTGAAGGATATCAAAAATTTGCTGCCGCTTTCACCAACCAAACACAAGCGCGTTATTATGGTGGATCGCGGGGCGCCCGGCATGTTCCCTGCCATGCCTCGCAAGCCCATGGCCGAGTTCTCAGCTGAACTTGAAAAGCGTGGTTTTGAACTTTCCAGATTTGATCCTAAAAATCCACCTACGCCGGAAAACTGCGATTTGTTGATATATGTGTTTGCGGTCGAGTCTTCACTGGGCCTTTCTCATATTCATGTTGATTGGTTGATCGAACACCAAGGCTTAGACACTGGCATGGCGCGCTATTGGAATGATGTGCCAACGCTGGTTATCTCTTTCGGTCACACATATTATTTGCGCGACATGCCACGCGTACCCACTTATGTGAACGCTTATTCAACGACGGTTGCAGCACAGGTTGCAGCTGTGGAGCGGCTGATGGGTGAAAAACCATTTGAAGGTTCAAGCCCAGTTAATGCGTTTGCTGGTGCACCTGATGCAATATATTAAATTCTAAAGCAGGAACTGACCTTGAACCTCAATCAATTTCTTCTCAGCGGATTAGTTTATCTCGCCGCCACTGTAATCTCTGCGCCATTGGCTAAAAAACTGGGGTTGGGCTCAGTGCTTGGCTTTCTTGTTGCTGGGGCCGTGATTGGGCCTGCGGCTTTGAGTTTAGTGGGTGGCGAAGGTGAAACTGTAAAGCATTTTGCTGAGTTTGGCGTTGTGATGATGCTGTTTCTGGTTGGTTTGGAATTAGAGCCAAGCAAGTTATGGGCATTACGCAAACACATTTTTGGGCTTGGATTCTTGCAGGTATCTGGCACAGCTTTGGTGTTAACTGTGGCAGCATATTTAGTGGCTTCCAGTTGGCGAGAAGCTGTGGTGATTGGGTTAATCTTGGCCATGAGTTCCACAGCGATTGTTCTGCAGAGTATGCAGGAGCGTGGGTTCTTGAAAACGCCAGTTGGCCAATCCATTTTCTCTGTTTTGTTGTTCCAAGATATTTCCGTCATCCCCATTCTTGCAGTGCTACCATTATTGGCTCTTGCTGTGCCGTCTGCTGTGGAGGGGCATTCAGTCATTTCCAGCCTGCCCGTTTGGTTGCAAACGATTTGCGTTTTAGTTGTGGTTGCCGCAATTTCTTTGGGTGGGCGCTATCTCACGCGACCGCTTTTTCGCTTTGTGGCGGGCACCGGGCAGCGTGAAATTTTTGTGGCCTTGGCCTTGCTGCTGGTGATGGGCATTACTTTGATGATGGGGCTGGTTGGCCTTTCTGCGGCACTTGGCACATTTTTGGCCGGTGTGGTTTTAGCAGATAGCGAATATCGCCATGAGCTAGAAATGGATTTGCAACCCTTCAAAGGATTGCTGCTGGCAATTTTCTTTATAGCAGTTGGTGCTGGCATAGATTTTAAGTTGATGGCCTCAGCGCCCTTTTTATTAGTGACGGGACTTGTTGCATTCTTGGTGTTGAAATTTGCGACCCAACTGGGCCTAGCTCGATTTTTCAAAATGAATTGGGGTGATGCATCAAAGTTCAGCTTCTCACTCACGCAAGGCAGTGAATTTGGATTTGTGCTGGTGGGTATTGGCCTGGGTTTAGGCATACTCACTGCAAACACTGCCGGATTGCTCACCGCAATCATTGTTCTGTCAATGGCGGCAGCACCTTTACTGATGATGTTCGATGATAAAATTATTCAGCCGCGTTTGGGTGTTGCTGATGTTCAACGCGAGGCCGATGTGATTGAGCATCAAGGGGTTGATGTTATCATCGCTGGCCATGGCCGATTTGGCATGACCATTGCCCGCGTATTAACCGCGCAGAAGAAACGCATTGTGGTTTTGGAGCACGATGCCAGCCAAGTGGAGGTCTTACGAAAATTTGGTATGAAGGCTTTTTATGGCGATGCGCTGCGGCTTGATCTTTTAGAAGCAGCGGGGGCACGCGAAGCCAAAATTTTAATCATCACAATTGATGAGCGCGAAAAGGCCAATGAATTGGTTCGCATTGCTCAACTGCACTTTCCAAACCTTAAACTATTTGTTCGCGCTTATGACCGCACGCACGCCAGCGAACTTTTGCGCTTTGGTGTTGAACAGGTTTACCGCGAGGTTTTTGGATCATCAATGGATTTGGTTCAAGATGCTTTGGTTGAGCTTGGGCGCAGTACACATGAGGCTTCACGCATTGTTCAACTGTTTCGCAAACATGATGACAAGTTCATGCGAAAATCAGCGGCACTTAATGGTGATCAAACAGCTTTGGTAGATTTGGCACGGCAGTCTCGCGCTGAAATTGCCAAAGTGTTCAGCGCAGATCAAACTGACACAGACACAAAATAAAAAGGGCACCATTGCTGGTGCCCTTCATATTCAACCTTATAATTTATTAGGCAGACTTGTTCATTTGTGCCTTAATCAGGCCTGCAATGATTTGAATAATGATGCCGCCGACGCCAGCTGCAGCAACATTGCCGCCCATGCTGCCACCAGCTGCTGCTGTTCCCAAAGCAGGGATAAGACTGCCGAGAATGTTGCCGCCGCCAATGCCACCAAGAGCGCCGGCAATAGTATTGCCCAAGCCACCGAGGCTAGAGTTTTTCAATGCGGCACCGCCGACATTGCCACCAACTGCGCCGCCAATGAGTTGAATAATGATTGGTAAAAGTGCTTCCATAATATGATGCTCCCAGTTTGATTCGTACTTGCCCCCGCGGCAAGCTTAACAATAGCTTAACACGAACGGCACAATCCACAAGTGCAAGTCTGTTAGTAAGCGTTTTCGCTTTTCAACAATGCCAGTGGTGTTTTAGCGAGAATATAGAGATCAAAGGCAAGCGACCATTGATCAATATAATCGAGATCGTGCTTCAAGCGTTGCTCGAGTTTTTCGTGGGTATCAGTTTCGCCGCGCCAACCATTTATTTGCGCCCAGCCTGTGATGCCAGGTTTAACTTTGTGGCGTGCGAAATATCCATCCACCACTTCATCATAGAGTGTTCCTGCGGCTTTTGCCTGCGTTGCATGAGGACGGGGACCAACCAACGAAAGTTGGCCCGTGAGCACGTTAAATAATTGTGGCAATTCATCAATCGACGTTTTACGAATGATGCGGCCCACTTTGGTCACACGCGGATCATCCTTGGTCACCAGCTGGTTAGCTTGGGCATCAGCCATATCCGTGTACATGGAGCGGAATTTATAAACCTCCACCAGTTCATTGTTATAGCCAAAACGCTTCTGCTTGAAGAGTGCGGGGCCTTTGCTTTCGTATCGCACCGCGGCAGCAACTATGAGCATAACGGGCGAAAGCAAAATGAGAGCAAGTAATGCGATAGAGCGGTCCATCGTATCTTTGAGAAATTGGTTCCAGCTGTTTAACGGACGATCGAAAACGGCGAGCAATGGCAGCTCACCTAAATATGTGTAAGCGCGTGGCGACAATTTAAGTTGTGCAGCTTGACCGCTGACCCGAATATCAACAGGCAATTCCCACAGGCGTTTTAGAATTTGCAACAGGCGCAATTCTGCCGACATTGGAATTGCTACTATAATGAGATCAACTTGGTGCTCACGGGCATAATCAGCCAGTGCAGAAATTTTACCGATTTTCTTATGCTTGCGAACTGAATCTGGGCTGCGATTATCAAAGCGATCGTCAAACAGTCCTACTATTTCAATATCTAAATTGGATGATTTTTCCAACGTTATAATGGCATCTTCAGCGGCTTTACCACCGCCAACAATTGCGATGCGTTGACGATAAGTTGTGCGCGTTGAGCTAGGTGGTGCCCAATATAAAACTGCGATCCTGGTGATGAGCACATGAACAAAGGTTAATGCTAACCAAAAGCCAAGCCAATTTGGCGCAAGCGGCAAACCGCACAGGCCCGATGAAAGATAATAGAAGCAACCCACAGCACCGATCACTCCGAAGCTAACACCTAAAGATCGAAATGGAATGCTGAGGTTACGGCACTCATAGAGTCCAAAGTTGCGTAACGAGAGCAAACATGAAAATGTTATAGTGAGAGCGTAAAAACCTGTGATGGCCGGAATTGATAAATCAAAATGAGTGAGATTGTTGAATGTTGCATACATGGCGATAGCGCAAAGCACCAAGCCATCAACACCTTTTAGGAGGCGCTTTACAACTTCACCATCGGCCATACGCTTGTTCATTTCAGTTCCACTGTTTGTTCGTAACTTTACTTTGCAGAACAGATTTAATTTTAGACGTATTTTGGATGATTTGGACGGATAGCTTTGGAGTTTTCTGTGGCAGAGTAAATTTTGTGTTGCCTGCTTCAGTAAAATTGAGTGGTTGCGGGCAAGCGATGCTCGTGACAGTATCAATGGATTGCAAAAGGCTGGCTTTCGCGCATGAACACTACACCAAATCGCTGGAAACGTTTTTCTGATTGGGATGAGCGGCCGTTGCGGCTGGATAAGTTTGCGGCTGAAGATGCAGCGAACGGCTTTGCGGCGTTTACCAGCCCGGCAGACCCTAAGCCTGGAATTGGCATTCAAGCTGCGCGCGTGATCAACTTAGACGGCGTGCTTGAACATGAGTTTGATATGATCGACCTGTTCATCGCGCGCCATCATATTGATCCTGATGTAGCACCAGAGGCGATGGCCATTCCCAGCAGCACATTGGCCCGCATGTTGGTTGATATGCATGTGCCGCGCGAAGAATTGGTGCGCTTGGCACGCGGATTAACGCCAGCCAAGCTTGCTGAAACTGTGGGGCAGCTCAATGCGCTGGAAATTGCATTTGCTTACCAAAAAATGCGCGCCCGCAAGATTCCAGGCAATCAAGCGCATGTGACCAATGCCAAGGATGATCCCCTGCAATTGGCTGCTGACGCAGCAACCGCTGTGGGCTTTGGTTTTGATGAAATTGAAACCACCATGCGGGTTTCGCGCAATGCGTGGTCTAACGCTTTGGCGTGCGCCGTGGGTGGAGCCGTCGGGCGTTGGGGCACTTTGTTTCAATGTTCAAGCGAAGAGGCTGAAGAGCTGCTGATCGGCATGGCAGGGTTTTCATCTTATGCCGAAACCGTTTCGGTTTATGGCACTGAGAAAACTTTTATTGATGGTGATGACACGCCATGGTCGAAAGGGTTTCTGGCGGCAGCTTATGCGTCACGCGGCATAAAAATGCGCTGCACATCGGGTGCTGGATCAGAATTGCTGATGGGGTTTCACGAGTCAAAATCGCTGCTTTATCTTGAAGCGCGATGCCTGTGCTTGCAGCGGGCCATGGGTGTGCAAGGCACCCAGAACGGCGGCATTGATGGTGCTCCTGTTACATCCACTGTTCCCGGTGGTGTGCGGGAATTGATGGCGGAAAATTTGATCGCTGTGTGGTTGGATTTGGAATGCGCTTCTGGCAATGATGCCCGCACCACTGAATCTGAAATTCGGTTGGGCGCAAAAATTTGGCCTTATCTGGTGGGTGGCTCTGATCTCATTTGTTCGGGTTTTGGGTCCATTTTGAAATATGACAATTCGTTCAACCCATCCTTGTTCAATGGCGAGGAGATGGAAGATTATTTGGTGTTGCAGCGCGACTTTGAAGCGGATGGTGGATTGACACCAATCAGTGAATCTAAGGCACTCGATTTGCGCGCTCGCGCCGTTGATGCTTTATCTGCCGTGTTGGAAGAATTGGGCTTGGCCATTCCCACATCTGATATGAAGCAAAGTGTTGTGGTGGCATCAGGCTCGGATGATACGCGCAGTTTCAGCCCCCGCGAAACATCGGTGATGAGCGAAAAGATTAAGGCCCAAGGTATTACTGTTGTCGATGTAATCAAGGCCTTGGCCAAACGTGGTTTTGCTGATGAGGCTGAAAACTTGCTCAGCGTTGTGAGGCTGCGCCTCTCCGGTGATTATTTGCAAACGGCGGCTTTGGTGCGCGGTGGCAAAGTTCTCAGCGCCATCAATAATCCCAATGATTATTTAGGCCCCGGCAGTGGGTATCGCCTGAGCGCAGAACGGCGCGAAGAAATTGTAAATATCCGTGATGTGCTCGACCAGAAAGAAGTGCTGCGCTCCGAAGCGATGCATGAGAAGGAAGAACTAAAACGCATTCGCTATGCTTCGGTTAAGCAAGCTGATGTAAGCCATAATACAAAAGATGTTGTGATTGGCATTAGCCCGGGTTTTGGTTTGAAATTATTCCAAACCACGGCGGGGCATCGTTTGTCTGATGTGTTGCACGAATTGGTTACGGCGATTTCTGCTCGCGGTCTCACCCCGCGCATTGTGCGGTTTAAGCATACGGCTGATACATCATTCTTAGGGCTTTCTGCGGCAGGGCTTTCTGGGTCTGGCGTGGGCATTGGCATTCAAGCCAAGGGCACGGCGGTTATTCACCAACGCGGGCGCTTGCCGCATAATAATCTCGAACTCTTTTCCAATGCGCCCATTACCAAGTTAGCACATTATCGCGGGCTGGGTGCCAATGCTGCTGCTTATGCTTTGTGTGAAATGCCAGATCCGGTGATTGTGCCGCAGCGCGGCGAGGCCATGGGCTCGCGCTATCATGCGCGCACCGCCATGATCTACGCCATTGAAACGGCACTCACATTTGAAAGTGCCGCACCTGAAGAAATTGCCATTGAATTTTTGAGTGGCCGCACATGATTAAGAAACTTGGCATTGCCGATTATCCCATTGCGGAAACACAGCCTGAAAAAGTTATCGGCGCACGGGGCATTGCCCTGCCCGATGTGACGCTTGATGCGCTTATCAAAGGCGATGTGACCATGGAAGATTTGCGGATCACGCCGCAAGCTTTGCGCGCGCAAGCTGATATTGCACGGGCTGCAAATCGCGATACGCTGGCGCAAAATTTTGAGCGCGCTGGCGAACTTGTCAATGTGCCGCAAGATTTTATCATGGCCACTTATGAGTTGCTGCGCCCGGGCCGGGCAAAATCAAAAAATGCTTTATTGAATGCGGCGCAGATTTTTCGCAGCACTTATAACGCCCCAGCGATGGCAATCTATATTGAAGAAGCCGCCGAAGTTTATGAACGGCGCGGGCTTTTTACAATTCGGTTTTGAGGACATTCTATGAATTGGAAAACTGATTTTCGCTCGATCTATTATGCTTCTGCACCAGAGCCTGATGATTTGGTGTTGTCACCAAACGAAACTGCTTTGCTGGTCATCGATGTGCAAAACACATATTTAGAGCGGCCTGAGCGGTCAACTTTAAATGCTGCAGAACAAATTCAGTTCGACGCTTGGACGCCATTCCATGAGCGGATGCACGACAAAGTGATTCCTCGCACTGCTAAACTTTTGGCCCAAGCGCGGGCGGCTGGCATTGAATGTGTGTTTGCGCGTATTGCCTGCCACACTGAAGATGGGCGCGATCGGTCGCTCTCGCAGAAGATGCCGGGGTGGAATAATTTGCTCTTGCCGAAAAACAATTTACCCTCGCAAATTGTGCCGCAGCTTGGGCCCATTGGGGATGAAATTGTGATCACCAAAACAACGGACTCGGCACTCACAGGCACCAATTTGCGGCTTATCTTGCATAATCTGGGGATCAAAACCGTGATTTGCGTTGGCATCTTCACTGATCAATGCATCTCATCCACCGTACGAAGCTTGGCTGATGAAAGCTTTAAAGTTGTGGTGGTGGAAGATTGCTGCGCTGCTGGCACTGATGAATTGCACACTCGCGAACTGGAGATCATCAACATGATTTACTGCCATGTGGTTTCAAGTTCTGAGCTTTGCGAAATGATGGGCTTGGCAAGCTGACTTATTTAGACTTTAGTAACCATATGGCCAAGCGGCACTGGGTCTGGGGGAATGACCAATTGCTGCCTTGGGGGAACTGAACGTTCATAAAGGGAGGGCCAGATGGCTCAAAATAAAACAACAAACGGAACCATGGATGTTTCGCGCGATAAGAATGTTGCCAAACTAAAAAGCGGTGCTGTTGGTTTGGTCGGTGTGTTATTTTTGGCAGTTACAGGTGCTGCACCCATGTCTGCCATGTTGGGCAACGTGCCGTTTGCCGCAGGCTATGGCATTGGCAGTTACACCCCGGCGGCTTTTTTGCTGGCAACAATCGTGCTTACAATTTTCTCTATTGGCTATGCTGCCATGGCTTCCAAAGTTTCATCCGTTGGTGGATTTTATTCGTTCATCGCTCAGGGCCTGGGCCGTGAAGTGGGCATGGCTGCTGGCATTGGATCGCTTGCTTGCTATTCTTTGTTTGAAGCATCGCTCACTGGGTTGTTTGCATTCTTTGGCAATATGTGGCTGTCGCAACATTTTGGCATCAATGTTCCATGGTTGGTTTTGGCGCTGATTATGATTGCGGCCATCGCGCTGCTTGCTTACCGTGATGTTAAATTATCGGCCGCAATTCTTGGTGTGGCGCTCATCTTGGAAGTGGCCATTCTCACATTATTTGCATTCGGTGTGTTAACCGCAAGCAGTGGCACAAATTTTTCTCTTGAAGCTTTGAATGTGTTCAGCGTGTTCACGCCACTTGCCGAACAAAAGGTTGGCGATGTTGCCATTCCCGCTGGTGCCGCAGCAGTTGGTGTGTTCATGGCTTTCTGGTCTTGGGTTGGTTTTGAAATGGCACCTAACTATGCCGAAGAGTCTCGCAATCCAAAGAAGATCATTCCGCAATCTCTATTATTGTCGGTAGTCGGCCTAGGTGTTTTCTACGTCATCATCAGTTGGTGTGCAGTTTCGGCTTATCCAACATCAGGTGATATGGCAGCGAAAGCTTTTTCTGATGGGGTGAATTTCTTTCTTGCTCCAATGAAGCAATTTGTCGGTGTGTTTGGCTATGAACTTATGTTCTTCCTTATTCTCACCAGCTCATTTGCATGTGGCATGGCATTCCATAACACTGCATCGCGCTATATGTATTCGCTCGGTCGTGAAGGGGTTTTGCCACGCATGGTTTCAGAAACCCATGGCCACTATAAAAGCCCACATAAAGCTTCAGCAGTTCAATCTGTTCTCGCAGCTGTTTGGGTGATTTTGTATGGAATAGGCTATGGCTTTAACGATCCATCGGCACAAGCTTGGCTGGGCGTTTACACGCTGTTTGCCGTGCTTGGCACTGGCTTGTTACTGGTGTTGCAAGCCATTGTATCACTGGCCATCTTCAATTGGTTCCGCAAAAATGGTGGTGGTAATGTGTTTACAACAGTGATTGCTCCACTTGTGTCCTTCGTTGTGCAATTGCTTTTGGTTTACACCTTGGTTGATAATCTTGCCACGCTGGGTGGCACCAATGGCTTTGCCAAAAGCATTCCCTATGTTGCTCTGGCCATTCTGCTGGTTGGGTTGGTTTGGGGCTATGTTCTTAAATCAAGCAATCCAGCGGCCTATAAAAACATTGGCCATATGGTCAACGAAGAATAAGGGTTTTGATCACGAGACGTTTTGGGGACAGCAAGCAATTGCTGTCCCTTTTTATGAGGGTATTATTATGGTGCATTCAGTTTCTGGGCGCTCGGTATTGGTTACGGGTGGAAGCAAAGGCATTGGCAAGGGCATTGCACGGGTGTTTGCGAATGCAGGTGCGCGTGTTGCAATTTTAGCGCGGCACATCGAGGCTGCCGAAATTGCCGCTAAAGAAATTGGCTATGGTGTGATTGCACTCAGCGGTGACGTTACTTCAGCAATCAGTCTTGAACGGGCTTGTGCCGAAATCGAATTACGCTTTGGTGGGCTGGATATTTTATGCGCCAATACTGGAATTTTTCCACAAGCGCGGTTGGAAGATATGACCGAGCTTGAATGGGATGAGACGATAGACACCAATCTCAAAGGCACGTTTCTTACGGTGAAGGCAGCACTACCCTATTTGAAAAAATCTAATCAGGCGCGCATTGTGATCACCTCATCAATCACCGGCCCGATCACTGCTTTTCCGGGGTGGACCCATTATGGCGCTTCAAAAGCCGGGCAGCTTGGCTTTATGCGAACAGCCTCAATGGAAGTTGCTAAATATGGCATCACCGTCAATGCCGTGCTGCCCGGAAACATTATGACGGAAGGCTTCATTGCCATGGGTGAAGAGCACATGAAATCAATGGCTGCCGCAGTGCCATTAGGCAGGCTCGGCACCGTTGATGATATTGGTCACGCTGCCTTGTTCTTGGCCTCAAAAGAAGCAGCTTACATTACCGGCCAAACCATCATTGTGGATGGCGGCCAGATTTTGCCGGAATGCGCTGCTGCTTTGGCGCAGGCTTAAAGCGGATCAGCGCTGAATGTATCGCAATCATCCAGCTTCGTTGCGGCCATGCCTTGCTTGAACCATTTCATGCGCTGGGCTGAAGTGCCGTGGGTGAAGCTATCAGGAACAGCATAACCCTGACTGCGCTTTTGCAGGCGATCATCGCCGATGGCATTGGCAGCGTTCAACGCTTCTTCAACATCGCCTGATTCTAAAATTTGCTTTGTCGCATCGGCTTCAGTTGCCCAAATTCCGGCCAAGCAATCAGCTTGCAATTCCATTTTAACGGACAGCAAATTGCTTTCAGCTTCGGAAGCGCGAGAACGCGCGGCCTGCACTTGATCTGAAATGCCGAGCAAGGTTTGTATGTGGTGGCCAACTTCGTGGGCAACCACATAGGCTTGAGCAAAATCGCCGGGAGCGCCCAGTTTGTTTTTCATATCCTGATAGAATGCAAGATCAATATAAACTTTGTGATCAGCCGGGCAATAGAATGGGCCCATTTGCGATTGTGCGGTGCCGCAGCCTGATTGGGTGTACCCACTGAACAACACCAGAGGTGGCTGCTCATATTGCTTGCCCATATCTTTGAAAATCTTGCCCCACACATCCTCGGTGGAACCCAGAACACGCGCCACAAAATCTTTGCCAGCATCTGTGGTTACATCAGTGCCAGCAACACCACCACCGGAACCTGCTCCATTATCAGCTTGGCCAACTTGGGCATTGCCTGTTGTACCCGGCAACTGAATTTGCGTTGTGTTGCCCGGAAGAGAAATGCCGCCGCCATTGAACACATTGATCAAATCAATACCGACGAAAAATTTCAAAGCGAAATAAACCACAGCCAATAAAATTAAACCCCGAAGACCAATGGTTCGCATTATCAGAGGAACAAGGCCGGTGAGCAACCCGCCACCTAAGCCGCCACTGCTTCCGCGACCGCCAAAATCTGGCATTCCGCCACTGCCAGGAGAAAAGCCGCCGCCATCACCACGTTTATCTTCTACATTGTCGCTTGGCTTTTGATTGTCGAGACGCATGGGAACCCCCGTTAAAAATTCAATGTGTGGAATTTGAAGGTTCTGAGCCCGTTTTGCAAGGCTGGTTTTGCATTATTTCTCTGATGCGCTAAGACGCGAGGATTATGACAGACAAACTCATCATTGCCCTTGCTCAACTCAACCCCATTGTTGGAGGTGTTGCGGCCAATCTTGCCAAAGCCAAAGCCGAGGTGGGGAAGCTTTCTGGAGTTGATTTGGTGTTGTTTCCTGAATTGTTTATGGCAGGCTATCCTCCCGAAGATTTGGTGTTGCGGCCTTCATTTGTGAAAGCTTGCAAAGCGGCGGTGGAAGAATTGGCATTAGAGTTTGCATCTGGTCCCGCCATCCTCATGGGGCTGCCATGGAGGGAGGGTGATAAGCTTCATAACTCTGTGGCCCTGCTCAATGCTGGCAAGATTGAAACTGTGCGCCATAAATTTGATTTGCCAAATTACGGCGTGTTTGATGAAAAGCGCGTGTTTCAACCGGGGCCTGCGCCGGGGCCCATTTCATTCAAAGGCGTTCGTATTGGGGTTCCCATTTGCGAAGATATTTGGACTGAGGAAACTTGCGAGACTCTTGCTGAAACAGGTGCTGAAATTTTGCTCTCACCCAATGGCTCACCTTTTGAGCGCAACAAGGATGATGTGCGTTTAAATCTCGTGGTGGCGCGCGTCACAGAAACTGGATTGCCGCTGGCCTATCTCAATCAAGTGGGTGGGCAGGATGAACTGGTGTTTGATGGTGCATCATTTGTGTTGAATGCGGATCGTTCGCTGGCTTTGCAAATGCCAATGTTTGAAGAGGCCGTTGCCATTACTGAATGGCTGCGCGGACCAAATGGCTGGAGCATGATAGCGGGCGAGGTTTCCAAGCTTCCCGAAAATGAAGAAGAAACTTGGAAGGCTTGCGTTTTGGGCCTTCGCGATTATGTGGATAAAAACAAATTCCCCGGCGTGGTTTTGGGAATGTCTGGCGGAATCGATTCCGCCGTGGTTGCGGCCATGGCGGTTGATGCGCTGGGTGCTGCCCGCGTTCATTGCGTCATGTTGCCTTATGACTATACCAGCGAGGATAGTTTGGTGGATGCCAAGGAATGCACCAAGCTATTGGGGGCACGTTATGATGTGATTCCGATCCAGGAACCTGTGGAAGGGTTTCTATCGGCTTTGGCTCCGATGTTTGCGGGCACAGCTTCTGGCATTACAGAAGAAAATTTGCAATCGCGGTCGCGTGGGGTGATCCTCATGGCAATCTCCAATAAATTTGGCTCGATGGTTCTCACCACGGGCAATAAATCTGAAATGAGCGTTGGCTACGCAACCCTTTATGGCGACATGAATGGCGGGTTCAACCCGATCAAAGACGTTTATAAAATGGAAGTGTATCGGCTTGCCGCGTGGCGCAACACGCGCGCCCACGTGATCCCCACCCGCATCATCACCAAAGCGCCAACGGCGGAACTTCGGCCAAACCAAACCGATCAAGACTCCCTGCCGCCCTATGAGGTGCTGGATGATATTCTTGAAGGATTGGTCGAGCGTGAGCAAACACTGGCGGAGATTGCCACCCGCGGGCATGATCCGGTTTTGATCAAGCGTATTCAGCATATGCTTTATGTGGCGGAATATAAGCGCAGGCAGGCTGCACCGGGGGTTAAGATTACGCGGCGGAACTTTGGACGCGATAGAAGATATCCGATTACCAACGGGTTTAGGGATGGCGCATAACCATTCCAACTGAATAGGGCATAGCTACCCTTATCACCCTTCCCCCGTTGGGGGAAGCGTGATTTTTAGCGTTTCATTTCGGTGACAATCCAGTCCACTTAATTCCGTCATCCCCGCGAAGGCGGGGACCCAGCTTTATCTCTCGTCCAGACAAGTAAAGTTGGACCCTTGCCTTAACAGGGCTGATGGCTTGGGGCTTGACAATGTTCCTTGTTTGTTCTAGTGCGGAACCAAGGAGAATTTGAACCATGGATTGGGCCAGAGCTGTTGATATAAACCGTATCGCTCTCACCCGCATTGTGGCCGAGATTTTTGCGTTGATTGGTTTGGTTGCTGGCGGGGCTTTGCCACATCGACTTTATCTGGTCGCCGAGCGGATGTTGCGGCCCACGGAATCTGCCTTGCGCCGTCTCATCATTATTGCTGCACGCGGGCTTGTTTTGAAACCCTCCGTTCGGCGTCCTATGCCGCAAGGCTTGGTGTTTGTTGCTGGTGCACAGAGGCGGATGTTGTTTCGCCTTTTCGATGCCCGCAAGAAGTTTCATTTTATTGAACCTGAAAATCCTTGGCTTGTGATGGTGAAAACCTTTTCCAGCAATCCCTTCAATCCATTTGAGCCGGGCAATCAGCGGCGCGCGCAAGAACTTGCTGACCACGATTACACTCTCAGATTTCAGCGAAGATTGGCGGCAGTCAAACAGGCCCTCGAAACTTTGCCGCAGCAAGCAAGGCGCATGGCCCGCTGGCAAGCCAAGCGTAAAGCAATGGACAAACCCAAATTCACCTTGCCCTTGCGCCCTGGTCCTCCGCCCGGGCACAGCGATAAGCCGAAGGCGGAAATAGATTTCGTTCTCACCGAATGCCACGCCCTCGCATGGGATGTTCTCAACGAAGATTCATCTTAAGGCGGATTTGACATGTGTGGACAGACTGTCATTCCGGCGAAAGCCGGGAACCATAGTCATGGGTTCACGGCCATTGTTCGAATTCTAACTATAAATCTCCACACTCGCTTGCGCGGCTTCCGAATAGCGATTGCCGTGTGCAAAACCTACGGGGAGGATTTCTTCGATCTCTTGCAAGTCCTGTGGCGTTAAATTGATCTTTGCCCCTGCAATGTTAA
>JANNBH010000114.1:0-6417 GCA_031385245.1 Hyphomicrobiales bacterium | reverse complement strand
GCTTAAACTGTCGTACTGCGCGAGTTTTCGCGCATAATCCAGCAATTTCTCAGCCATACCACCGTTTGCTACGGCTGCATGTATCACATTTGACTTGCCAAAAGCCAAATCCAAATCGCCGCTGGCAAATAAATCGAAAATGACAACATTTGCTGCACATTTTCGGTCTAATTTCTGGCGGCCATCCACCGAGCCATCGCTGGCATGGAAGATCATCCGCACATTGCCGCGTGTCAAAGCTTCTTCAACCTTCATAAACCCGCTCAACGCCAAACCAGCTTTGCGCGCCAGTGATAAGGCAGAAAGCACGTCTTTGCGGAGTTGCAACCCCACCAAATCCGCCAGTTCAGGTCCAGCCTTGGCTTCCGCCCCAAAACCTTTGGAAAACAACTGGCGCTTAATTGCGTCACCAAGCATTTTCCGATCTAATGAAACCCAAACGCCGCGCCCCGGCAATTTGCGTTTCAAATCTGGCACAACAACTCCATCAGGCGAAAGAGCAAATCGAATAAGCTCGTCCTCAGGCTTCACAACCCGGGTGACGATGCACATGCGGTCTACCAATTCGGTCTCCGGTTCCACTTGGGTCAGCTTGCAACCTCTTCTGTTGCTGCCGCAGGTTCAGCTTCAATCCACCCAAGCCGAACACGTGCCGCCATAATCAGGTTTTGCGCGTCAGCCGATGAAATGTCTTGGCCTGTGAATGCACCTGGATGTTTAGTCGTTGTGCCATCTTTGCGCTCGTTCCAACCAATGAGATCATCAGTTGCACAATCAGCCAAATCTTCGATCGTTTTAATTCCGGCTTCGCCCAGCGCCACCACCAAAATGGGGTTAAGGCCTTCCATTTCAAGCAGCTCATCAGCCACACCAAGGGCTTTGCGCTTGTCTTCCAGCTCAGCTGAAATCTTGCCCAAATAATCTTTAGCGCGCTGTTGCAGCTCTTCGGCGGTTTGTTCGTCCAAGCCATCAATCGAAGCAATTTCGTTCAAATCAACGTAAGCCACTTCTTCCACGGTATCAAAACCTTCAGAAGCCAAAAGCTGTGCCAAGGTCTCATCCACATCCAAAGCTTCCACAAAGCGCGTGGTGCGGATTGCAAATTCTTTTTGGCGGCGTTCTGATTCGTCGGCCTCGGTCATAATATCAATGTCCCAGCCAGTCAGCTGCGAAGCCAGACGCACGTTTTGCCCACGCCGACCAATAGCCAGCGACAATTGCTCGTCTGGAACCACAACTTCAATGCGTTCCGCATCTTCATCGAGAACCACTTTAGAAACTTCCGCCGGAGCCAGTGAGTTCACCACAAACGTGGCTACATCTGGTGACCATTGAATAATATCAATCTTTTCGCCTTGCAGTTCATTCACCACTGCTTGAACGCGAGACCCGCGCATACCAACACAAGCACCAACTGGATCAATCGAACTATCCTTGGAACGCACCGCAATCTTGGCACGGCTTGAAGGATCACGCGCCACCGATACCACCTCAACAATGCCATCATAAATTTCCGGCACTTCTTGGCCAAACAACTTGGCCATGAATTGTGGGTGGGTGCGTGATAAGAAAATCTGCGGGCCGCGTTGTTCGCGGCGCACATCATAAACATAGGCGCGAACGCGGTCGCCCGGGCGAATGGTTTCGCGCGGCAGGGCCTCATCGCGGCGGATAATCGCTTCGCCTCGGCCCAAATCCACAATCACGTTGCCATATTCAACACGCTTCACAAGGCCAGAAATAATTTCGCCAATGCGGTCTTTAAATTCAGCATACATGCGCTCGCGTTCAGCATCGCGCACTTTTTGAACGATGACTTGCTTGGCGGATTGCGCGGCAATGCGGCCAAATTCGATGGGTGGCAGGGGTTCGGCAATATAATCGCCCACTTGGGCTGCTGGGTTTTTCTTCGCAGCTTCAACCAGTGTAATCTGCGTTGCATCATTGTCGATCACTTCAACAACTTGCAGCAAACGGTTCAACCGAGTCTCGCCAGTTTTCGGATCAATCTCGGCGCGGATTTCATTTTCTTGACCATAACGAGCTTTTGCAGCACGCGTGATCGCATCTTCCATCGCTTCCAAAACCACTGATTTATCAATAGTTTTTTCGCGTGCCACAGCTTCAGCAATTTGCAGCAACTCAAGTCGATTTGCTGAAATGGGTGTATTAGCCATTATCGTCTTCCTCGTTTACTTCGGTAATTTGATCTTCGTCAATTTCTGCGCCATCAGCCATTGCTGTTTCCGGCAGTCGCGCTTTAGCAGCGGCAATCAATTCATCAGTGAGAACTAAATTGGCCTCGGCAATATCAGTGAAAGGCACGCCCACTAAAAGAGGCTCGGTGCCACCTTCAGGGTTATCAATGAACAGCCGCACTTCACCTTCGTGAAAACCTTCAAGCTCACCACGGAAGCGCTTGCGGCCTGCCACTGGCACAGCCATTTCAATTTTAACTTGATGGCCCGCCCAAGCTTCAAAATCGCCGCTGCGAACAAGTGGGCGGTCAATGCCAGGCGATGAAACTTCCAACATATATTTGGCTGAAATCACATCAGCCACATCCATCATGGGGGAAAAATCACGGCTGAATTTTTCGCAATCCCCAATGGAAAACGTACCATCTGGCCGTTCACCCATAATCTGCACGGTGTTGCCAAACATTTTAACCCGCACCAGCCTAAAGCCCATGGAATCCAGCACAGGCTCCGCCATCGCCGCAATGCGCGCCGCTGGGCCTGTTTCTCGTGTAAGTCTCGTCTCAGTCATCGTCCTATTCCAAACAAAAAAAGCGGGCCCCTCGCGGGACCCACTCTCATTTTCAGCTTTCGCTGCTATGTGAGTGAATTTCGTAATCACTATATAGGAGTTTTATTGATTTCGCACAAGGGTGAAATATTTCTTGACTTTATTCCTAAATAGGATATATAAGCTATGAAAGGAATTAAAGTGAAAAAGTGTTTGACTCGTATGTTAATGCATCTGCAACCAACGGGAGGTTTTCTCCTTGCGGCCCACATTTGTCGCGAGCAGCTTGATCAGGCTTTGGGAGAATGCTGTATGCTGATCAATAAATATTTCACTGCTGCTTTGCTTGCGAGTGTTTGTGCAATTACGACTTTGGCGATGGCTGCACCAAACAATAATGTGCGTGATGCCTACTTAGATAGTTTTGGCCAGCAGCAAGGTATGACTGTGCTGCAAGCGCTGGCATCGGTGTTTCAACAGTTTGATCGCGAAGGCGATGGCATTGAAACGGTTGACTTAGATTTCTTTGAAAGTATTCAGAATGCCGCCTCAAATGCAAATTTGGCATCGCAGTGGCTGAGGTATGATCTCAATGGCAACTTATCCGTCAGCCGCCAGGAAGTCGAAGAAATGCTTGGTTCTCACCAGTTTGGTATGTCTGCAAATTCAATGAACGAGCGCCAGAAGAAGCAAATTGCTGCCCAACTGAAGAAAAATCTTGATGAAATGTTTGCCAATGATTTAGACGGCAATGGTTCAATCGAAGGCGTTGAACTTTATCGACCGACAAACAAGGCGAGAGATGATCGGTCGTATAGGCAGGGCTATATGCCCTTTGCGAAGGCAATGCTGAAGGCTGATCCGAACCGAGATGGTAAACTCACGCAAGCCGAAGCTGCTTCAATTGCTGGCGAATCTTTGGATGGTGTTGATGACGAACTCGCAAAAATCTTTGTGGAAAAGCGAAATGCTCAAAGCCAAGGTACTGCGGATTCATGTCCAAAAATCGACGTAGCAAAAGATAGCTCTGTCATACTTTTCGGAACATACGAAAGTACAAGCTTGGCATCCGTCACCGTTGCAGGCCAGGACAATACAACTTATGGCTCAAATATTTTTATTGAAGACGGTTCAACTTCGCTCACTCTAATTCTCACTAGTTACAATCCCATGATCTGGCGTTTTTCTGGTGCAACGCAACGTATATCAAAGTTGGTTGTCAGCGCGCCTTCACGCGAGCAATCGGAAGGCAAGGTTCCAGCGGGCGTGACTGGAATTGATCGCGGCAAAATCCAGTTTATTAAAGGTAATTCCTGCCTTCACTATTTTAGCGAAGTGAACTCGGCAGAAGCTCTCATTGCCAAAACCATGGCTGGAAAAATGAGTGGCAAATCGGTTGGCATCGTATTCGCAAACTATGACGTTGAAACCATTTCCCTGCCGTCAGGACTGGGCTCTGGACGAAAAGTGAGCAAAGTGGATAAGTTGGCCCTCAAGCAAAAATCGGGCGCACAATATTTCACGGTTGGCGCAAATGGCGAACTTACTCCAATTGGAGATGAAGTCGAAAAATTTCGCAGCAACCGCGCTGAGCGCGATCTCTTTCAATTTAATCCCTCAGGTCTAATGCAGTTCAAAGCATCCGAAGTTGTAAGCGACGCAACCGCTGAGCCGTATATAATCTATCCTGAGAATGCTGGGCTTTTGCAGCTGGAAGCTCAAAAGAAAATTGAGGCTATGCAAGGCGATAGTCATGGTTGGAAAATCAATGCAGCCATTCGCTTTCCAGCTGGATTAGCTGGGGCAGTGAGCACAGGATTCTTTTTGCCGAAGGGTGTCCCAGAACCAGAAGGAGATCCAGGTCACAGTTGTGTATTTTCTGAGGAGGCAGGAGGAACGCTTAACAAAGGCATAGTGTGTTTCAATTAGATAAAGTTCTAGTCTAGTTTCAATCCGTCAGCAGCAACACTCCACCTTGCCCCCATCATTCTCATGCACTAGAAGCCTCGAGAAATAAGTGAGATTGGTGATGAGCGCAGACTCGAAAAAAACCTTTAAGCCCAAAGCCCGCGTGGCCAAGGGGTTTCGTGATGTGGGGCCGGATGAAATTCGTGGGCTGCGCGCTATGCTGGCCACCATTCAGGGGGTTTATGAGTCTTATGGCTTTGAACCTGTGGAACAGCCCTTCGTGGAATACACGGAAGCACTGGGCAAATTTCTGCCAGACCAAGACAGGCCAAATGCGGGCGTGTTTTCGTTTCAAGACGATGATGATCAGTGGTTGAGCCTGCGTTATGATCTCACCGCACCTCTCGCCAGATATGTGGCCGAGAACGCGCAAAAACTGCCAACGCCCTTCAGAAGTTATCGCCAAGGCTGGGTGTTCCGCAATGAAAAACCGGGCCCCGGACGTTACCGTCAATTCATGCAATTCGATGCCGACACAGTAGGCAGCGACAACCCCGCAGCAGACGCCGAAGTCTGCATGATGGCCGCTGACACGATGGAAGCGCTGGGGATTGAGCGAGGGCAGTATCGAGTAAATATCAATAATCGAAAAGTACTCGACGGTGTTTTGGAATCCATCGGAATTGGTGGTGCTGAAAATTCGGGGCGAAGATTAGAGATTCTGCGCGCGATAGATAAGTTTGACAAGTTCGGCGATATTGGTGTTGCAGCACTGTTGGGGAAAGGACGCAAAGATGAAAGTGGAGATTTTACCAAAGGTGTAGGTTTGGATAGTGCTCAAATTGATGCGCTAAAGCGAGCCCAAGTTTTCTTTTCACAAGACTGGGACAAGCCTTTCAGCATCAAGGTCTATAAGCGTTATCTAAGGCGTGTACTGAAAGACGTTACTTTTCCTCAAGCAATTGAAGAAGGCTTTAGTGAACTTGAGGAAATTAGAAAGATCGTTCGGGCAGCAGGTTACGATTCGAGCCGCATTGCTATCAATCCATCCGTCGTTCGTGGCCTTGAATACTACACCGGCCCCGTGTTTGAATGCGAACTTCTTATGGAAACCAAGGATGAAGACGGCAAGCCTGTGCGCTTTGGCTCCGTCGGCGGTGGGGGGCGTTATGATGATCTTGTCGCGCGCTTCACTGGCGCTCAAGTTCCAGCCACCGGATTTTCCATCGGCGTGTCGCGGCTTTATTCAGCGCTGGAACACCTCAAGAAAAATAAAGCGTCGGATATGCTGGCTCCTGTTGTGGTCCTCGTCATGGATAAGGAGCGCCAAGGCGATTATTGGAAAATGGTTCAAGACCTACGCAAAGCAGGCGTGCGCGCCGAAATGTATGTGGGTACCGCTGGCATGAAGGCGCAGATGAAATATGCTGATAAGCGCAATGCCCCATTGGTGATCATCCAAGGCGGTGACGAAAAAGCCCAAGGCCAAGTGATGATCAAAGATTTGCGCCGAGGTGCTGAACTCGCCTCCGAAATTGAATCCCGCGAAGAATATGCCTCGCAGAGGTTGGCACAATTTGCGGTGGCTGAGGGCGATGAAATGATTGCTGCTGTGAAAAAGGCTTTGGGATTGTGATTTCTTACATTTGACATCCCGACGAAAGTCGGGACCCAGACTTTCCCCGATCTCGCCTGTTGAAAGTCTGGGTCCCGACTTTCGTCGGGATTACAGGGTAAATAAATGGCGGGAAAAAGTCCTCA
>JANNBH010000066.1:0-4521 GCA_031385245.1 Hyphomicrobiales bacterium | reverse complement strand
CTAGGAACCACAAGTTCCGGCTTCCCGTGTCTCCGCTCTTTACTGATCGGCTTAACTATCCTTTCTCCTGGATCGTTAGAGGCTCTGCGCTGGTGGTTTTGGTTGTTGTAACAAAGAAAGGTTGATCCCTAATGGGTCTCTATGAACACACATTCTTGGTTCGCCAAGATGCGACTCAAGCGCAAGTTGATGCGCTTTTGGAGCAATATACAGCTGTTCTCACCGCTGGCGGTGCCAAGGTTGAGAAAGTTGAGAATTGGGGCATTAAATCGCTCACATTCCGCATGAAGAAGAACCGCAAGGCTTACTTCACATTCTTGAACATTTCCGGCCCTCATGCTGCGATTGCAGAAATGGAACGCCAAATGTCGATCAGCGAAGATGTAATCCGTTATTTCACAGTTTCAGTTGAAGCTTTGGAAGAAGGCCCATCCGCCATGATGCGCCGCCGTGATGATCGCAAGCGCGATGATGACGTTGGTTTCAGCATGAACATGGATGAGGTGATGTAATGGCTATGGATCAAGGCGCACGCCGCCCATTTTTCCGCCGTCGCAAAAGCTGCCCGTTCACGGGCCCAAATGCGCCGTTGATTGACTATAAGGATATCCGCACGTTGCAGCGTTATATTTCGGAACGTGGCAAGATCATTCCAAGCCGCATCACTGCGGTTTGCGCTAAGCGTCAACGCGAATTGGCCAAGGCCATCAAGCGCGCACGTTTCTTGGGCTTGTTGCCCTACGTAATCGAATAAGGGAGTAAAATTACATGGAAGTTATTCTCCTCGAACGCGTGACTAAATTGGGCGCAATGGGTGAAATTGTTAAGGTGAAGGATGGTTACGCTCGTAACTTCCTTTTGCCGAACGCTAAAGCTCTTCGCGCAACAGCCAATAACAAAGCCAAGTTTGAACGCGACCGCTCTGTGCTGGAAGCCAAGAACGCAGCAACCAAGGCGCTTGCCGAAACTGAAGCCAAAGCCATTGAAGGCAAAAGCTTCATCATCATCCGTCAGGCTGGTGAGTCAGGTCAGCTTTATGGTTCAGTGTCTTCGCGTGATATTGCTGAAGCCGCAGCCGCTGCAGGTTCCACTGTAAACCGCAACCACATTCACATTGAAGCGCCAATCAAGTCGATTGGACTTTACACTGTGCAAGTTGGTTTGCATCCTGAAGTATCAGTGCCAGTGACTGTGAACGTGGCGCGCTCGGCTGATGAAGCTGCAGCGCAGGCTCGCGGTGATGATCTTTCGGCAAGTGGAGCCAGTGAACGTGCAGAAATGCGTGCTGCTGCTGAAGCCATGTTTGAAGAAGCGCAAGCTGAAGCGATGGCTGAAGAAGATGCCGCTCCGGTTTCAAAGACACAGCCAAAAGCAAAAGCGAAAAAGGCTGATATTGAATAATTAAGTACCATTGATATTAGAAAGGCCGCTCGAAAGTGCGGCCTTTTTTTGTTATACACAGGGCCTGTGGAAATCTATTATGCTGCCGATTCCGCGCCGCTGTACAATCGTCTCCTGATAGAGTTTTTGAATGAACAGTCCTGTGCCCCTTCGCGCCGTTGATGCGCCATCCGACGACCACTTCCGCAGCCCGCCGCAAAACCTTGAGGCCGAGCAAGCACTGCTTGGCGCCATCTTGTCGAATAATGAAGCTTCAGACCGGGTATCAAATTTTCTCACTGCTGACCATTTTAGCGAAGCGGTGCATTCGCGCATTTACGAAGCGGCCACAACACTCATCCGCATGGGCAAGCTGGCCTCCGCTGTCACACTCAAATCGCATTTTGAAAATGATGCCACGCTGAAGGAAATTGGCGGCACGGCATATCTTGGTCGCTTGGCAGCTTCCGCCACAACAATTATCAACGCCGAAGAATATGGCCGCACCATTTATGAATTGGCCCAACGCCGCAAGCTGATCGGCATTGGTACGGATGTGGTGAATGAAGCCTTTGAGCCTGATATTGAAATCAACTCCAAAGAGATGATCGAGAAGGCTGAGCAAGCACTCTATGGCCTCGCTGAAACAGATAAATATGGCAAGGGTTTTCAAGCTTTCACCCATGCGCTGACTATGGCGATTGATATGGCTTCTTCGGCCTATCAACGACAGGGCGGGCTTTCCGGCATTTCCGCAGGGCTCACCGATTTGGATGAAAAAATGGGGGGTTTGCAGTCTTCCGATTTGATCATCCTTGCTGGTCGCCCTGCCATGGGCAAGACGGCTCTCGCCACCAACATTGCTTATCATGTGGCGAAAAATTATAAGGCCGAATACCAGCCTGATGGTTCTAACAAGGTTTTAGATGGCGGCATTGTTGCGTTCTTCTCACTTGAAATGAGTTCAGAACAATTGGCCACGCGCATCATCGCGGAGCAATCTGGCATTTCTTCGGAATATATCAGGCGCGGCAAAATTTCAGAAGATGAGTTTCAGCGCTTGGTGGATGTGAGCCGCGAGTTGCAATCTCTGCCGCTTTACATTGATTCAACTGGTGGCCTTACCATCGCACAGCTTGCCTCGCGGGCGCGGCGCTTGAAACGCCAACGCGGGCTTGGGCTTATTATTGTAGACTATTTGCAGTTGCTTGCTGGCTCCAGCAACAAACAGCGCGAAGGCCGCGTGCAGGAAGTGACGGAAATTACGGTGGGGCTTAAAGCCTTGGCGAAGGAATTGGCGGTGCCGATTATCGCCTTGTCTCAGCTTTCCCGTCAGGTCGAAAGCCGCGAAGACAAACGCCCACAGCTTTCCGATTTGCGTGAATCTGGTTCGATTGAGCAAGATGCTGACGTGGTTCTGTTTGTGTATCGTGAAGAGTATTATCTCGAACGCTTGATGCCCGCCGACGGGACACCAGAATTTCAGGGCTGGCAAGAGAAAATGGATCGCGCCCATGGCAAGGCCGAAGTGATTATTGGCAAACAACGTCATGGCCCCACAGGCACGGTTGAGCTGCAGTTTGAAGGTAAGCTGACGCGGTTCTCGAACTTGGCGAGAGATGGCTATACGCCGGAGCGGTTTGAGTAGATCTGCAATATCTTCCCTTCTCCCCTCGAGGGAGAAGGTGGCGTGAAACGCCGGATGAGGGGGATGTTTAGCAATTGGACTCGCTGCACCTACCCCTCATCCGTCTCGCGCAAAAAAAGTGCGCGATCCACCTTCTCCCTCAAGGGGAGAAGGCAAGTGTTGTGAGGCTTGAACTCTTTGCAAATTCATTTATCGAAGTGCTATGACTGAAGTTCCTTCCCATCTCGCCAGCGCCATTGTCACTGTTGATCTTGCCGCGCTGCAATCAAATTATAAAACGCTCTCAGCCAAGGCCGTGCCTGCAGCTTGTGGTGCCGCTATTAAAGCTGATGCCTATGGGTTGGGGCTTGAACCATGCGGGCGTGCGCTTTGGGATGCGGGCTGCCGTAATTTTTTTGTGGCTCGCCCGCTTGAAGGTGAAGAACTACGCGCCATTTTGCCAGACGCGCAAATCTATGTTCTCGATGGCCTCTATACGGGGCAGGCGGCTTATTATGTGAAGCATAGCTTGATCCCTTCGCTGATCTCGCCGGAAGAGGCGCGGGAATGGGCGCGTGACGCAGGCGGTGCGCCTTGCGCCATCCATGTGGATAGTGGCATAAACCGTGTGAGTTTTTCACTTGATGGCTTAGCCAGCTTGTTGGCTGAAAAGCTTCCGCTGAATATCGTATTGCTGATGAGCCATCTCGCCTCATCCGAAGAGCGTGACAATAGTTTTAATGAAGAACAGCGCCGCCGTTTTGAAAAAGCCCGTGCCTTGCTGCCCGGTGTGAAGGCGAGTTTGGCCAATTCATCCGGCGTGTTTTTAGGTGATGGGTTTACACTTGATCTGGTGCGGCCTGGTGTTGCTTTATATGGTGGCAATCCACTGCCGGGCAAGGCCAACCCGATGAAGCCTGTTGCCACGCTTGAAGTGCGCGTTTTGCAAGTGCGCGATGTGCCAGTGGGTGAGGCCGTCGGCTACAATTCTACATGGCGGGCAGCACGGGTTTCGCGCATTGCGCTGGTTGGCGCTGGATATCGTGATGGCATTCCCCGCAACATGAGCTCGACGCTTTCCAAAACTCCAGCTCAGGTTTTTATCAATGGCGTCTTGTGTCCCATCGTTGGCAGGGTGTCGATGGATATGACTGCGGTTGATGTAACCGATGCAAATGTGAAACGCGGAGACTGGGCGGAATTTTTTGGCCATAATATTGCATTGGATGATGCAGCAGCATCGGCTGGCACAATTTCATGGGTGCTGCTCACCCATCTGGGCAATCGCACTCACCGCCGCTACATTGGCGGCGAATCGTGAAGGTGTTCATTTGAACTTATTTGCTGCCATAGGCCGATTGGTTTTGAGCTTTTGTGCTGAAGTGGGCTGTGTTGCGCTGTTCTTGAAAGATGCTTTGGTGCAGGGCTTAACCCCTCGTTATTATTTCGGCCAAATGGCGGCGCAGTTTTTTCGTGTGGGTTACACCTCATTGCCAGTGGTTGCGATGACTGCG
>JANNBH010000053.1:0-20870 GCA_031385245.1 Hyphomicrobiales bacterium | reverse complement strand
AACCCACTTGGGGCAATGTGGCTCCAAGTGGGAGAGAAACCGTAACCATTCTCCCATTTTCGAGCTCCACATATGTAACTATTGTTTCTTGGCCCTTGGACAAGAGCGGGATCGAGCTTCGAATGATGGTACCACGAACCTCTTCAGATGATATCGGTGTGTTGAGAAAAAAAAACACCTGCTACAGCACAGATAAAAAATAAAAGGGCGATAGAAGATATTTCATTTCTGAGTTTTTCCAACATTGAAAACGGTTCCACGTATTTAGAAAAATAGATCCCCTCATGACTGAGATCAGCAACAATATAACTGAATTATGGATGCGGCGTGATTGCAATAATCGTGATCACATCTTTGCCGGGGCCGTAGTGCCAGAAGATGCGGTAGGCCCCGGGTGTGTTGTTTTCAGCATAGGCTTCGAAGACTTCCTCACCATTCTCGCCATGCATGGTAGAATACTTATGCGTGTTTAACCCAGGATGGCGCGGATTTGTTTGTAACTTTCCCAAAGCAGCCCTTACGGCTTTGAGCCGCTTTACAAACGCTGGATTTGCCTCAAGTGTTCCAAGGTCGTCGCGACCACGCGCGGCAAAACCAATGTGAAATGGTATACCTTTCACTCTTCATCATTGGCATATTGGGTGAAGTCTCCAAGATCAAAGATTCGCCCCGCTGCCGAATCTTTCAGCCCTTGCCTCACTGCTTCGAGGGCCTGAGGATTGTTATAAAGCCACTGCTCCCTGAGGGGGATTTCTGCAAAAGGCTCCAACACCACCCGCCCACCTTCCTCTTTGTGAACACGGAAACTCGACACGCCTTTGGCCAAAGCGCCAAGCGCAATGCGGCCTTTGGAATCGGGGCGGAGGGTGATTTCGGGGGTGCTGGCCATGGTTGGAACTCCACTGGTGGGATATGCTTAAAGTGGGATATGAGCTAAATCCCACCAAAAGTCAAGGCGGCGTAGCTTCACTTCAAACTCAATACATATTCCGCAATAGCCTTGAGATCATATTCGGGCAGTTTAGCCAAATTGCTTTGTACGGCGCCCATGCCGCCGGAGCTCATTTTATCGTAGCCCAGCATTTCGCCGTTTTGGAAAGCGAGAACCAAGTCGGCGGCATCTTTATAACGCTTCCGCTCCACCAGCCCGCGTAAGCTTGGCACTTTGCCTTTGCCTTCGGGATGGGGGCCGCCTGCAAACATTTTTGCTTTGTTGCTGCTCATAAATATGGTGCGTGGCGTGTGGCATTCGCTGCAGTGGCCGGGGCCATTGACTAAATAACTGCCGCGGTTCCAATTGGCAGTTTGAGTGGTGTCGGGTCGCCACTTGGTTTCATCCAACCCCACCCAGTGCCACAAGCCTAAGCCACGGCGGATGATGGGTTGTAATGCCACTTCATGCGGCGGGGTTTGATTTTTGACGGCTGGCAGGCTTGCGAGATAGGCTTTGATATCCAGCACATCCTCCACCTTCATATGGGCATAAGACGTGTAAGGGAAAGCTGGGATTAAATGTTGGCCATCGGGGGCCAAGCCCTTTTGCATCGCATTTACAAAATCCACATCCGTCCATTTGCCCAACCCTGTTTCAGCATCTGGCGTTAAGTTTGGTGGATAGAGAATGCCAATGGGCGTTTGCAAGGGCTTGCCGCCGGCTTCGCCATGGCACGAAATGCAGCCGCCGATATTATAGAGCAAATGGCCATTTTCTAAATTGGCAGTGTGGGCTGGAATATCAGCCGCCGTTAAAGGATGCGGTGCCGAGGCTACCCAAAAAACGCCAAGGCCCAGCACTGCAAGCAGCGCTAGACCCGTTAAATTGCGTTTTGAGAACAGTCTCAAATTTAATCCTTATTCTGCTGAACGGAATTTTTCGTGGCAACCTTGGCATGATGCGCCGACAGCTGGGAAAGCCGCTTTGAAGCTGGCTTCATCGGTTGCGGCCCAGAGCTTTTGTGCGGCTGTGTACCAAGCGCCACCTGCAGCTTCAAAACCTGCGGCATCCGTCCAGATTGCGGGGCTCGCTTTGGTTTTTAAAGTTTCGCCCTTTTGCGTATCAGCGCCCCACCACTTTGACCAATCAGCACAAGCAGCACCTTCAGCATCATAGGCAGCCTTGAGGACCGCTGCATCAAAAGGCTTTTCACCCTTCATAATTGGCACTGCCACTTTCATCACGCCGCCATGGCCCTTCATGCAAGCTTGACGGCCAGCGATGGCATCGTCAGCTGGGCCAGCAAACGCCAAACCAATTGAAACCACAGCAGCTGCTGCGCTTACACATAATCCGACTGATAATTTAGAAATCATTTAGAACGTCCTCCATGACTTGCTTTTGCCTAATGCACCCGTGAGTGTTACAGTTCGATCATATGGATTATTCCGCTTTCGTCAGCAAAAATCATAGCAAAAACGAAAATGTGAAGTTTAAATTTTTGTCATGTGCAATTTCACCATGTGAATGCCGCATGAATGGCCAGTTTTGGTGGCATTCAGTTGCACAGGCTTAGGGGTTTCTTAGGTTCAACGCTTTATAATGCTGCCAACAAGGAATTTTTAAAATGACAAACGCCGCCCAACCCAAGCAAGCCAAACGCATCAGCCCAGAACTTGCTGAAGTTCTTCACATGCTCAAAGCTTTGGAAAAGCAGGATGCTGCAACGGTTCAAACAACTCGTTGATTTAGACGAAAAGATTAGCTGATCAACCAGCTATCAATTTCAAGAAGCAGAGCCTGAAGGCTCGCTTGATTTACATCATCCCGGCACAGGTCTAATTTCGCAACCACATTTGTCGCTTCAAAATTTAGCGCCAAGCCTTTAATGCTATGGGCACATTTGCGGTAAATTTCGGTGTCGCCAGCTTCATGTGCAGCCCCCATCACTAAACCCAATTGGCGCATTTCAGTGCCAGCAGTGATTTGCAACCGACGCCAGCTTCCTGCTGTTACAGCTTGGCGAAGTGCGCCAAGCAAACTTGCGGCTTGGGCATGGGCAGGCACATCATTGGCCACCATTTGCGCCAAGTTGCGATCTTTAAGGCCCATGGCTTTAGTCATGGCTTTGAAGAGTTCATTGGAATTGGCGGGCTTTGGCACCGCGTTATCAAATGCATCACGCCAAATGGTTGCTTCGGTTGAATCGGCCAGAAAAGCTGAGAGCGCTAAAATTGGTGTGTCATCACAATGTTTCAACTCTGAACGAATGGAGCGGGCAGCCGTAACGCCATCCATCACTGGCATTTCAATATCGAGCAAAATTACATCATAGTTTTGTTCGCGGGCTTGCTGCACAGCAAGTTCACCATCTTCAACGGCATCAACCAAAAAGCCCATTTTCTTGAGCATAGCGGTGGTGACAATGCGTGAAGACGTTTGATCTTCAGCATAAAGCACACGGCGGGGCGTGCCATCGGCGCGTTTGAACGGCGTTTGTTTCAGTGTCGTCGCGCGCGCCGTCATGTGAATGGTCATATCCCTAAAGTTGTTAGGGGCACTCTACGGGGTCAAACCTTGCTGGAAGTTTTATGAACTAGGTAAATTCACCCCATGCTTAATGAGTGGTAATTACTTTGTGCCAAACATGCGATCACCGGCATCGCCAAGGCCCGGCACAATGTAGCC
The DNA here is from genome assembly GCA_031385245.1 of Hyphomicrobiales bacterium. Lineage (GTDB taxonomy): Bacteria > Pseudomonadota > Alphaproteobacteria > Rhizobiales > Aestuariivirgaceae > Aestuariivirga. The sequence goes on along the minus strand of JANNBH010000053.1, from coordinate 17,248 downwards.
ATGCTCATTCAAATGCGAATCCAGTGCTGCGGTGTAGATTGGCACATCAGGATGTTCTTGATGAAACCTAGTGATGCCTTCGGGGGCTGCGAGCAATGTGACCAAGCGAATTTCTTTTGCCCCTTTTTCTTTCAAGCGGCGCACGGCGGCGGCCACTGAATTTCCGGTGGCCAACATAGGGTCCACCACAATGGTGCGGCGTTCAGAAATATCGGCTGGAACTTTCATGTAGTATTCAACTGGCTGCAATGTGATTGGATCACGGTACAAGCCAATGTGACCCACACGTGCTGATGGAATTAAATCTAACATGCCTTCAAGCAGGCCATTGCCAGCGCGCAGCACGGAAACAATAACCAGCTTTTTGCCCTTGATGATCGGCGCTTCCATGGGGCCTACGGGAGTTTCAATGTGTTGGGTGGTCATGGGCAAATCCCGCGACACTTCATAGCCCAGCAACAAGCTGATTTCGCGCAAGAGCTGGCGGAACACTGTGGTGGGCGTGTTCTTATCACGCATTAAAGTCAGCTTATGCAGAACCAGCGGATGATTGACGATGGTGAAATTATTTGGGGCTATAAATTTTTTGCTGGTCATGGAAAGATCCTTTGGAACTTTTTTGGTTTTCTGCCTTTCATGGGCAGAACACAAGGATCAGTGCCAATCTTTCCACATGAAGAAATAACACTTGAAGTGTGGCGTTTCTGCCCTTAGATATTGCAACAATGTTAGTTACGGATTGTGGTAATGTCAGATCAAACCTATATTGTGCCAAAGGGCACGCACATTGGACACGTTCATTTGAAGGTGGCCGATATTTCACGAGCTCTTGGCTTTTATTGTGGTGTGCTAGGTTTTGAACTGCAACAACTCTATGGCGATCAAGCCGCCTTCATTTCTGCTGGCGGTTATCACCATCACTTTGGTTTAAACACATGGGAGAGCAAGGGCGGCCAACCGCCTGCCCCAGGCACCACAGGGCTTTATCACACCGCAATTGTCTATCCGACCATAGTTGATCTCGCCAACGCTTTTAAAAGTGTGAGAAATGCCGGATTGCAGTTGGATGGTGCAGCAGACCACGGGGTTTCAGTGGCGCTCTATCTGCGTGACCCCGACCAAAATGGTGTGGAGCTCTATTGGGATAAGCCCGAAGACCAATGGCCACGCGGACCCGATGGAAAATTGGCTATGGTGAATGCGCGGGTTGATCTGAATGCCCTCATTCAGCAAGCAACGATTTAAGTCCTACTTTTCTTAACTACCATGCCTCTGCTTTGTTCCGTTAAAATTATTGCCATGGCTTCATTGGCTTGCATGGGTTTGCCGAAGTGGAAACCTTGCATCAAATTGCACCCAATTTCGGCAACAGCCTGTGCTTGCTCTTCGGTTTCAACACCTTCAGCGATGCATGGCACACCCAAATTGCGACACATATCGACTACCGTTCTGACGATGTTTTTAGCTTTTTCGCTATTTTGTATTTCAGCTATAAATCCACGATCAATTTTAATTTTATCAAGCGGCAAGCGGTGAACATAGTTCAAACTGGAATAGCCCGTGCCAAAATCATCAAGTGCAATTGTTGCGCCTAAATTGCGAAGCAGGTTTAGTGTGCTCAAGGCTTTGTCAAAATCTGCCATAACGGCTGTTTCGGTAACCTCAAAGACAATGCGTTTGGGTGAAACTTTGCTTTTGCGAATAGCAGTTACAATATGCAATGCAGTCTCTGATGAAGCCAAATTGCGTGCCGATAAATTGAATGACGCTGTTAAGTGTTTTGGCCAATCAGCCAATTGTGACAAGAATTTTTTAAAGAGAACCAATGTTAGTTTATCAATAAGATTTGATCGTTCTGCAATCACAATAAATTTGGCTGGTGGTACGCTGCCCACTACAGGGCTGTGCCAACGCGCCAGTGCTTCGAATGAAACTATCACGCCACTGGCTATGTCAATAATCGGTTGAAATTCAAGCGTGAGTTCTTTTTCAAAATCAGCGTTGCGTAAGGCTTGGTTGATCTCGTGAACGGAGCGCAGTTGCTCATGGTGCTGTGCTGTGAAAACTATTGTGCCGCCAGTACCTTCAGACTTTGCTTGATAGAGAGCATAATCAGCATATTCTAAAAGCTGTGCGGCTGTAGAACAATTATCTGGAAACGTGGCAATGCCGCAAGACGAAGAAACATCCGCAGTGAAATCTCCCAACACATATGGAAGCCGCAACAGTTCGCAGACTACGCGACCAAATTCTAAAGCAGAAGTGTTATCGCCTTCGCACTGTAAGATGAAACCAAACTCATCCCCACCCAAACGAGCTATAAACACTGGCCATTGATGCAGGGTTTGCATGCGTTTACTTGCTTCAACCAACAAAGCATCCCCAACGCTGTGGCCATAAAGATCATTGACAGCTTTAAAGCCATCTAAATCTACCAAACCTATGGCCAACATTCTTTCTTCGGCTTTGGCAGTTGCAATTGAAGCTTCTAACTCAGCAAAAAAACGGCGGCGGTTGGGCATTCCAGTAAGGCTATCGAGATTAGCAAACCGATGGTTTTCATCGCTCAGGCGCACAGTTTCGGCGTGGGTTTTTTCAAGACTTAATTGCTGATCAACCAGCGTGTTAAACTCGCCAAAATGTATCGATAATGTATAAATCATGGCACATGAAACGAGCACCATATTTATGGCAATTGAAACCATCACGGTTGTGCCCTGCAAGGCAAAGTGAACTCCAAACGGGATTACGGTGACTAATGCTAATGCCAATGCCGCTGCGCGCAAATGTGTTAAACAAAATATACAGGCTATGGTGGTGATCGACATAAAAAAGGCTACATGAGTTTTCTCTTCAATACCGCCATAAGGGAAAAGACTTGCGCCCCAAATAGACATAAGCAAGCCAAAGGCTGCTGCAAAATAAACTGTGGAGCGCAGCTTTGCTGCAGCCTTATCGGCAATGATCATTGCATGGCGCATTTTCCACCAACCAACCAAACGCACCACACACATACAGGCAAAGAGACCTGGCGCTGTTACCGTGAGAAAGACCGGCGCAAATTTATAATGGGTGAAGGCGACAAAGCCTGTGTTGATAAGCAAAAGAAAATAAAGCAGCGGAATTTGTTTCGAAAGGGCGCGCAATTGCGACAATGCCAGTTCGGGCTTATCTGCTGGCACCTTAAAAAGTGCCCATAATTTTTCAACCGTATGCAACTCAGTTCCCCTAGCTGTAACAATACTGGTGGAAACGCGTTAACTGAGCCTTTCTTTGCCGTTTTATCTAAAAAAGTTGTTGCTGTGATGGTTAACACAAGGTTTCAAGAGTTTGGCGCAATGCCGCGGCGAAGAGATTTAAGTCTTTCTCGGTGCCACACGACACACGAATGCAACGGTTTTGTGGCACAACGCCCGGCATTCGGATGAAGATGCCGTGGGCCAGCAGGCCTTCAACAATTGATTTGGCATAAGCACCATCGCGGCCACAATCGATTGATACGAAATTTGTTGCCGATGGCAAGGGCTTCAAGCCATTTGCCGAGGCGATATCGGCAATGCGGATTCTGGCTGCTTTCACTTCGCGCACCACATGGTGCATCCAGTCTTGATCTTGCAAGGCTGTTAATGCGGCAACTTGAGAAAGTCTGGTAACGCCAAAATGGTTTCGCACTTTTTCAAAACCGGCAATTACATCCGCATGGCCGATGGCATAGCCCACCCGCAGTCCCGCTAAGCCATAAGCTTTTGAGAAAGTGCGGAAGCGCAACACATTTTTCCGGCTCACATCAAGTGGTGGCACCGTGCCTTCGGGTGCAAACTCGCTATAGGCTTCATCCAATGTGAGCAAAGTTTCTGCCGAAATTTCATCCATGAGGTTTTGCACATCGGCGGCTGGCCACCAAGTTCCCATGGGGTTATCGGGGTTGACCAGATTTAAAATTTTTGGGCGTTCGGCTTTGGCCAATTTGAGCAAAGTTGGCAAATCCTCGTGGTCATCCACATAAGGTGTGGTGATGAGATTTCCGCTGAAGCTTTTCACATGGGCACTGAAGGTGGGGTAAGCGCCGAGTGAATTTATGACTTTGTTGCCCGGTTCCACAAACATGCGAACCGCCAAGCCATGCAGCCCATCAATCCCCTCACCAATCACAATGTTTTCAGGGCCCACGCCTAAGTGCTGCGCCACTGCGTGTTTCAGATCATAGGTTTCAGGATCGCCATATTGCCAACTATTCTGTGCATGAGCTTGCAGCGCTGCGATCACTTTGGACGAAGGGCCAAACACATTTTCATTGGCCCCCATGCGGGCCTTAATGGGTTGGCCAGAACGCCGAGCAAGCGCTTCTGGCCCCACAAAAGGGATAGTGACGGGAAGGGATTCGATGAGGTTTGTGAATTTTACCATAGGCTTTCATAGCGCACTTGTTGAAAACATGGAAATTTGAGGTGCGCCCCTCATTTGGCTTGTGCGCTGTTAAAAATTCCGTTATCCGACCCTCAACGAAATCACTTAGCCCTCAGGAGAAACCATGGCCCGCATTACCCTTCGCCAATTGCTCGATCACGCCGCTGAAAACGACTATGGTGTGCCAGCCTTCAACATCAACAACATGGAACAGGCGCTGGCCATTATGTCGGCTGCCGCTTCCTCTGATGCGCCAGTGATCATTCAAGCCTCGCGCGGTGCGCGCTCATATGCCAATGACATTATGCTGCGTCACATGATGGATGCGGTAACTGAAATTTATCCGAACATTCCGGTCTGCGTTCACTTGGACCACGGCAATGAACCCGGCACCTGCATGACCGCCATTCAATCTGGCTTCACATCGGTGATGATGGATGGCTCATTATTGTTGGACGGCAAGACCCCTGCTGATTGGGATTACAATGTGGGTGTAACCCGCGAAGTGACGCGCATGGCGCATTTGGGTGGCATTTCCGTTGAAGGTGAACTTGGCGTTTTAGGTTCCTTGGAAACCGGCATGGGCGAAAAAGAAGATGGCCATGGCGCTGAAGGCGTTCTCTCCCATGATCAACTTTTGACCAATCCTGATGAAGCTGTGAAGTTTGTGAAAGAAACCAATGTGGACGCGCTGGCTATTGCCATGGGCACATCCCACGGGGCGTATAAATTCAGCCGCAAGCCTGATGGCGCGGTGCTGGCCATGAATGTGATTGAAGAAATTCACAAGAAGCTGCCAAACACGCATTTGGTTATGCACGGTTCATCATCAGTGCCTGAAGATTTGCAAGAAATCATCAACAAGTTCGGCGGCAAGATGAAGCCAACTTGGGGGGTTCCGGTGTCTGAAATTCAACGCGGCATCAAGCATGGCGTTCGCAAGATTAACATCGACACCGATAACCGCATGGCGCTGACGGGTGCCATTCGCAAAGTGCTGTTTGAAGATCCGTCAGAATTTGATCCGCGCAAATATCTAAAGCCCGCCATGGAAGCCATGAACAAGCTGTGCAGCCAACGCTTTGCTGAGTTCAATACGGCAGGACAGGCAAGCAAAATTAAGAAGGTGCTGCCGCTGAGCGAAATGGCCAAGCGCTATAAGGACGGCAGCTTGAACCAGAAGTTTGCTTAATACACGCCCTTAACCGTCACCCCTGCGAAAGCAGGGGGCCAGCTTTCTATTACTTCAACTTGTAACAAAGCTGGGTCCCTGCCTCCGCAGGGATGACGAATGAGAAGTACTACAGACTCCTATTGAAAATAGGCTCCCCGTTGGGAGCCTTTTTTGTTGCCCTAAAATGATTTTGTGCCGTATTCTTTATTATTGAACTGGATGACTTACTATGGCTGTGTACATCGCAAATTTTGGAAAAGAAAACTACGAGTGGAAGGAATGCTTGCGACGAGGAACGATAGCATCGATGAACGATATTGCGCTTTTTCCTTTATGGCGGGACGGCAACAGGGATGCATTCATTCAAAAAATACTTACTTCAGGAGAAACCCAAAACAAAAGTACTGCCTCGCGTTGGTTCAATTTGATGACGGTTGTGTCTCAAACTTCTTCTGACATATGGATACACTCCGATACAAAGAATTTGTGGTGGACAACGACACTTTCTGAAGAACCAACTTTTGAACCTCGCAGAGAAACTGTTGGGGCGGGGCGAGATGTAATTATTTGTCACAAACTTTGCGATGGTTGGCGAAAGGAAAACTCCGCCGGAAATTCGCTCCCGTGGAAAGGGTTGCATCCGAAAGCAAAAACGTTTCTATCGACAGAGGCTACTCTTCAAAAATTGAGCCGCGACAATGCAGAATATGCAATTGCGTTGGTGAAAGGTTTGCCTCTCTCGCGCTGGCATGAAAAGAAGGATTGGCTCCAAAAAATCGAAACCTCAAAATCAAAATCGGGTGTTGGGTTGGTTTATAATGACGAGCAAAAAGCGATTTGGAGAATGGCAGATACAGCATTCCAGACGGCGTTTGCGTCAAACGGTCAAGAAGTTAAACGCACGCTCAAAAACAAAAATGTGAATTTCAATTCCAAAAATGAACTTCAAAAATATATTGCAAATTTGTTGAATAGCCAGGAAAAAATCTGCGCTCTTACTGAACTTCCAATAAACTTGATGGAAAAAGAGGGCGATCCAGAGATGCGGGCTTCGCTAGATCGCATTGATAGTGATGGACATTATGAAGAAGGAAATTTGCAAGTTGTTTGCAAATTTGCAAATCGGTGGAAAAATGATTCTGTAAATGACGAATTTTTGCGACTGATTAACTTACTCAAAGACTAAAAAGTGTCACCCCGCCCGCGCACTAATCTTCAAATCCAACGCCCTCATCACTTTCAATATCGTTGCAAACTCTGGATTGCCTTCGGCGCTGAGGGCTTTGTAGAGGCTTTCGCGCGAGAGGCCGGTTTTGCGGGCCACTTCGGTCATGCCTTTGGCTCTCGCAACGGTGCCTAAAGCATCTGCGATGAGAGCAGGGTCTCCTTCTTCAAATGCCACTTCTAAATAGGCAGCAATGGCCTCAACACTGTCAAGGTATTCTGCTGCATCGAAGGGCCTTGTCATTGAAAGCATTTTGTTCATGGTTGCTCCATTTCATTTGCAAGTTTTTTGGCCCGTATGATATCCGAGTCTTGGCTGCGTTTGTCGCCTGCACACAATACGATAATCAGAATTTCGTCTCGCCGTTTATAGTAAACCCGATACCCCGGACCGTAGTCTATCCGCAGCTCGCTAATGCCTTGACCAACCGCCCTAACATCACCCGAATTGCCGAGAGCCAAACGACGGATGCGTTGTGCAATACGCACTTTTGCGTTCACATCACGCAAGTCTCGCATGTACCCAACAAAATCGTAAGACTCGCGGATTTCAAACATATTTGTATGTATCCTATGGAATACAGTAAGTCAACTCGATAAATATGAAGAGGCAGGATTCCCGCCTGTTTGGGAATTGCGGGGGGTGGAAGTTGCGCCATAAATCCCCACTTCTGTCATCCCGACGAAAGTCGGGACCCAGAACAACTGGCACCGAGCTTGGATTTCTGGGTCCCGTCTTTCGACGGGATGACTGATGGAGGGGTGATTTGCGTTTTTGGTTTGAGTTGGTAGAACTTCCAAACCAAATTCGGAGAACACCCATGAGCATCCTTTATTACTCACGCAACCCTAACCCTCGTTTGGCTTTGGCAGTGGCGCGGTATTTGAAGGCTCCGGTTACGCTTGAATGGGCTTCGCCTTTTGATCCGGCGCAAAGGGAAAAGTTTCGCGCATTAAACCCCTCGCTGCTCATTCCTATTCTGGTTGAGGATGGCCCGCCACTGTGGGAGGCGGATGCGATTGCTTGCCGCTTATCCATGATGGTGGGTTCTAATTTCTGGCGCATGGATGCTGATATGCCGGATATGATCCGCTGGATTTCTTGGGGCAAGCCTAGTTTTGTCCATGCTTGCGACATGGTGCATTTTGAAGTGGGCACCAAGCAGCGCTATCACCCCGGGCCAGTGGACCAAGCCAAAGTGAGCGCCGGATTGAAACTATTTCATTCCAGCGCCGCACAGCTTGAAGCACATTTAAAGGGGCGTGATTTTCTGCTCGACAGCGGCCTGAGCTATGCTGATTTCCGCATGGCCACGTTTCTGCCATTCAATGATGTGGCGCAGCTTCCGCTTGCTGATTATCCTAATATCACGCGCTGGAACAAAAGCCTTGAAGCATTGCCTGCTTGGGCAAATCCTTTCGCAGGATTAAACGCACCAGAGCTACCGCCGATTTCGCCAAAACAGGGATGATAAGCAAGCTAAGGGCTTGTTTGTTTAGATAGAAAAGCGCTAACGAACATCTGGGGGTTGGGCAACTCTTATGAAGGGCATGTGGGAACATGTTACAGACACATCTTGGTGAAGCGGTTAAGCTTGACTTCAAGCCAAGCAAGAAAGTGCGTGAGGCATTGCTGCTACTTGGGCGCACCGAAGATTTGAAATTCTCGCCTGATGGCAAGCGGCTGGCCATTTCAGGTTACGGCACTCATAAAATCCTTATTCTCGATATTGCAACGAAACATGGCAAGAATGGCACTGGTCTGGTGGCCAATGATTATTTGGAAGTGACGTGTTCTGATTTGAAGCTGCCCCATGGTATTTGCTGGATTGACGATTCCATGTTGGCCGTCGCAAATCGTGGCAGCTTGGTTTGTGTGTTGCAGCTGCCACAGAAAAAACCAGCACACAGAACTATCGAGCTCACGCCTTATGCTGTCATCACGCGATCTGATTTTCCTCAGCTTCGCGCTCCCGGGGCGGTTGCTGTTGAGAAACTGGGCAAAGACGAATATGCATTCTTTGTATGTTGCTGGCCTGCCAATATGGTGTCTCGCCATGTGTTAAATACCAAGAATAGTGCGGTGTTTTCTGATCATTCAGTTTACTTAAAAAATGAAGTTCTAACGCCTGATTGTGTTATCCGCAGTGGTTCTGGTCGGCTGATGGCTGTTAGCAATCATCGCAGCGAGTTCGTTGGTATTTATGAAAACTCAAAACCATTGAACGAGAAGAGTGTGCCCATTGCAAAATTGATTGGGTCTGGATTTCCACATGGCCTTCAATTCAGTGCTGATGAGACATATATTTTTGTGGCCTCTGCAGGTCGACCATTTGTTTACGTTTATCATAATGGTGGCAAGGGCTGGGCTGGTGAGTATGAGCCCGTGACCACAATTCGCACCCTTGATGATGAGGCTTTCAAACGCGGAAATGTTAATGAGGCAGATGGGGGCAGCAAAGGGCTTAGTTTAAGTCAAGACGGGACAATTCTTGCGGTTACCAGCGAAGAAGCGCCCCTTGGTTTTTTTGATATCCAGCCCTTGCTGAAGTTAAAAAAATTTCCAAAATATGTGCATCCAGATTTTCCACAGCTTCCACCTAAACCTCCGAAGAGTCCTTGGTTGAAAGCGTGGAAGGCACTGCGCCGCATTTGGAAAAGCAGGCTACGCTAAGCTGCATTCGCCCGTTTCGGCAACACCCAGTTTGGGCGTGCAAAATGGCAGGTGTAGCCGTTCGGGAATTTTTCTAGATAGTCCTGATGCTCTGGCTCGGCCAGCCAGAAATCTCCGGCAGGCGCAACTTCGGTCACCACTTTAGCGGGCCAAATGCCGCTGGCGTTCACATCAGCAATTGTGTTGATGGCCTCTAAGCGCTGGGCTTCATCATTATAGTAAATGGCTGAGCGGTAGGCCGTACCTTGATCATTGCCTTGGCGATTTTTGGTTGATGGATCATGGATTTGGAAAAAGAATTCCAGCAGTTTGCGATAACTCATAATCGCCGGATCATAAGTCACCTCAATGCCTTCAGCGTGGGTGCCATGGTTGCGATAGGTGGCGTTTTTCACATCGCCGCCCGTATAACCAACGCGGGTTGAAACCACGCCGGGCATTTTGCGGATTAGATCCTGCATCCCCCAGAAACAGCCGCCAGCTAAAATCGCTTTTTGTATTGTCATGTTAAATCCTCCACTTGATCTATATAGGCACCATAGCCTTGGGTTTCCATTTCGTCCTTCGGCACAAAGCGCAAGCTCGCTGAGTTGATACAATAGCGCAAGCCACCCTTGTCGCGCGGGCCATCATTAAACACATGGCCCAAATGGCTATCGCCATGGGTGGAGCGCACTTCGACGCGCACCATGCCATGCGTGGTGTCGCGCAATTCATTTACATGCTCATGGTCAATTGGTTTGGTAAAGCTGGGCCAGCCGCAGCCCGATTCAAATTTATCGGATGAGGCAAAGAGTGGCTCGCCTGAGACGATATCGACGTAAATGCCTATATCGTGATTGTCGAGATACTCACCTGTCCCCGGGCGCTCGGTGCCACTGTTTTGCGTCACGCGGAACTGCTCTGGAGTTAAGGCGGCCAAGGCTTCTTTGGTTTTTTGATAGGTTTTCATTTTAGCTCCCATTCATACTTTACCATGAATGGGAGTTTAGATGCTAATTTCCAGGACCCTGACACGGGTTTGTGAAAACTGGTTATTTATCACGCACCACAGTTTGTTCCTGCACGCCAAGGCCATCAATGCCGATCCGCATTTTATCGCCGGGCTTTAGATATTGTGGCGGCTTCATGCCCATGCCCACGCCGGGCGGTGTGCCAGTTGTAATCACGTCTCCTGGCATCAACGTGAAGAACTGGCTGAGATAGGCCACAATATGCGCCACACCAAACACCATGGTGGAGGTGTTGCCATCTTGCACGCGTTTGCCGTTCAGCTCCAGCCACAAGTGAAGGTTCTGCGGGTCTTTCACTTCATCAGAGGTGACCAGCCAAGGACCAATGGGGCCGAATGTGTCGTAAGATTTGCCCTTGGTCCATTGGCCAGAACGCTCCACTTGGAACTCTCGTTCGGAAAGATCGTTGATGGTGCAATAGCCTGCGACATATTTCAGAGCATCCGCCTTTTTGATGTTCTTAGCTTTTGTGCCGATAATGACACCAAGCTCCACTTCCCAATCGCCTTTTTTGGATTTTGGCGGAAGAGTGACCGTATCATTAGGGCCGGAGACGCACGAGACTTGCTTGGTGAAAACCACCGGTTCATCTGGCACTTTGAGACCGGACTCAGCGGCATGATCAGAATAGTTCAAACCGATGGCGATGAATTTTTGTGGATTGAAAACACACGCCCCAATGCGGGGTTTGCCTTTGACAAGAGGCAGAGTTTCAATTTTAATTTTGCGTAATTTTGCCAGAGATTTTGGCGAAATGGTTTCGCCAGAAATATCACTGACATGAGCGGATAGATCACGGATGCGGCCTTCCTTATCAAGAATGCCTGGTTTTTCCTTGCCGGGTTTGCCGTAGCGTAAAAGTTTCATCTGTCAGTCCCATTGTAGCGCCGACTCATGCCAGCGCGGTTCATAGCCTTTTTGTAAAATGGCAATGATTGAGGCGGGAGTCAAAAGTTTCATGGGCGTGAGCGGATGGGCTGCGCTGTAGCCAGTGAACGACCAGAGCAAGAGACGCTGGTTTTTAAGGGCGTAGAAGTTGCCCTCATGTTCAAACATGGTGCCGGATGGCAGGCCCTTCGAGGCTCGCAAGGGCTCACTCCTCAGAGTGAGGGTTCTTTCAGTATGGAGTTGTTTATCAAAATCTTTGACTTTCCTCTCGCCCAAAAACTGCTTCGCCTCTTGCCTCCTACAAAAGAAACACGGTCTGTGGCCAGCCGCTAAGGCTGTAACTTCATCCAAGAAAAACAGTGATGTATAGCCCTGCCCCATGGGTTCGTGATGTTGATCTTTCCAATATAGATCACAACATATCCAATGGGTGCTGGCCCAGCGGCGCTTGCCTAGCGTTTTATCTTCACGGTGAAACTTGCCACCACGATTGCCCATCATAGTGCCGCGTTCAGATGTTGCTACTATTTCACCGTTTGGCTTTACGCGATTTTGCAGGGGCATCATTTGGGATCACATGCGTTGGGATTGGCATGATGAGATTGTGGCGGCCCACTTTGGTAATATCGGTCTCGCCACACAGCGCCATGGTGGTGTCTAGCTCACTGCGGATGATTTCGATGGCACGGGTAACACCTGCTTCACCTGCGGCACCCAAACCATAAATATAAGCGCGGCCGATATATGTGCCTTTGGCACCAAGTGCCATGGCTTTCAATACATCCATGCCAGTGCGAATACCTGAATCAAAATGCACTTCCACCTTGTCGCTCACTGCATCAATGATCGGCCCCAGCATATCAATGGTTGCGGATGCGCCATCCAATTGGCGGCCACCATGGTTGGAGACGATGATGGCATCAGCGCCGAGCTTGGCTGCAATCTTTGCATCCTCCACATCATTGATGCCTTTGAGGATCAGTTTGCCATCCCATTGCTTGCGGATGAAATCGACTGAACTCCAATCCAGTGTTTGATCAAACTGGTGATTGGCCCATTCATTGAGCGAGGCGATATCGCCCACCCCTGCGGCATGGCCCACGATGTTGCCAAACTGGCGGTTTTTGGTGCCCAGCATACCGAGACACCAAGCAGGCTTGGTCATCATATTCAAGATATTTGGCAGCGTGAGCTTTGGCGGCGAGGACAAGCCGTTCTTCACATCCTTGTGGCGCTGGCCAAGAATTTGCAGATCCAGCGTGAGCACGAGGGCTGAACATTTGGCGGCCTTGGCACGGGCCACCAGACGCTTTGAAAATTCGCGGTCACGCATCACATAAAGCTGGAACCAAAATGGTTTCTCGACATTCTTGGCCACTTCTTCGATTGAGCAAATGCTCATGGTGGAGAGCGTATAGGGTAGGCCGGCTTTTTGAGCGGCGCGGCAGGCATGAATTTCACCATCAGCATGTTGCATTCCGCCGGAACCAATAGGGGCAAAGGCAATTGGCATAGAAACATCTTGGCCAATCATTTTGGTTTTGAGGCTGCGGCCGTCTATGTTCACCGCCACACGCTGGCGCAATTTATATTTGGCAAAAGCCGCTGTGTTATCGAGAAAAGTGCTGGTTGTATAAGACCCCGTGTCACAATAGTCATAAAACATGCGCGGCGTGCGGCGCTCATAAATTTGACGCAAATCTTCAATGCTGGGGACTTTGGACAGGTTCATAACAGGGCTCTCATTTCTCAAAGAAAAATGAATAGCGCGAGTTTGGTAAAAATGAAACGGCGTATTTGTTAGGCAATGCTTCGAGGCTCGCAAAAGCTCGCACCTCAGCATGAGGAATATAAAACCCTCATCCTGAGGTGCCGCGGAACGCGGCCTCGAAGGATCCTAGAACTTGCCAATCACATTCAGGAATACGCCCTGATCATTATGGCTGAGATCGCGCAGATCATCAGAGAAGGTGCCGAAATTATATCCCACACCAAGTTTGAAATTATCGCCGAATTGACGGTAGAGAGCGACGAGCACGCCGAGGTCTGTTGTCTCCGCCGTTGGTGACCACAGCACGCGGCCTTCCAGCACGGCGTCCCATTCTTTCACAATATGCAAGTCTGCTCTGGCAATGGCCAAGTGTGCTGATGAATCTTCCCAATCTGTTGCACCACGGTCTTTGGTTTCACCAATGCGGAAACCATATTTGCCGCCAATGTTCAAACTGTGGGTGAGATCATAACTGGCATCAACTGAGAAAATGCTGGAGGATTGTGCAGGGCTGGACGTGGTGCCATCAACACCCACTTGAGAAGCTCCCGGATTGTCGAACACATAATTGTATTTGAGCAGTGCGTTGAATCGATCACTATCGGCAGGGCGATATGCAAAGCCAAATGTGCCGTCAACATATTTGCCATCGCGCGCATCTTCAGTTGCTTCGGCAATAACTATATCAAGCTTGCCAAGGGCGCGCCAATCTTTAGATATTTGTGCGCCAAAGCCTGCTTGAAGCAGATAGCCCATGATTTCGCTGGTGCCATCATCACTGCCATCAAAGCGGGCCTCGCCTTTTATTTTGGCATCAAAGCCTTCTCCATTTTTATAAGCAACCGAGAGCGACGCAGCTTGGCGATCGAGGTCTGGATTTTTCAAAAGCGTGGTGGGGTTAATAGTATTGTCATAGACGCGGCCAATTTCTGTGGCAGCGTCAATCACCCATTCTGGGGTTGGGGTGTAAGTGACGCCGTAAGTTTGGGTGATTGCGTGGCGCAGCCCGAAGAGATCAAAATTATCTTCGCCATGGGTTGCCCATTCTTCGCCAAAGCTTTTCTTAGCGCCAATGATGATGGTGCCAAGGTCTTCGCCTTGCAAACTGTAGGGGAAGCTTGAGGACGTGTCGCGGAAGGCATCCAATCTGTAGCCTACATAGTATCGATCATCAGCTGTTGGTTCATAGCTAAGCAAAGCTGTGGCATCGAGGCCTTGATTGCCTTCTGATACTTCGCCGGATGCTGAAACCTTATCTGTGAGTTTGGTTTTGCCACCAACGCCCACGCGGTTATCATTGAGCATGGTGCCGGTGCGCGTGACGGTGCCCTGGCCAAACACATAGGCTTGTTTATCATCATTCCATGTGTAGATGAATTTGCTGCCTAGATCGCCCCGGCGGCCCTGCTCGGCTGTGGCCGAGGTTGATCCCGCTTTATCCGTGTAGCGGCCATAGGGCTCAATTGACCAATGTTCATCAATGATGTGATTTATCCTGGCATCAATTTGGCGGTTGTGCTCACCATCATCAATCAACGATTCACTATAGGCGCCCTTGATTGTGGTTTTTTCGGCAACCTTAAAATCAGCATCCACACCCCAGCTTTGCGTGGTTTTTGCTGCTTGTTTATCAAGCGAAGCATAGCCTGCATTATAACGCTCATAACGTGCGCCAATGTTGCCCTTCATGCTGCCGTTGCTAATATCTTCAAGGGCTGCCCCTGCTTCAACGCGGTAGGCATTGGCGATTTTTCCAACTGCACCAACTGAGGCATTGGTTTGCAAGCTGAGGCCACCATCAGCTGAATAGTTTGAAGCAAAGCCCGGCCCATCGGAGCGGGCAATTTCGGCTTCCAGATAAGTGTCTTTGGTTTTTTGAACACGAATGTCTGCACCATAAATTCTCTGGTCAGCATCTTGCGTGTTCTCGGTCATGCCAGATACGCCAAGGCGCACATGATCTCCCAGCCACATTTGCGCGCGGCCACCTGTGATATAGCCATCCGTGTCCATCAACACTGGCGTATATTCATAGTGAGCAACGAGATAATTTTCGCTGCCTGATGACGTGCTTGAAGATAGTGGATTTCGCAAGGTGACAACACCCAGCACATAATTGATATCATAATCTGTGCGATAGCTGAGCGTGCGGCGTTCAATCACCCAGCCCGTTGTGCTGTTGCGGGTTTCAATAATCAGCGTTTCAGTGCCAGCCGTAATATCTTGATGCTTTAAGAAATAGGCTGAACCGCCCGTGCCGCGGAAAATATCATGGCCGGGCACGGTGCTGGGCTGGGCGGCATAGGCATCCACTGCGCGCTTGGCTTCGCCGTCGCTGGTCACAGCATCTGAACGATAAACTGCACTGGCCCCATAGAGAGCACGCGCACTTTGCATGAAATGCGTGCCGCTGATGGTGGTGCGGAAATTGCCCCACATTACGGAGCTTGGACCTTTTTCGAGGCGCACATAGAATTTGCCATTGGTGGGCGCATCATTGATTGCCGCCCCGTCATCGCCGTAAATGGGATAATAGGCATTGGGGTCAATGCGTTTCAGCGCTGCTTGCGGGTCTTTGCCATCGAGACCCTTGAACATATTTTTCAAACTGCCTTCGCCTGTATCTGCGGCGGCGGTGAGAATATATTTGCCCTTGATTTTACCCTTGAGATAAAATGCCAAGCGGCCTCTGGTCCACACACCGTCAAACTCATCGCTATCGGTGGATTGCACGGCGTTTTTAGTGAAGTTGTGACCAGCTGTGAAATCGGCAAGGCCCACATAGAACCATTCTGTTTCAGGAATATCGATGTCGCGCGTGAAGGCAAGACCTTCACCATCTTGTTGCACGCTGATATCAATTGTGTGCTTGCCAGTTGGCAAAATGCGCTGGACAACAAAGTTGTTACTGGCATCCACCGGAACCGGTTCGCCTGCCACCATCACGTCATGGCCTTCAGGAATGTTTTTGCCATAAACCGTGACGGCACCACCAAACACCGAGATGTTGCGGAAAGCCGTGCGGTCTTCGCCATAGCCTGGGGCCACTGCTTTTTGCGCGGAAGTGCTTAACGGTAAATCGCTTGATGTTTTTGCCAGAGGCAAAGGCTTGGTTTCATCATAGCGGCCATCAGCATCATAAACGCGAAGCACATAGGTCATTTCGCCGGGCGCTTCTGCTGGCATTTGCCATTCGGCTGCGCCAAGCTGGTCGATAGGCACTATGGCTACTTGCTTTTTTCTTTCGCGATCTAAAATGCGAATTTCACCACGGGTGACCCATGCTCCATAATTCATGCTGGCAAGAAAGCGGATGGTCTCATCTGCCTTGAAATTCACGCGCATTGGGAAGGTGGACACATTCAAAATGGGGTGAACACCCAGCCCATCAAACTTCACTTGAATATCGGCTTCTTCCGATGCTGCTACATCGACAGCGGCAGCGCTGCTATCAACCTGCTCACCATCAATGCTGATGGCAAAGGGAATATCTTCTTCGGCATGGGCAATACTTGCAGCCAGAAAAACTGCCGCAACGGTGCAGAGAAGCTTATTAAGGTGGCCGCGCATTATTTGCCACCCTCCAATTTGGAGGTGATTGTTAAGGCGTAGGCACGTTTCACGCTGTTCCACGCAAAGGTAATTGTTTCTTCCACAGCGCTGAGTCGGGCCTTTGCAAGTTCGGCTGACTCTCCTTTGGCATGGTAAACAATTCGTAAATTTGCAGGCTTTTTAGCCAACACATCAATCAGCTTATCAAGACCTTCAATCCATTTGGTTTTTAGATCGGTGGTTCCGGCATCAAAGGCTTTGTCGCTCAGGTCAAGCTTCACAGTGCGCGGGGCCACGGCTTTTCCGTTTGATGCGCCGAAGTTAAGCTTCACAACTTTGCCTTTGGTAACACGCACATCACGCGGATTTTCTGTGGTGAGTTTATAGCCTTCAGGCAATGTTCTGGTGTCGAGCTTCAACAGATAGTTGGAACCAATTTTTGCATCGGGTACTGCCGCACATGGCACATGATAGCGGCCCTCGGCATCGGTGGTGATCAACACGCCATTGAGACTGACCACACGAACACCGGGCAAGCCGGGCTC
>JANNBH010000048.1:0-55677 GCA_031385245.1 Hyphomicrobiales bacterium | reverse complement strand
GCGCTGGCAACGAAATGCAAACTGTAATGGGTCCAATCAAGT
The DNA here is from genome assembly GCA_031385245.1 of Hyphomicrobiales bacterium. Taxonomy (GTDB): domain Bacteria; phylum Pseudomonadota; class Alphaproteobacteria; order Rhizobiales; family Aestuariivirgaceae; genus Aestuariivirga. Next base: position 55,635 of record JANNBH010000048.1, on the reverse strand, counting down.
TGGATGCCAAGGGCGACATCATTGGTGCAAAATATGTTTGGTATAAATTTGCCAACGGCACCTATGCTGAAGATCCTTCAACAATGTAATTTAGACCTTGTCTAAGTGAAGCCCGCGCAAGTAACATTGCGCGGGCTTTGTTTTTTGGGAACTTGAAATGCGCTGGCTATTTACGGTTTTTCTTCTCGTGTTTTCGACGGTGACAAAAGCCGAAACTCTCATCGGTGTTGCAGGGCCCATGACTGGAACCAGTGCTGCATATGGCACGCAAATGGTGCAAGGGGTTCAGGCTGCTGTTGATCAACTCAATTCAACAGGTGGCGTTGAAGGTGAGTTGCTTGAAATCATCACGGCTGATGATGCCTGTGACAATCGTAAAGCCGAGATTGCTGCTGAAAATTTAGTGCAAAAAAATGTATCTGTCGTGATCGGACATTATTGTTCAAACCCTTCACTGGCCGCCGCCAAAATTTATGAGGCCGCTGGTATTCCAATGATAGCGCCAGTTGCCAGCCTGCCCGCATTGACCGATGCTGGGCTTTCAAATGTAATTCGCCTTGTGGCGCGCGATGATACACAAGGACGTTATGCAGCAAACCGCATGAAGATTGACTATGCCGCAGATAGAATTGCAGTTGTTGGTGATGGCACGCCTGCATCTGAATTATTGTTAGTGCAATTTGGCGCAACCTCTACCCTCTCCTTTACTATAAAACCTGAAGCACGAACGGTTGATGATTTAATTGCCGCACTGGCCGCTAAAAACATTTCAGCACTTTATTGCGCCTGTGCAGCACTCGATGCGGGTTTTATCGCCGCCCAGATTTCTGCCGCTAATCTTTCAATACAAATCTTTGGTCCTGATTCACTGTTGGTTCCACAATTTTGGGAAAAAGCTGGCGATGCGGGCGAAGGCACATTTGTGAGCTTTGCTATTGACCCCCAAGCAACAGCACCAGCGCGCAAGCTTGCACAGCAGTTTGCCAAAGATGAGATAAGTGCGGATGGACCTACGCTTCCGGCTTATGCGGCGATGCAATTATATGCTGATGCGGCTGAAAAAATGGGATCGAAGAATGGCCGGCGTGTGAGTGCGTATTTACGATCTGGCACACGTTTTGAAACGCTTCTTGGCTCGTTGTCATTTGATGCAAAGGGAGACGTGCGCGAACCACGCTTGGTGTGGTATGTGTGGTCAAAGGGCAAGTTTGCAACTGAGTATCTAGCGAATTGAAGAGGATTTAAATGCGCGCTTTTTTTGTACAGATTAAATGTGATCTCGGTAAATCATATGATGTGGCAACCGCCATTGCCGATGCTGAAATTGCATCAGAAATTTTTTCAACCGCTGGTGAATATGATTTGTTGGTGAAGTTCTATTTGAAAGACAATGAGGATATTGGCCACTTCATTGCCAATAAGGTGCAAACCCTTGCTGGCATTCGCGACACGTTCACAATCGTAACATTTAAGGCGTTTTAAAATGCGCCGTTTGATTGCCCTGCTTGTTATGGTTTTGAGTTTCGCACCAGCATTTGCAGGTGATGCCGAAAAGCTGGCTATTATCGGATTTTCCAAAGATGCCACATATTTTGCTTTCGAAACTCATGGCGTGGGCGATGGGTCTGGTCTTGGCTATTCTGATATTTACATTATCGATGTGAAATCAAACTCCTGGGTTGAAGGCTCACCCATTCGCCAGCGTGGCGAAGACGAAAACCAGACTGAAGCTGTTGCGAGAGCGGGAGCACTGAAACAAGCAGCATCCCTTTTGACAAAATATGGCATCAACCAACCTTTCGAATTTATAGCTTCTAATCCGATCACTGAGATTATTGCCGATCGCAAACGCATTGAATTTGATAGCATTCACCGCAGTTACGGCAATTCCACTGTGAAGCCGGGTGAGGCTGCTGATAATCGCTTTGTGTTGCAGCTTAGCGATTTTCCAATTGGGCCAGCCGCTGATTGCCTTTCGGAGGATGGTGCGCGTTATGGGTTCTCACTCCAAATCAAACAAACGCTTTCCGGCAAGGTACTTGAACCTTATAAAGATTCCACGGTACCAAAATCGCGCGGCTGTCCTTACAGCTATGAATTGGAAGCGATAGTAAGCCCCGTTGATGAAAGCAGCTCGCCCATCTTGATTGCCATGGTGGCCTATTACACCCAAGGCTTTGAAGGGCCAGACCGCAAGTTTATCGCGGTTCCTTTCACCCTGCCCTAGCCCTTTGGCTTGGGATTTGTTACAGGGGGCCACGTTCAACTTTAAGGCCTACCCATGATCCCTCGTTATTCGCGCAAAGAAATGACCCAAATTTGGGAACCTCAAACACGGTTCAAAATTTGGTTTGAAATTGAAGCCCATGCTGCTGATCAACAGGCTGAATTGGGCATTATCCCAAAAACTGCCGCTGCAACCATTTGGGCCAAGGGCCGCGATGCGGTTTTTGATGTGGCGCGCATTGATGCAATTGAAGCTGAAGTGAAGCATGATGTGATTGCGTTTCTTACGCATCTTTCTGAAATCGTTGGGCCAGAGGCGCGGTTTGTGCATCAAGGCATGACATCATCGGATGTGCTGGACACTTGCTTTAACATTCAACTCACCCGCGCTGCTGATTTACTGATTGCGGATGTGGATGATCTGCTGGCCGCATTGAAAAAGCGTGCGCTTGAACATCAGAACACCGTGTGCATTGGCCGCAGCCACGGCATTCATGCCGAACCTGTAACCTTTGGTTTAAAGATGGCTTTTGCCTATGCCGAATTTCAGCGGGCGCGTGAGCGCTTAGTTCTTGCCCGCAAAGATGTTGCAACTTGTGCCATTTCGGGTGCGGTTGGCACATTTGCCAATATCGACCCATCAGTTGAAGAGCATGTGGCGGCCAAGCTGGGCCTGAGTGTTGAGCCAGTTTCGACGCAGGTGATCCCGCGGGATCGCCATGCCATGTTCTTTGCGGTGCTGGGTGTTGTGGCTAGTTCAATTGAGCGCTTGGCAACCGAAATTCGCCATTTGCAACGCACTGAGGTGTTGGAAGTGGAAGAGTTTTTTGCCCCTGGCCAAAAAGGTTCTTCCGCCATGCCACATAAGCGCAATCCGGTGCTCACCGAAAATCTTACGGGGCTCGCGCGTCTCGTCCGCTCTGCCGTCACGCCCGCTATGGAAAATGTGGCCTTGTGGCATGAGCGTGATATTTCGCATTCATCCGTGGAGCGCGGCATTGGGCCGGATGCCACCGTGCATTTGGATTTCGCCTTGAAGCGCCTTGCAGGTGTCATCGATAAGCTGGTGGTTTATCCCGAAAATATGAAGAAGAATTTGGACAAGCTTGGCGGGCTTATCCATTCGCAGCGCATTCTTTTGGCACTCACGCAAAAAGGCATGAGCCGCGAAGAATCATATTCCGCCGTGCAGCGCTGCGCCATGCCAGTGTGGCGCGGTGAAGGGCAATTCTTGGATTTGCTCAAAGCCGATAAGCAAGTGGCCGCACACATGAAACCAGCTGAACTCGAGGCTTTGTTTGACTTAGGCTATCACACCAAGCATGTTGGAACGATCTTCAAACGGGTTTTTGGATAATGCTGAATAAAGCCGAACTGCCGAACATTGATCCAATACTCACCACTGAAGCTCTGGCAGAATTTTGTAGCCGTATGGCATCCGAAGAGTTTGTGACCGTCGATACCGAGTTTCTGCGCGAGACAACATATTACCCCAAACTCTGCCTCATCCAAGTGGCCGGTGCCACTGAGGGCGTGTTGATTGATCCCTTGGCAGATGGTTTGGATTTGGCACCGTTTCACGCGCTCATGGCCAATGAAAAAGTGCTCAAGGTTTTTCACGCGGCAAAGCAAGATTTTGAAATTCTTTATATGCTGGCGGGTGCCCTGCCCCACCCTGTGATCGACACACAAATTGCCGCCATGGTGTGTGGATTTGGTGATCAAGTGGGTTATGAAGCTATAGTGCGTAAACTGGTTGGTGCGGCCATTGATAAATCTTCGCAGTTCACCGATTGGACGAGGCGGCCTCTCACCCCAAAGCAAGCTAATTATGCTCTCTCTGATGTGACGCATCTTCGTACTGTCTATGAAAAATTAAAAATTCAATTGGCCGAAACTGGGCGCAGTGCTTGGCTTGACGATGAGTTATCGAATCTCACGGATCCTGCCACTTACACTGTGAACCCCGAAGAAAGCTGGCGGCGCATTAAAGCCCGCATTCAAAACAAAAAGCAATTTGGCGTGTTGATGTCGATTGCAGCATGGCGCGAGCGAGAAGCGCAAAACCGCAATGTGCCACGCGGGCGCATTTTGAAAGATGAAGCGCTAGCTGAAATTGCCATTCAAATGCCGCAGAAGCCAGAAGCGATAAATGATCTGCGCTTGGTTTCAAAAGGCACTGCGAATTCATCTATGGGTGCAGCAATTTTAAAGGCTGTTGCTGAAGGTATGGCGCGTGATCCTAAAACCATTCCAGAATTTAAAGGCCGCAATGATGAAATGTCTGCCGCTGCCCAAGCTGCCGCTGAAGTTTTGAAACTAGCGCTAAAAGTTGCCTGCGAAAGCGAAGGCATTGCGCCTAAGCTTTTGGCTAGTGCCGCTGAAATTGATGCCATTGCCGTTGACGATGAGGCCAATGTTCCGCTGCTGCATGGCTGGCGGCGCGAAGTGTTTGGCAATTTGGCATTGGATATAAAACACGGCAAAGCGTTCATTGGCATGGAGAATGGCCGCGCGAAATTGTTTCGGCCCTGATATCCCTCATGCTGAGGTGCTCGCATCTTGCGAGCCTCGAAGCATTGCTTGAATTGCGCTCGCCCTTCGAGGCTCTGCTACGCAGAGCACCTCAGGGTGAGGGAGAACGCTAAACAATCTCAATCTTAGCTGTGCGGTCTAACTCTAACGCCAAGCCTGCTAACCGTTTTTCGACGCGCTCGCCCATCAAATCTTTCAACTTACTTGGCAGCGAAAGTGTGAGGGTCTTGGTGCCATCCATTTTCAATTTAATTTTGGGCAACATGCCGGGCATGGCTGCTGATAAAATATAGGCGAGGCGGAAGATGGAGCTGAGCAAATGCGCGCGCTCAATATGAGTTTCGTCGAGCAGCCTAGTGAGATCGTCTTTCATGTCGCCACCTTCATAGCGATAGAACACGGTGAGTGCCAAAAAAACACGGCCTGGATGATCAATGCCCACAAAGGCGGCTTGCGAAATCATGCCAAGTGAGCGATCAGCACGATAATCAGGATGGGCACGCCAGCCAATATCAGCCAGTAAACACGCGGCATAACGCAAGCGGCGTTCCTCTACATTTTCAGCCAAGCCACCCTTTTCAAAAAGTTGATCAGTCCAATCGCACAATTCCAACTCATGTGCAGGTGAACGCGCATAACGCCTCGCAAAATCCCAGCATGATGACAACAAAGCATCGGACTGCATTTTCTTGCGCGGCAATTTTGCATAGAGCATACCTTCGCGCACGCCATAAACCGAGCACACCACATCCTTGGCCTTGCCGTGGACCAGCAAACGGTCCAGCACCATGGCCCCAAATGGCATGGTGTCGGCGCGGCTTTTGGACATGTCCTTCACATCTTTAAGTGAGGATGATGTGAGGCCAGACACCAGTTCAGAAATGCCTTCAGCCTGTTGCCTGGTCATCGAATAGTGATGCAGCACATGGAGCGGATAATTAGCTTGGGCCATATGAATGCGGGCGAGGTTTCGCCATGTGCCGCCCACAGCATAGAAAGTGCGGCCTGCGAGCTTTTCTAAGATTGTGGTTTTTTGCAAATACTCATCAACAATTTCACGGGCTTTTTGCATGGAGCCACCAGAAACATCCATCAAGCGCAACGGGCCAATGGGAAGCGTTATGCCATCATGCAACTTGCCATCTTTAATATCGATCAGCTCAAGCGAGCCACCACCAAGATCACCAGCAATGCCATCTGCTTCGGGTGTGCCCGCCATCACGCCAAGGGCAGCAAACCGGGCTTCTTCTTTACCCGTTAGCACTTTGATGCCAGCACCCAAAGCATTCTCAGCCTTATCAATAAACTGCTGGCCGTTTTTTGCTTCGCGGGCGGCGGCGGTGGCCACGGCATAAATTGTTTTAACCCCAATCTGTTTGGCCAAGGCTTTGAAGCGGCGCAGTGCCAGAAGTGCGCGCGCAATTGCAGCTTCATTTAAATTGCCTGTGATGGCTACACCTTTGCCAAGACCACAGAGAATTTTTTCATTAAAAATAGGCGCCGGCGAGCGACGAAGACCATCATAGACCACAAGCCGCACTGAGTTTGAGCCAATATCAACCACAGCCACCGGACGGTAGGTTGGTGGTTCAGTTCTAAATCCCTTGTGCCAACTCACTTTGATTTTGCCGTCCTTTTTTTCTGGGGTATTACGCCTTCGAGTATATTACCAGCAAGCGACGAGCCTCGTCCAGAAAGGGATGGGTTTTCCATAAAAAATTGATGGGCGTTGAAAGGCTTCTCGTCTTTAGATGGCGAGATGCGCGCCGAACTGCCATCTTCCAGCAAGCGCCAGCTTTGTTGATTATCCCTCATATTGGCCACCATAATTTGATCAAGAACTTGCTCATGTACGGTTGGATTTTCAATTGGGATCAAAGTTTCCACACGCCTGTGCAAATTGCGCGGCATCCAATCGGCGGAGCCGATATAAACTTTTGCTTTGGGATGCGGAAGGCCGTGGCCTGCGCCAAAGCACACAATGCGTGAATGTTCGAGGAAGCGGCCAATAATACTCTTTACACGGATGTTTTCTGAGAGGCCCGGAACACCGGGGCGCAAGCAGGATATGCCGCGCACAACGAGATCAATTTGAACACCCTTTTGGCTGGCATTATACAGCGCATCAATAATGCCGGGGTCCACCAAGGAGTTAAGCTTGGCCCAAATTTGCGCTGGCCTGCCCGCTTTGGCGTGAGCAATTTCCTCATCAATATGTTGCAGCAAGCGGTCTTTTAAATTTATGGGTGAGAGCGATATTTTTTCCAAGTCTTCGGGTGGCGCATAGCCTGAGATGAAATTAAACAGCCGTGCGGCATCGCGGGCCAAGGCGCGATCGCAGGTGAAGAATGAGAGATCTGTGTAAACTTTCGCCGTGATTGGGTGATAGTTGCCAGTGCCAAAATGCACATAGGTCCGCATGTTGCCAGCCTCGCGGCGCACTACCATGGAAACCTTGGCATGGGTTTTAAGTTCGATAAAGCCGAACACCACCTGCACCCCAGCCCGCTCCAAATCGCGGGCCCATTGAATGTTGGCTTCCTCATCAAAGCGGGCTTTGAGTTCGACCAAGGCGATGACTGATTTTCCGGCTTCGGCGGCTTTGGCCAAGGCCGCAACAATGGGTGAATTGCGCGAGGTGCGATAGAGCGTTTGTTTGATCGCCACCACATCAGGATCATTGGCGGCTTGGCGGATGAACTGCACCACCACATCAAATGACTCATAGGGGTGATGCACCACAAAATCTTTTTGCCTAATGGCGGCAAAAATATCGCCAGCATGGTCGCGCACGCGCTCAGGGAAGCGGGCAAGATAAGGCGTGAATTTAAGGTCTGGTCGCTCATCCAAAATAAGTTGCTCGGTGTCGGCAAAGCCAACCAAGCCTTCACTCATAATGGTCACATCGCCTGAGACATCCAACTCATTGGCAATAAAGTTTCGCAATGTTGGAGGGCAAGCCGCATCCACTTCCATGCGGATCACCACACCTCGGCGGCGCAGTTTCAATGCGGTTTCAAACACGCGCACTAAATCTTCGGCTTCTTCTTCGATTTCAATATCGCTGTCACGAATGACACGGAACAGACCTTTGCCAAGAACATCATAGCCCGGGAAAAGCCGTGGCAGAAAAATGCCCAACATGGTTTCCAGCAGCATGAAACGCACGTTGGTTCCAGGCAGACGCACGAAACGCTCAAGCTGTGATGGGATGGGCAGCAGCGCCTTCATGGCATTGCCATCTTTGCGGCGGCGCAATTCCACTGCCATCACGAAACCACGGTTGAGAATGAAAGGAAATGGGTGGGCGGGATCAATTGCAATAGGTGTTACAATGGGCAGAATATGATCGAGGAAACGGCGGTCTAGCCATACGCGTTCATCATCATTTATTTGATCCGGCTCAATGATTGAGATGCCAGCAATATGGAGCTCTTCTTTTAATTGAATCCAGAGGCGGTCTTGCTCCACCATCAGCTCTTGGGCGCGGGCGCGGATCAACTCAAGCTGCTCAGCGGGTGTCAATCCATCTTGGCTGATTTCCAAAACCTGTTCGCGCATTTGGCCCACCAGACCAGCAACACGCACCATGTAAAACTCATCGAGATTATTGCCGGAAATGGAGAGGAACCGCACACGCTCGAGCAAGGGATGCGCCGGACTCTTGGCTTCCTCCAACACGCGCATATTAAACTCTAACCACGAGAGCTCACGGTTGAAAAACCGCGATGGGTTTTCAATGGGATTCGGTGTTTGGGCGGCTGCTGTCATATCGTGTAGCTTTCCACAAAAGTGAGCATCTTGAAAGTGGATTGCAACGTTATTGTGAAGGTTTAGGTTTCACCGTCAAATAGATCTGGGCTGGTGAAGCCTGCAAGAATGCGGGCCACGAAGGGCCTGGTTATTTCAGCTTTTTCGATGAGCGCTTGTTGATCAATTTCAGCAACTATATTGCGTGCTGCTTGCAGCGAACGCGGCATTCGCAGCAACATGTAATTTAATGTCGCTACATCTACTGCAATTTGTCGATCAAGAAAAAGCTTAACCAAAACCCCGCGTAATAAAGCATCATCAGGCTGGCCGATCATTACGGTGGGCAAAGCTTTCAGACGCGAGGCCAAATCTGGAATGGTGATTGGCCAATCGTTAAGAGGTTGGTCTGCCGTGAAAAGCAAACTGCGGCCTTCTTGTTTGGCAAAATTCAGCGCATGAAAAATTGCACGCTCTGGCCAAGCTGATTGCGCGATAATTTCAAGTGCTAGCGGCCCAGCGCCAAGCAGGGCTGGGATAGCCTCAATCGTCAAACTGTCAGTGCCACAAATTTTGGCATTAGATTTTTGCCGCCACACTTCAGCCAAATGGGTTTTGCCGCTACCGGGTGGGCCAACGATAATCGCACCATAACTGGGCCAGTTGGGCCATTGGTCAATCAGCGCCACGGCTGCCGAGTTTGACTGCGTCACTAAAAAATCTTCGCGGCCAAATGCTTGGCGGTGCGGCAAATCCAAAGTGAGTTGCTGAGCTTTTTCACTCATCAGCGCTTGCGCTTTGGAACAATCATTGGGGTTGGGATGGCTTGTGGAAGGCCAGTGTAGAGTTTGCTTTTCAGATATTTGCTAAAGCCATAGCGCACAAAAACGCCAGTTGCGGCAGCCAGCGGCACCGCCAAGAGCAACCCTAAAAAGCCGAAGACATAACTGAAAGCGAGAAGCGCAAACATCATCCACACTGGATGCAGACCGATTGATCCCCCCACAAGTTTTGGCGAGAGAAAGTTACCTTCTAAAAATTGCCCGGCAGCAAACACAGCGATGATAATGAGCACTTGAAACTCATTGGGCCAGAATTGCACCAAGGCCACGCCAATGGCCATGGCACCACCAATTAACGCGCCTACATATGGAATGAAACTTAACATGCCCGCCGCAAAGCCGATGGCGAGGCCTGATTTTAGTCCCGCAAGCGAAAGTGCGGCGGCATAAAAAACGCCGAGCAAGAGGCACACCGTGCCCTGCCCGCGAATGAAGCCCGCCAAGGCTTTATCAATGTCAGAAGCGATCCCACGGATTTCTGAAAGGTGATCGCGTGGTAGCCAGCTATCGACTCTGGCAACGATATTATCCCAATCGGCTAAGAGATAAAATGCAACGATCGGTGTGATCACCAGCAGAGACAAAACATTCACCAAAGCCATGCCACCAGACCAGATTGATGATAAGAATGAAGCAAGCCAGCTTGCCGATTTTCCGGCTATGGTTGCAACGCTGCCCTGAATATCAGTGCCCGAATTGGCGAGTAAATCTTTGAGGCGCTGCGGCGCAATTTCATTGGCGCGCGCAATGAGCGATCTAACCAAGGAGGGAAGATCACTCGCAAGTTTGACTGATTGATCGGCTAAAACTGGCATAACCATGAGTCCCACAAACACAACGGCCAGAATTGCTGATAGCAAAATAAACGCAGTGGCCACTACGCGTGGAAGGCCAAGGCGTTCGAGACGGTCTGCCACCGGATCCAAAAAATAGGCCAGCACAAAGCCCGCAATAAAAGGCAAGAGAATTGATTGCAACGCCCACAGCACTAAAATCACGAGCGCGAGAGCGGCAAGCCAGAAACTTATTTGTTTTTGCAAAGTCATGCTTTGTCTCCGCTATGGCCCATGTGTTTCACCCAATCTCGTAAGTAGAATGCACCCGATACGATGGTGAAGCCTGCTACAATAAATGAACCAGCTTTCAGCAGCATGTATGCTTCAATGTTAAGACCTAATGCACCAAGCACCAAACCAACAAATGCGATTTGTGCCACAGTGTTAAGCTTACTGATCCACAGCGGCTTCATTATCAAAGGCTGGCCAATGAGCCAAGCCAGCAAAACACCACCCACAATAAGTATGTCTCGCGTAATCACAATAAGCACCAGCCATGCAGGGAGAATTTTGATGATGCCCAATGCTGCAAAAACTGAAACGAGCAACGCTTTGTCAGCAATGGGATCGAGATAGGCACCGAGTTCAGTTTGGCTCTTGGTTACACGTGCTAAATATCCATCGACACCATCACTAATTCCGGCGATGACAAACACAAAAAATGCAGCTGCAAATTCTTCCGAAATCAGCAGCCAAATGGTGAGGGGCACTAATAAAATACGGCCAATAGTTATGAGATTGGGAAAGTTCATAGCGTTGCTCAAAGTGCTTCAATCACCCAAATTCCGCCACTGCGCGACAATTGCAAACCTGTGGATTGGAATGAATTTTTCATATCCTCAATGCCACCTGTATACATCAACCGTGCTGCTGCCCCTTGACCATCAAGAGACGTAATATCTACGCCCACAACGCCAGGTGTTGCCAGAATGCGCGCGCGCAAACCATTCCACTGAGATGGACCTTGGAAAGGAATTGCCACTGGCACTGATTGCGGGCCGGCATTGGCTTGCTGATCATCAGCTTTTGCAATGTCGGACTTATATTTATCAACCATCACTTTGTGAAAGCGCTGCACTGCCAACAAAGCTGAATCTTGCACGGTGCCAGAATCCGCAATGTAAATCTTGTCGAAAGTAATTTTTCCCAGTGGAGACTGCCCAACCATGCGGGCATGTACGCCACCGCCTTCAGCTGGCTCCGCAAAGGCCACAAGCAAGGTTTTTACATCATAGCGGCGGCGCATAGCTTCAAGTTTAACCGGATCATTATTCAAAGCGTCCTGCGGCGAAAGCGTTGTCGTGTCGTCCTGATCACCCAAAGGAACGATGATGGGGATTTGCGCTTGCTGGGCATTCAGTTCAGTCCAAGCTTTGCGCCATGGGTTATCTTCCCACAAAACTGTATTGGATTTGCCATCTGACCAGACGGGAATAACCAGCATGGCTGAGCCTTGGGCTTTTGGCAGATCTATGCCGTAACGCTGGAATAATGGTTTAACTTTTTCTGGCAAAAAGCGAACCGTGAATTTGCCTTCATAATGACCGGGGCTGATTTTCTCTTCTTCAATCGAGAGAGATTTGAGCATGGGCACCACGTCTTTAGCTTCCAACTTGGCCATTTCTGCGGCAAAATCTGGCGAGCCCAGATTTTCTGCTAAAGTGGCAAATGCCTTCAGTTGCACCTCCACCAAAGCTTTGTCTTTGGCCGCAGCGGCATTGGCATCGGTCACGTCAACTTCAACGCCCTGCACAGAAAATACACTGGTTTCTATAGGCCCAGCCGCCATTGCAGCGCAGCCAAGCATTTGCAGGCCCCAAAAAGCTAGCCAAAAATGCATTCTCATAACTCGTCCCATTTCAAACCTTCGGGCTTTATTCCCTGCGCTGTTCGGGCTAAGCAGCCCTAACACATCGCTTAATACTTACATTGAGGCAAACTAGCGGCATGAGCGGCAGCAAACAAGCATTACAAAACGGAATCACTTATGCCGATGCTGGTGTGGATATCACAGCAGGCAATAATCTGGTGGATTTGATTAAACCCTTGGCCAAATCGACACGGCGCAAAGGTGCTGATGCGGCCCTTGGCGGCTTTGGCGGCTTGTTCGATTTGAAAGCTTGCGGCTTCAAAGACCCAGTTTTGGTGGCAGCCAATGATGGTGTTGGCACTAAGCTGAAAATTGCTATCGACACTGGACTGCACAAAGGCATTGGCATTGATCTGGTCGCTATGTCGGTCAATGATCTTGTGGTGCAAGGGGCCGAGCCGCTATTTTTCTTAGATTATTATGCCACGGGCAAATTGGATGTGGCAGCGGCGCGCGATGTGATTGCGGGCATCGCCACAGGCTGCAAGCAAGCAGGCTGCGCCTTAATTGGCGGTGAGACGGCAGAAATGCCGGGGCTTTACCATGGCACGGATTATGATCTTGCGGGCTTTGCCGTAGGTGCTGTTGAGCGCAAAAAGATTTTGCCTGCAACCGATGTTGGCGTTGGCGATGTGATTTTGGGGTTGGCTTCATCTGGCCCGCACTCCAATGGTTATTCACTCATCCGCAAGATAGTTGAATTGAGCGGTGTTGCCTATGATGCGCCCTCACCTTTCAGCACGAGCGAGACGCTGGCCGAAGCGCTGCTCGCGCCCACACGGATTTATGTGAAGGCGCTGCTTAAAGTTTTGAAAACTGGAAAATCTATTAAAGCACTGGCGCATATTACGGGTGGTGGGTTTACTGAAAACATTCCGCGCGTGTTGCCCAAAACCACAGTGGCTGAAATTGATTTAACAGCAGTGCCTTATCTGCCCGTGTTTAAGTGGTTATCAAAAATTGGTGGCACGCCGGAACGCGAAATGCTCCGCACGTTTAACTGCGGTGTGGGCATGATTGCGGTTGTGAAGGCTAAGGATGCGAAAGCTGTTTCTGCCGCACTGAAAAAGGCTGGCGAGAAAGTTGTAACTCTGGGCACCATTCGCAAGCGCAGAGGCAAAGAAGCGCAGGTTAGTTACAGCGGGGCACTGTGAGGCGCGCCCGCGTTGGCGTTCTTATTTCTGGTGGCGGGTCAAACATGCACGCGCTGGTGAAAGCTTCGCGTGCTGCGGATTACCCTGCCGAAATCGTGTGCGTGGTTTCAAACAAACCTGATGCGGGCGGGCTGAAAATTGCTGCAAACGAAGGCATCGCAACTCATGTGGTCAACCACAAAGACTATGCAAGCCGCGAGACTTTTGATGCTGCGCTTAACGCTCATCTGCAGGCGCAAAATCTCGATCTCATTGCCTGTGCAGGCTTCATGCGGATTATGACGCCAGTACTCATTGCGCCATGGCAAGGCCGGATGATCAACATCCACCCTTCCCTGTTGCCGCTCTACAAAGGGCTTAACACCCACGAACGCGCCATTGCTGATGGCCAAAAATTTGGAGGCTGTTCGGTGCATTATGTAACGCTGGAATTGGATGGCGGGCCGGTGATTGCACAAGCGGAAGTGCCAATTCTTAAAGGCGATACGGGAGAGACATTGGCGGTGCGGGTGCTGGTTGAAGAGCACAGGCTTTATCCGCGGGCCTTGGCGAAAGTAGCGCGAAGCCTTAACTAAACACATCCAATTGCGGCCTTCCGGTTTCTTTACGGATTTCATCTTGCCATTTTGAGAGCAAGGCCTTTCGCCGTTCTTTGTATTTTTCCTTCAGCACTTCGCTGTGCAAAACGCGGTCCGTGCGGAAGCTGCGGAAACCTTGACGCAGCTCGCACCAGGCAATGATAATGCGCTGGGCATCATAATAAGAAATGCCAATGGGCCAGATCACACGATTAGATTCAGCACCATCTTCATCTTTGTAATGAATGCTAACCTTATGCTGTTCGCGGATGGCTTTACGCAAGGCTGCCACATCAATGTGGTCTTCAGTGTTTTTGGTAAAGGGCGAAGCAATGAGTGATGAATCATAGAGGAATGGTTTGAGATTTGCTGGCAGCACTGTGCCAATTTTTGCTGCGGTATCCATCGCGGCTCTCGCCAAATCAGGGTCACCGCGTTTGGCCACCCAGCGCAAGCCGAGCATAACGGCTTCCAACTCATCGGCTTTGAACATGAGGGGCGGCAGATCATAGCCTTCGCCTAATACATAGCCCACACCAGCCTCGCCGCGAATGGGCACGCCATCAGTAATCAAGTCGGCAATATCGCGGTATAAAGTGCGGAGTGAAATTTCTAACTCGGATGCCATAGCCTGCCCCGTCACCGGTCTTCGGTGGCGGCGGAGAAGTTGAATCACTCTCAATAGTCGATCGGCGCGTCTCATAATTTTGTTCTACTGCAATGCTGCTGACACCATGTTGTCAGCAGTGTGGCAGTAGGTAAGCACCAACGTCAAGGAGAGAAAGATGCTAACACTGAATGTATTCGGCCCCTTTTTCGGCCTGCCTGATGGCAGCCCATTTTGCATCAAAGGTCTCACATTGATGAAAATGTCTGGTTTGCCTTTCACGGAGGCCCGCATGAATTTTAAAAAGGCGCCGAAAGGCAAAGCTCCTTACTTGACGGATGCACGCAAAACTATTGCAGATTCCCATTTTATCATGCGTCACCTTGAAACCGAACATGGTGTGGATTTTTCGGGTGGGTATAAACCCACTGAGCTTGCAAAAGGTTGGGCGGTGGCACGCATGCTGGAAGAGCATTTCTATTTTCTCTCCATGAACATTCGCTGGCTGAATGATGAGAATTTTTGGAAAGGACCTTATCAATTCTTTGCTGAAGTTCCTGCTCCCATCCGCCCGCTGATCGCGCGCATTGTGCGCAAAAAAGTGCGCAAAACCCACGATTTGCAAGGACTGGGCCGCCATACGGCGGATGAAAGACTTCAACTTGCTATTGGCGACCTTAATGCCATTGAAGCTATGTTAGGTAATCAGCGCTTCTTCCTCGGTGATAGACATTGCGGTATCGACGCCACAGTGTTTGCATTTATTTGGGCGGGCGGCTGCCGTTTCTATAACAGTCCAGTTGGGGATTATATTCGCACCCGCCCGGTTCTCATGGGTTATCTTGAGCGCATGAAGGATTTGTATTTTCCGGAGTTTGAAATTTGAGTGAATTTGCAAAAGCAATTTCAGGTTACGAGCCACAAGTGCAGGCGCGGCTTGTTGATCTGCGCCACCTTATTCTGGACACGGCAGCCAAAACTGATGGCGTGGGCAGAATTGAGGAAGCTCTGCGGTGGAATCAGCCAAGTTTTCTGACACCAGAAACGGGAAGCGGCAGCACCATTCGCATTGATGGTTTGCGCCGCGAACCGGAAAAATTTGCGCTTTATTTTCACTGTCAATCTGGATTGGTTGAAACTTTCAAAAACCATTATGGAACGACACTTACGTTTGAAGGAAATCGCGCCATTATATTGGATGCAGCGCTGGCCCTACCGAAAGAAGCGCTGGCACATTGCATTTCGCTTGCACTCACGCATCATCTGCGTAAAAAATGAACACAAATTACCTGCGAATTGACATAACTTTTATTTGAGTTTGTCTATGTCCTGAACCCATAAAAAATACCAAAACTGATGAGAGGTCCGTCTATGAAATCTGTAAATGACCGCCGCGCACTGTTTCGCAGTTTGCATAACGAAGGGTGCTTTGCATTGCCTAATCCTTGGGATGGCGGTTCTGCTGTGCGCTTTGCCGAGGCTGGATTTAAAGCCCTCGCGTCATCTAGTGCAGGTGCTGCCTGGGCTCTTGGCAAAGAAGATGGTGAGATGAACCTTGAAGAGGTGTTAGATCACTTGCGGTTTCTGTGCAGCGTCACCGACTTGCCCGTGAACGCAGACTTCGAGACAGGATTTGCTGTTGGCCTCGATGAACTGCAGTCGAATGTTACACGCTGCATAGCAACTGGCGTGGCGGGCCTCTCAATTGAGGACCGAAACGGCAGTGCTTTTTTTCCATTGGATGAAGCAGTTGATCGAATTGCTGCGGCACGCAAAGCAATCGATATTTCTGGCGAAGACGTCATACTTGTTGGTCGATGTGAAGCCTATTTGATGAAAGAGTTGAATATGGATGAAGTCATCCATCGGCTTCGCGCATATTCAAATGCGGGCGCAGATTGCCTCTATGCGCCCGGCCTCAAAAAAATAGATGACATTGCGAAGCTTGTGCAATCTGTGAATAAACCGCTCAATGCTAACTTATCGGGCACAGGCCTTTCCGTCGACGACATGGCTGCAGCAGGCGTGCGACGCGTGAGCGTCGGGGCTGCATTGGCCAAGGCCAGTTATGCTGCGATTGATGTTTTCGTTGAGAAACTTAAATCTGAAGGTAAGTTACCTTGACCATTTATTTTTTGGTGGTTGAAATAATTTCAACAACCAATTTTAGTTGCGCCAAGTGTTTTAACTTCGGCTAATGTCACAGTTTTGAGGCTAACTATGATACACCCCATCATCATTGATACTGACCCCGGCCAAGACGACGCCGTTGCTATTCTTTTGGCGTTGGCCTCGCCGGAACTTGAAGTGCTCGGTATCACCGCTGTGGCTGGCAATGTGCCGTTAGCTCTTACGGAATTGAATGCGCGCAAAATTTGTGAATTGGCAGGCAGGCCAGATATTAAAGTTTTTGCGGGCGCCATTCGCCCAATGTTCCGCACTCTGGTTACGGCGGAACAGGTGCATGGGAAGACCGGTTTGGATGGCCCGGTTTTACCTGATCCAAAAATGCCCCTGCAAAAACAACATGGCGTGGATTTTATTATTGAAACATTGATGACGCGTGCCGCTGGCACAGTTACGCTGTGTACGCTTGGGCCACTTACCAATGTGGCGTTAGCTTTGGTGAAGGAGCCTCGCATTGCCTCCCGCATTAAACGCATTGTGGCCATGGGTGGTGGATTTTTTGAAGGCGGAAACATTACCCCTACTGCTGAGTTTAATATCTATGTTGATCCACACGCAGCGCGGCTAGTTTTGGATGCCGGCATTCCCTTCACGCTGATCCCGCTCGATTGCACACATCAGGCGCTCACCACAAAGGCACGCATTGATAAATTCCGTGTTATGAAAAACAAATCTGGCCCTGCCACTGCTGAGATGATGGATTTCTTTGAGCGCTTTGACGAACAGAAATATGGCACTGATGGTGGCCCGCTGCATGACCCATGCGTGATTGCATGGTTGTTGCGGCCCGAACTTTTTTCATCACGCGATGTGAATGTTTCCATTGAATGTGAAAGCGAGCTCACCATGGGCATGACAATTGTGGATTGGTGGCGCGTGACAAACCGCAAAGCCAATGCCACGGTGTGCCGTGGGATAAATTCTGATGGGTTCTTTGATCTGCTCACCGAACGCTTGGTAAAGCTGGCTTAAGCAGCCAGCACCACCACGGGTGCGAGGATCGCAAGCATTAAGCCCACGGCCAGAAACACCATCAATTTGCGTCCACGTTGTCTGTCATTCTCAGTCATGGGGATGCTTGTGGCCCGATTCTGGGGGTCAAGAAAATGATTCTTTTCAAACACTTGTGCCGTCGCCGTCATGGTTAATAACCTCTTAACAAGGTCCATGCCTTGTCGCCGATTATCAGTAATAATTACACTTACTGGCGGATGAAGGGCGAAAACTGGACCAAAATATGAACTTGATAAATGTTTAGTGCAGTGTGGCTGAGCGCAAGCTGAATGGGCCGTTCATTTTTGATTCATGTTGGGCAGCGTTAGGAGCGCTTTTTCGCCGTCACTTCAATTTCAATTTTCATGCGAGGGTCTGCCAGGCCCGCCACGAACATGGTGGCGGCGGGGCGCACGTCGCCTAAATACTTTTTGAACACTGGCCAGCATGATTCAAAATCTGAAGCATCAGGCAAAAGATAATGCACGCGCACAATATCTGGCAAACTGAAGCCTGCCTGCTCCATGGCTGCTTTTATATTGCGAAAAGTTTGATCGGCCTGTTCTGCCACATCATCCGAAATTGTCATGGCTGCATAATCAAAACCCGTGGTGCCGGATACGAACATCCATTCGCCATCAACCACGGCGCGCGAATAGCCAATTTCAGATTCAAATTTTGAGCCTGATGAAATGAATTTTCTCATTTGGATTTCCCAAAAATCGCATCACCACCCAAAATGGAAACTTGATGAAGCGGTGTTGCCATTTTAACGCCCGCTTTCTGCAAAGCATCCCACACCAGATAATGCACATCTGATGTGAAATTATTGGGCCCATCATCAATGCCATTGACCCAGAACTTCACCGCGAAATGGACACCAAAATCGCCGAATTTTTTAATCTCACAAGACACTGGCTCTGGCTCTTGCAACACTGTTTTGTGGCTGCTCACAGCTTTCTCAATCAGCTTTGGAACTTTGTGCATATCGGTTTCATAAGTTACAACGAAGGGCACTTCATAGCGTTGGCGCGGATCGGCTTTGGTCCAATTCACAAATCGCGTGGTGATGAAACGCTCATTGGGCACCATAATATCTTTGCCGTCAAAAGTGGACAGTGTGGAAGAGCGCATGTTGATATCGCGTAAAATTCCAGTGCGGCCATCTTCAAGCTCAATATAGTCGCCCACCTTCAGTGAACGCTCAAGCAGAATTATAATTCCTGAGATAAAGTTCGAGGCAATTTGCTGCAAGCCAAAACCAATGCCCACACCTAACGCGCCACCCAACACGGCAAGTGTTGTGAGATCAAGGCCCAGCACATTCATCAGCAACAAACCTACGACGGCAAATACCGTCAGCTCCAAAGCTTTGGCAGCCAATTCGCGGGTTTGAATGTCAACGCTTTGTTGATCGCGAATTACTTTTTGCCCGGCATTGGACGACATGCGGCCGATCACAAAAAAGATCGCACCAAAAACACAGGCTTTGATAATGGCAAGCGCTGAAATGCGGATATTGCCTGCTTGCAGTGCCGTATTATCAAGCCAGCCAAGCAACTGCGGCATATAACCAAACATGTAAACAGCAGCCACAGGAAGGCCGATCCAGCGGGCCCCTGAATTGGCAACTGGATTTTTGATAAAACGTGTGATCACTGAATGTAGCAGTGAAATAGTGGCGGCCGTGCTGGCCAGCCTCACCAGCCAAGATGAGCCAACTGATTGATCGCAAATCTCGGCAGCCAACATAAGAACGATAACAACGAATGCTGGACGCAACAAATCACGGCAGGAGTAGAGTAACTTGCGATAGCGTAACAATTTACCTTCGGTCGGTTCGGCATTAAAGAGGAAAACCTTTAAGAGAATTTGCTTTGCTATAATGCGGCCAATGATGATGGCCGCAGCAATGGCAATCACTTGCGCGTAGAACTGCGGCGATGAAAGCCAGCCAATGAGAATATCAAAATAGTGCTGGGCTTGGAGTTTTAGAGGTTCAAGATTTGGCATGGCGCTTTCATTACTTAGAAGTGAAGGTATCTCCCCACTCCAATTTCTTGGCTAGTTTGTAAGCTGACTTATCACGCGATGCAATCTGCACGATTGTCAATGCGCTGGCACTGCACAGCTTTAATGTGGTGTTGATTTTTGTGGTCACAGGCGGGGCCACAATGCGGGCTTGGGGCACATCATATTTCTGGCGCGATACTGCAATCCAGCTGAAGCTTTCATCCTCAAAGGGAACAGATGCGGCCTTGGCGTGCATGTGTTCTCGGCTGCGGGCAAGGCGCTGGGTGAAGTGGCACCAGTCTTTGCCGCTCATCGGGCACGAGTTCGAATGCGTGCAAGGCCCAACGATATGTGCTCCCGCTGCCAACAATGCAGCGCGGGCATTGCGGATGCGGGCGAAGCCTCGTGGTGTGCCGGGCTCAATGATCACCAGCATCTGCTCAGCTTGCGCCCAGAGTTTTAAGGCCGCCTCGCCTGCCGCGCGTTCTTCCAGTTCAGCGAACACATAAGCCGCGATGACCAGTTCCGCTTTGAGGGTGGTGTCACTCATCTTGGCTTTGATGATGTTTGCTGCCGCTAGGGCTGGAATTTCGCTGGCCGCCGCCAGCTCCTCAGCAAGATTAGCAAAGCGCGCATCGGCTTCTATCATCGTAACATTTGCAATCTCCGGCCAGCGCTGCACAGCAGCCCAGCTTGCTGTGCCCGGCCCTGCCCCCACATCTAAAACTGACTGCGGTGCAAATGGTGCTGGAATTTGTGAGAGCGCTTTCGACACAGCCGCATAAGTGGCGGGCATACGAGCTGTGAGATAAGCGGCAAGATCAATATGTGCCGAGCTTCGCCCATGGCGATAAGCCTCGGTCAGTCGCTCTGCCTTCGCGTGCAAAGCCCCGCCTTCAGCCGCCTGCAACCAAGTGGCTATGGCACGATCAAGTGAACCGGGGCGATTAGAATATGACAAAGTGTTTATCCAAGAAACCGTTGCTCATCTGGCAGCGTAAAGACTAAGGTGAAAACCTGAACCCTAACCGACTCGCAACAGAAAGACAGCCCCGATGTTCAAATCATTCTTTCCAAATCCAAAGCCGTTTTTCTTATCAGCCGCAGCGTGGTCGCTGTTTGGCATTTTGTTGTGGAACTTGGCCGCGAAGAATTGGGGGGCTTCTATCGGACTTCCTGATGCCGCCGCTGATACTGCACCCATTATCGGTGCACTTTCATTGCTCACCGCACCTCACATTTGGTTCGACTTATTCTTTATCGTTATGGTCGCAGCTTTTGCATTGTTCTGGAGAATGTATTCCCCACATAAGTGGTTCAATTGGTCCGTGCTGGGTTCGGCACTCATTGTTTTCGTCACTTATTTTCAAGTGCAAATTAGTGTTTCTATCAATGATTGGTATGGACCCTATTTTGATCTCATCCAAAAAGCCCTTGATCCAGCCACAAAAGGCACAATCAGTGAAGGTCAGCTTTACAGTGGCATGGGCCAATTGGTAGGCATTCTGGCGGTGTGGATTATTGTTGCCATTCTGCTCAGCTTTTTCACCAGCCATTATACTTTCCGGTGGCGCACGGCGATGAATGATTTCTATGTCACGAATTGGCCAAAGCTTCGCAAAGTTGAAGGCGCATCGCAGCGTGTGCAAGAAGATAGTATGCGTTTTGCGCGACTGGTCGAAGACTTGGGCGCGTCGTTTGTAAGTTCGGTAATGACACTTATTGCGTTTTTGCCGGTGCTTTCCGTGCTTTCAAAATCGGTGCAATCCATTCCAATTCTCGGCGCAATTCCAAACTCACTGGTTATTGTTTCAATTGTGTGGTCGCTGTTTGGCACTGGCTTGTTAGCATTGATAGGCGTGAGGCTTCCTGGTCTTGAATTTAAAAACCAACGGGTTGAAGCGGCTTACCGCAAGGAGTTGGTTTATGGCGAAGATGCTGAAAATCGCGCCGAGCCACTCACGTTGCACGGTCTTTTCAAGAATGTTCGGAAAAATTATTTCACGCTGTTCTCTAACTATCTTTACTTCAACTTTGGCCGCTATCTTTATCTGCAAGCAGATGCCGTGGTTTCACTTTTGATTTTGGTGCCGACAATTGCAGCGGGTGCCATTACCTTCGGTGTGTTCCAGCAAGTGCGAAACGCCATGAGCGAAGTTAAAGGGGCCATGCAATATCTGGTGCAATCATGGCCAAGCATTATTGATCTGCTCTCCATCTACAAGCGCCTTCGCATCTTTGAAGCTGCAATTGATGGCAATGCCGATATTGCTGCAGATGAGGCCTTTGGAGCGGCGGGTGAGGTGAAATGAATGGTGCGGGATGACAGACTCGAACTGCCGACATCTTCGGTGTAAACGAAGCGCTCTACCAACTGAGCTAATCCCGCAACTGCGGCGGTGATAGCGAGAGTTTTTGCAGATTGCAAGCTTCGGATTATTATTTTTTTGAGGTGCGGAAACGTGCCTCAAACCTTCCGCATCCACACCCTATTATCATGGTAGCTACCGCCGCCTGCGGGGGCTGGTTGGTCGGAACCTGTTAGAGTATTGATGCCACAGCCATCTTCGTAAGCGCTGTTAGGCCACAGGCCTTCTGAAATCAGCACGTCGCGCCTGATGCCCTCATAGGCTTTAGCGTGCAGGGTCACCTGCCCTCTGGCGCTGCCAAGCTGCACTTTATCACCATCAACCAATCCGTTGGCGCTCAAATCTTCTGGATGAACCAACACTGTTGGCCTGCCCTCGCGTTTGCGGCTTGATGGGGTTTCGTTAAATGTGGAGTTTAAAAATGTGCGCGCTGGGCTGGTGGCCAAGCGAAATGGAAATTCTTCAGTGGCCACTTCAATGGCGGTGTAATAATCGGGGAACTCCGGCAGATCAGCATGGGGACCAAGCTGGCCAGTGGGCGACAAGTATGCCGCCTTTTTCCAATCAGGTTTGAAATGATATTTACCATCCGCGTGGCCGAAGCCTTTTATATAATGCGCGGTTTCAAAATCAGGCTGCACATCCACCCAGTTTTCTTCGTCAAGCACATCAAGGCCGGGGCGGTTGGTGTCGCGCAATGTCTGGTCAATAATCTCGCGCGGGCTCATCTCAAAACCTTTATGAACAGCACCCACGCGCTTGGCAATTTCGGAAATCACCTCATGGTTGGAACGACATTCCCCCGGCTCATTCACCAGTTTGCGGCCAAACAGAATATGCTGGTGGCCACCGCCTTGATAAATGTCGTCATGCTCCAAAAACATGGTGGCCGGCAAAAGCACATCGGCATATTTTGCCGTCTCAGTCATAAATTGCTCATGCACGCAGACAAATAAATCCTCACGCGCAAAGCCCTGCTTCACGCGTGTTTGATCAGGTGCAATTGAAACCGGATTGGTGTTTTGAATGAGCATTGCCATCACCGGTGGCCCGCCTTGCAAATCTTGTGGATTGCCGAGCAGTGCTTCGCCCACGCGGGCTTGATCCATCACGCGGAATTTGCCCTTGGCGGCATCCTTGCCTTCAATCAGGGTTTTATTCCATTTGTAAATGCCACTGTTGGAATGCAGCGCACCGCCGCCTTCATTGAGCCATGCACCAGTGACAGCGGAGATCGACGTGACAGCGTGCATGTTCACAGCGCCATTGCGTGAGCGGGCAAAGCCGTAACCAATGCGGAAATAAGTTTTAGGTGTTTCACCAATCAGTTTGGCAAAGGCTTCAATTTCAGCAATGGGGCAACCGCAAATTTCTGCCGCCCATTCTGGCG
Organism: Hyphomicrobiales bacterium; assembly: GCA_031385245.1. Classification (GTDB taxonomy): domain Bacteria; phylum Pseudomonadota; class Alphaproteobacteria; order Rhizobiales; family Aestuariivirgaceae; genus Aestuariivirga. The sequence goes on along the minus strand of JANNBH010000048.1, from coordinate 32,285 downwards.
TCTTGTCTTTCAGGTGCGCTTCAAGCTCACGCGGATGATCAGTGTACTGATTAAGATAGTCCCAATTGGCATGTTCATCACGAAACAACACATGCATTAAAGCGCAAGCCAATGCGCCATCAGTGCCGGGCTTTATCAGTAACTTAATGTCGGCGGCCTTCATGGTGCCGGTTTCATAAATATCCACGCAAGCCATTTTGGCGCCACGGGTTTTGCGGGCAATGCCAATATGCGTCATCACATTCACTTGGGTGTTCACTGGGTTTCCGCCCCACACCACAATGAGATCGGATTTTTGCATCTCGCGCGGATCAACACCCGCAATGCGCCCGGTGCCGGCGAAAAAGCCCGCCCATGATAAAGCGATGCACACCGTGCCATACATGCCGGAATAAGATTTGGCGTGGCGCAAACGTTCAATGCCATCGCGCATTACCAGGCCCATGGTGCCCGCGTAATAATAGGGCCACACGGATTCTGAGCCATATTCTGCTTCAGCTTTCAGGAAGGCCGCAGCCGTGAGGTCCAGAGCTTCGTCCCATGATATGCGCGTGAATTGCCCAGAACCTTTCGGCCCGACGCGCTTCATCGGGTGCAGAAGCCGATCAGGGTGGTGAATGCGCTCAGCATAGCGCGCCACCTTCTCGCAAATCACACCCAGCGTATAAGAATTTTCCTTGGCGCCGCGCACACGGCCAATGGTGTTCTCGTCCAGCAGCTCCACCTCCAGCGCACACGCCGAAGGGCAATCATGCGGGCAGACGGAGATTCCGGTTTTTATGTTGGGGCTGTGAATGTTCATGGACGAGACTCATATCCTAATTTATAGAGCTCGTCATGCTCCCCATATCATCCTTGCAAAACCCCACCATAAAACTCATCCGCTCGCTTGAGCAAAAGAAGGAGCGGCGCGAGGCTGGGCTTTTTGTGGCTGAAGGCTTTGCCATGCTGGAACGTGCCGAAGCTTGCGGTTTCGTTCCTGACTATGTGGTAGCTACCAAACGCATCGACATGTTCGATGATGTAAAACCCACATTGGTGACCGACAAAGTGATGGCCGAACTTTCCGGCCAGAGTAATCCGCATGACATATTGGGCGTATTCAAGCAGCGCTATCAGCCGCACCCCTCCATAGATGGGTTGTGGCTGGCGCTGGATGAAGTACGCGACCCCGGCAATATGGGCACTATCATCCGCACCGCTGATGCTGTGGATGTAAAAGGCATTATTCTGGTGGGCGATTGCTGCGACCCCTATTCGCCAGAATGCGTGCGCGCCAGCACGGGATCAATTTTTGCCGTAACGCTGGTGCGGATGAATTTGCCCTCAATGTTAGACTTTGCCAAAGCCTGGCCCGGCGATGTAGTGGGCACATCAGGCACGGCACGAAGTGATTTCCGCAAAGAATATCTGCACCCGGTATTATTGGCCATGGGCAGTGAATCGCGCGGGCTTTCCAGCGAGATATCAAAGTCTTGCACGCAATTGGTGAGAATCCCGATGAAGGACGGCGTGGAGAGTTTGAACGTGGCTACGGCAAGTGCGCTGATGCTGTATCAGGTGGGCGACGTTAAATAGCAGTCAATCTAGCTCACCCCATGTCTTACTTTTGAACCTTGCAAGCGCCTGCGAACACGGCGAAAACTGCTCCATCAAACGGGACTTCAAAATGAAAACACATGCGCGGGTAGTTGTTGTTGGTGGTGGGGTTATGGGCGTGGGGCTTTTGTATCACCTCGCCCTTGAAGGCTGGACTGACATCGTGCTCATCGAAAAAGGTGAGCTTACCTCCGGCTCCACTTGGCACGCGGCAGGCCAATGCCCGCATTTTAATTCATCTCTGAATATGACCAAAGTTCATAACTACGGCACGCAACTTTATCCACAATTGGAAAAACTCACTGGCCAAGCTGTGTCGTGGCATGGCTGTGGCGGGCTTCGCTTGGCCACCACAACCGAAGAAGTGAATTGGCTGAAATATGTTTATGGCATTTCGCGGCTTGCTGGATATGAAGCCGAGGTCATCGGGCCTTCGGAGATTAAACAGTATCATCCATACCTAGAAACTTTCGGCGTGAAGGCTGCGTTTCGCACGGTGAACGATGGTCATGTGGCGCCGGCTGATATTACCAATGCTATGGCGGCAGGCGCACGCCAATTGGGGGCGGATATCTATCGGCGCACCCGCGTCACAGATATTAAGCTGCTCCCCAATGGCGAATGGCGCGTGTTCACTGATGCGGGCAACATTGATTGCCAACATGTGGTGAATGCGGCGGGTTCATATTGCGATGTGGTGGCGGGCTGGACCGGCCATCTCGCGCCCATCTCTAATATGCTGCATCAATATGTGATCACTGAACCTTTGCAAGAACTCATCGATTTAAAGATGGAGCTTCCGGTGGTGCGCGACCCCTACTCCCATGCTTATCTACGCGAAGAAACCAATGGCGTGCTCGTCGGCCCTTATGAAACGGCCACAGCGCATGTGTGCTGGGATGGACAGCCGCCGCGTTGGGATTATGAGAGCGAGCTTGAAGTGAACGAGCTCGACCGCATTATGCCATGGTTGGAAAAAGCCACTGAGCGTTTGCCTTTGTTTGGGCAGAGCGGTGTGAAGTCAATTATCTCAGGTGCCATCACCCACACGCCGGATGGGGTGTATCTTTCTGGCCCGGCCCATGGTGCGCCAGGTTATTGGATGCATTGCGGCGCATCGATTGGCATTTGCCAAGGCGGCGGCGCTGGAAAATATCTGGCGCAATGGATGGTGCATGGCCAAGCTGAAATTAACATGCGCGAATTTGATCCGCGCAGGTTTGGGCCATGGGCCACCAAGGACTACACCACCGAAGTTTCCATCGCCGATTATCATCACATGTATTATTGCTACAAGCCCGGCGAACAACATGAAGTGGGCCGCGGACTTCGCAAATCAGCACTTTATGACACGCTGGCCGCAGAAGGCGCGCAGTTTGCTCAAATCTTCGGTTGGGAACGGCCGCGCTGGTTTGATAAGACAGGCAAGGGTGAGGATTTTTCCTTCCGCCGTTCTAATCAATGGAATGCAGTGCGCGAAGAAGCACTCGCGGTGCGTGAACGCGTTGGTTTAATGGACCTTTCGACCTTCTCAAAATTTGATGTGACCGGGCCCGGTGCTTATTCATTCTTGGAACGCATTTGCGCCAATAAAATTCCAGCCAAGGATGGCGGAATTATTCTGGGCCATTTGTTGAACGAGAATGGTTTTATTGAATCGGAAATAACGGTTACGCGACTGGCTGCTGATCATTTCTATGTACTGTCTGCTGCAGTTGCTCAGCTGCATGATTTTGACCAATTGAATTGGCGCAAGAAAATTTCAGAAGACTGCACGATCACCGATATTACCGATGATTATGGCGTATTGGTTCTGGCAGGCCCATTGTCGCGGGATGTGCTTTGCCAGTGTACAGATGAAGATTTATCTTTCCGCTGGTTGACGGGGCGCGTTGCCAGTGTCGCTGGTGTTGCTGGTGTGCGTTTGCTGCGCGTGAACTATGTGGGAGAGCTGGGCTGGGAACTGCATGTGCCGATGGCCAGCATGAAGGCTGTATATGATGCGGTGATGAAAGCAGGTGCGCCACTTGGTATTAAGCTGTTTGGTACTTATGCGATGAACTCGCTCCGCATGGAAAAATCTTATCGTGGCTGGGGCTCCGAACTCACCACAGAGATTGATATGTATGAGGCTTCAATGGGCCGCTTCATTCGCTTGGACAAGCCGGATTTCATTGGCAAAGCCGCCACGCTTGTGGCCCAGCAACGAGGCCCGCGTTTAACGCTGGTCACCATGTCCGTTGAAAATACAGATTCAGATTGCGTGGGCAATGAACCTGTTTATCATCAAGGCAAGATTGTGGGGCTAACCACCTCTGGGGCATATGGCCACGCCACTAATTTGTCATTGGCTTTTGCTTATGTGAATCCAATTCTAACGGCAGAAGGCACTGAGTTTGAAGTGATGATGTTTAGTGAAATGCGAAAGGCGCGGATTATCCCAGAATCAATTTATGATCCTGCTAACTCACGCTTGAAGGCTTGACCAAGAACAAAACACTGTTCGGCATCGCGCTCATGGTCAGCGCGATGTTGATATTTCCATTCCTTGATGTATGCGCCAAATTTTTGGGGCAATGGGGCATTCCTGTCATAGAAATTGTTTGGGCACGGTTGTTTTTTGGATTTCTTCTTTCTGCACCAATTTTGATTGCGCGTGAAGGTGTTGAAAGTTTAAACCCGCGTGATGGGCGCGTGAATGCATTGCGCGGATTTTTTCTTGTGATCTCCACCATGATGTTTTTCGGCTCCTTGCGTTACCAAGGTGTTGCAGAAACATTGGCGATTTATTTTGTGCAGCCCCTCTTCATCACTGCGCTTGCTCCGATTGTGCTGAAGGAGAAAGTTGGAATAAATCGCTGGCTGGCGGTTGCCGTCGGGTTCGTTGGCGTATTGATTATCATTCGCCCTGGATATCTTGAGCTTAACCCCGGAGTGTTTCTGGCAGCGGGATCAGGCTTGGGATCAGCGATTACTTTGCTGCTGACTCGCAAACTTGCGGGCAAGAGCAGTGCTATAGCCAACACGGTTTATACAAATTTCTTTGGAACGATTTTTGCCAGTATCATTCTGGTACCATTTTGGGTTACGCCAAGTTTCAATATTCTACTTTTCATGGTGCTACTGGCCAGCATTGGCACCTTCGCAAATTTCCTCACCATTATGGCCATGGAGAATGCCGAAGCTTCATTGCTTGCACCGCTGGGCTACACGGAAATGATCAACGCGGTTTTGGCGGGGTGGTATTTCTTTGGAAACTTCCCCGATGGCTGGACCTTTGTGGGTGTGGCCGTGCTCATTGCTTGCGCGATTTACATTTCATATCGCGAACAAGTTAAAACAGTAATTCAACCGCTTTAGCTAAACAATTTTTCCATACGGCGATCGGGAATAAACCACATTAAAGCCACTGCAACAAACAACACGCCAGCCGCCCAAGGAAAATAGAAAGCCAATGGCAGCGCAGCTACATAGCAGAGAAGTGAGATTTTTCCTTTTCTGTCACCACCAATGGCATTTATAATGTGCTGGTTTTCTTGATGGCCCAGTACGGCGCGCACCATCAGCGTGTAAGCAATGGCACATAAGAGCAGGTTCACACCATAGATAACCACCGGCCAAGTGGCGAAATGGTTTTCGCCCATCCATCCGGTTGTGAAAGGCATGAGCGACAGCCAGAATAGCAGAAACATATTGGCCCACAAAATACTGCCACTCACTTTTTTCACCGCATGGAAAAAATGGTGGTGGTTGTTCCAATAGATTGCAACATAGGTGAAGCTGAGAATGTAACTGAGAAACACGGGAGCGAGTTCCAAGAGGTTTGAAAGTTCGGCGCCATGGGGAACTTTAAGCTCCAACACCATAATAGTGATGATAATGGCAAACACACCATCAGAAAATGCTTCGAGACGAGTTTTGCCCATGAGAACCTCAGAATTGTTTAGGAAGTTGCGCTTCTTTCAATATCGCGTTCGCGGTGCCACGGGATTTTATGCCTCTATCCACGGTCAGTCTTTTGCCTGTCTGAGGATGCCACCATATTTCGTGATCCCCTTTGCCTTGGCGTTTGAGCGTAAATCCTGCGCTTTGCAAAATTCGCGTCAGTTCACGGTAGAAATTGGCCATGCTAAGCGGCCACAGGGTTCTTCAAGTTATCCGTCACGCTTGCAATTAAATGCACAGGGATTTCACTCAAATCAGAGGACACCACGCCTTCTTCAATCAAGTCTTCAATCATGGCGAGAACTTTAGGACGCAGCTTTTCGAGCGTGGGAGATTCCGCAACAAGACCAGGAACGTCACGGCTGGTCGCCGTCCAAACCTCGGCTTCACTATCCCATTCTGCTTTGACAATAATAATGTTCATGGCCGGAAGCTATCACTTCCGGCCAGAAAGGTCAAAACTTTCAATGTGCCGCAACTGGTGCTTCGGCATTGCCAAAACGCAGTTTTAGCAGATACCAGACAATTGCAACGCCAATTGCCTTGCTCACCACTTCTGTCACAAACGCCGCAGGTGTTAAATAACCTGCGAGGTGTTGGAATGCCAAAGTATCAACCGGCACCGCAAACAGCGATGACAGAATGATGCGGCTTTGCAACGGGCGTTTGGTGAAAGTGTAAACCGCCCAATCAGTCATTTCTGACAAAATAAAAGCAATCATGCTGGCTGCCGCAAGACCAGGGCCCGCGAAATAATAAACTGGAATGCCCGCAAGCGCTGTTGCCAATAGAACCTTATGGCCAATTTCGCGTTGTGCATAATCACGCAACACAAAAACCACGCCAACAATAATGTTAGCAAGGTAAAGCGTACCCATCCAGGTGTTTGTTGTCCACTGGGTTACGCCTTCGATGAGGCTTTCCGGAACAAACAACACATTGACGAGAACAATAAAGGCTACATAAGCTCCAACTGACAGCGCGATGCGGGCAATCTTATTCATATTAGCCTACAATTTCTTTAGCAGTGAAGTTCATCTTGATTTCCTTCTTCGCGTTATCAGCTGAGTCAGAACCGTGAACTGAATTTTCATCAATGGATTTTGCGAAAGTTGCGCGGATCGTGCCTGCTGCTGCTTCCTTAGGGTTTGTTGCACCCATAATATCACGATAAGCTTTTACGGCATTGTTGCCTTCCAGCACTTGAATAACCACCGGGCCTGAAGCCATGAATTTTACCAGATCCTTAAAGAACGGGCGCTTGGCGTGAACTGCATAGAATTTCTTGGCATCAGCCAGCTTCCACTTTACGCGCTTTTGCGCGATGATGCGAAGGCCAGCAGCCTCGATCATGGCATTGATGCCGCCAGTTTTGTTGGCCTTGGTTGCGTCTGGTTTAATGATAGAAAATGTACGTTCGATAGCCATGATAGTCCTCGTTAAAAGTGAATGAACCGCCCTATAGCGGCGGTCCATTCATTCGGCAAGAGGTGGCTTATTCTTCGTCGGTCAGCAACTGTGTGATGCGGCTGATCGAAACGCGGCGATTTTCGCCTTCGGCTTCCGCAGTTGGAATTTTGAGGAAGCGTTCACCAAGGCCAACAGTTCGCAAATTGCGCCCTGGAATCACATAATATGAAACCAGTGCTTTCTTGATTGCTTCGGCGCGCAGCTTTGACAAACGATTATTATAAGCATCGCTGCCGGGCGCATCGGTGTGGCCCTCAATCATAAACACTTCATTTGGATATTTCTTCACAATGCGTTCAATGATAGAGGCGATTGCATCCAAGCTTTGCATTTGCTCTTCACGCACAAAGGCTTCATTGGTGCCAAAGCGGATCGTGTCAATTTCAATGCGTGACACGGATTCACGAAGGCGCGGCTGCACTGCAATTTCTTCAAGATTATAACGTTGCTTGAAGCTTTTGCGCGGTGGAGCCACCAACACGTCTTCCAATTCCTCATCGTCCACTTCGGCCGCAAAAACATATCGTGGTGGCGGTGGCCGATCATTGGAAATGTTGATGTTGATTGTAATGTCCAAATCATCACTACCAGCTTCAAGGGCCAATTGCTCTTCACGGCGATGACGTTCAGCAATCATGCGGCGGCGCAGAATTTCACGGTCACGCAACATGGATTGGCGCCAATAATCACGATTTTCTTGATCATAATCTTCATCAAATTGCGCTTCATTGTAAACCGTCAGGCGACGCTGCAATTCAGCAATCTGCAACTCTTCAGCTGGGCGTGGATCACGCAGAACAATTTGCACGGGCGTTATATTGGTAATCACCACGGTGTTGGTCACTGTCGTATTGTTCACGGTTGTGTTGTTAACAACAACGGGTGGCAATGGTGGCGGTGGCGGTGGAGCTGGAGGCAATGGGGCCGCTGCAATTTCTACCAATGGCGGAGGCGGCGGTGGGGGTGCTGCCTGTTCTTGCTTTTGCACAACCGCAGCTTCTTGCACAGCCAAACGCTGACGCAGAACTTCACGTTCTTCTTTCAAACGCTTCCGCACGGCGCGTTCAGTTTCACGAGACAATTCATTGCTGGCCATCACATCACGAATGCTATCAAGCCTGATGCGGAGATCATCATCCGATAGATTTTCAAGCGGCGTCGTATCATCAAGATAAAGGCGAGCTTGATTTTCGGCTTCCGGGTTACCTGCATTGTTATCTAACGCTTGCACGTCTGCCTTGGCGGGCGGAGGTGGTGGTGCTGGTTCAACAGCAACCGCTTGCGGTGCTTCAATTGCTGGAGGGGTTTCCTGCACGATGGCGGGCTGTTCCTTCGGCACTTCAGGTGCTGGAGCAGGTTCAGCTTGTTGTTGCTCGCGCTTTGTCAATTCAATGCGCGCATCTTGAGCAATAGCGTTCAGCTTATCACGCACATCTTGCGGCAGGTTCTCATTTTTAGCAAAACGGCGCGCAGCTTTGGCACGTGCTTTCAGCTCTTCGGAATCAAAATCAGCCAGAGCACGGCCATCATTTAAGAAGGCCAGAATTTCTTCTGGCACGGCAGGCTCAGCGGCTGGCACAACTTCGGCGGGCGCAGCTTCAACTGGGGCCGCTTGCTGTTCTGGCTGAGCTTCTGGTTGCTTTTGCGCTTGCTTGCGGTTTTCAAGTTCGCCACTGCATGATTCAAAAATGCTCACCAGTTGGGCGCGCATTTCATCGGTGAGGTTTTCTGCTGTGGTAAAACGGCGGGCCGATTTGGCACACATTAGCAATTCATCATCGGAAAGTTCTGCGGTCGGGCGGCTATCACCTAACAGGGCTAAAATTTCAGCAGGAATTTCAGCTGCAGGTGCAGCTGCTTCAACCACTGGTGCAGGCTGTTCTGCAACAGGTTGTTCAACCACAACTTCAGCATCTTGTGCCATGGCGGGTGACAGAAACAATGCCAATGCCAGAATGCTCGCCGCGCCCATCTTAAACTTCATATCAATTCTCCAACTTAATTCACAGAACCATTAACTGCAATGAAGCCCTTTTGTTCCAACAGTTTGGCAGAACTAGGGTGTGAATATGCCAAACCCGCCATATGCATGAACAGCAGATGAACGGCTTAAAGCCGCCCAGCCTCAATAATACGTTTTAAAAAGCCTCTGGTGCGCTCTTGCTTGGGAGCGCCAAAAATTTGTTCAGGGGGCCCCTCCTCGTGAACAACGCCCTCATAGAGGAAGCAAACTTTTGAGGCTACTTCGCGGGCAAAGCCCATTTCATGTGTGGCCAACAACATGGTCATGCCTTGGGTTGCCAGATCGCGCACGATGTTTAAAACTTCGGATACCAGTTCAGGATCAAGCGCTGAAGTGATTTCATCCAGCAACATCAATTTGGGTTCCATGGCCAAGGCGCGCACGATGGCCACGCGTTGCTGCTGACCACCAGAAAGGCGATCAGGATACTCCAAGGCTTTAGCCTCAAGGCCAATGCGTTTTAGCAATTGCATGGCCTTGGTTTCAGCTTCCGCAGTGCTTTGCTGCAAAACTTTTCGCGGCGCTAAAGTTACATTTTCCAACACCGTCATATGCGGAAATAAATTGAAACTCTGAAAAACAATACCAACTTGCTGGCGCAACTTATTAACATCAACGCCTGGGCCAGAGACGCGGTCTCCGCCCAATTTAATTTCTCCACCTTGAATTTCTTCAAGGCCGTTAATGCAGCGGAGCAAGGTGGATTTGCCACACCCAGAAGGTCCAATGAGGCAGACGACTTGATGCTCAGTCACTTTCAAATTTATGCCACGTAAAACAGGGGCAAGTCCAAATGATTTAGCAACTTGATCAATTTCAAGAAATGCCATGGTCAGCCCCCTGCCCGCATTTTGGCGTTGTCACGGTCAATAATTTTATCAACCAAGCGCGCTTGTGGAATTGTGATCACGACAAATAAAATGGCCACAATGGTAACTGCCGAAAGATTGAAAGCATTGGCTGCGATGATGCGGGACTGATTGAAGGCATCAATTAGGCCCACAACCTGCACCAAGGCAGTGTCTTTTTGTAAGCCGATAAAATCATTGAGCAGTGGCGCAATAATACGGCGCACTGCTTGTGGCACCACCACATAGCGCATCGTTTGCATGTAAGAGAGACCAAGCGAACGGGCCGCCATCACCTGACTTTGATGGATGCTTTCAATGCCGGCGCGATAAACTTCGGCTACATAAGCACCGTATGTAAGCGTGAGAGCGAGGATGCACCAAAAACTAACAGGCACGCGAATGGCAGTTTTATATTCGGCTGGCGTTAGCACCGAGAGATCAGTGAAAAGGCCCAGAATTGGCGGCACGATGAGGTCTGATAGACCTGATGTGGGAATGCCAAAGCCAATCAAATAGAGCGTTACGACTGCTGGAATTGCGCGAAACAAATCACAATAGATGATGGCGAGACTTCTGATTGGCTTTCCAGCGCGGCCCGGCATGAGGCGCGCTAACGCAACAATGAGACCCCAAACTAAAACGAGAATCTCTGCCACAATAAATATGTAGAGATTGTTGACTATAAATTTCTGGGTAACCAACCACCACTTTGCCTGCATTAAAGGAATAAGGAAAAAAGTTTTTCCAACGGCCACATTGTTCATCAGCACAAAGCAAACGAGGCCCAAAACAATGAGTGCAAAAAAGCCCCAGCCAAATGTTAAGAATGCAAATTCGCGGGCTGCTGCTGTATCAATGCGGGCTTGAACCAAGTTGTTGGTGGTTAATTGTTTTCGCGTTGAACCGGCTAAGCGCCATGCCTGCCAAGCTGGCCAAAACAGCATCAACACTGCACCCATTGCAGCTACGAAAACTAAATTCCATACAAAACTAGTAACACCCAATTGCATTAATGCGGCTTGCGCTAAACCTATGGTGTATAAGGCCGCCAAAATGCAAAGAATTGCAAATAGAATGGCTCCACCAGCAGGCCAATCAGCACGCTGGTGCAGAGACGGCGCAACAGTTTTAGTTGCGCCGTTGTTTTTTATTTTATCAAACACTGGTTAGCTTAATTCTTGAAATAAGGAATTGAAGCTGGATCTTTGCCCCAAGCCGCTGCCAGATATTTCGCACCTAACTTTTGAATTGTACCGTCAGAAATCATGGCTTGGAAAATTTTATCGATGGCAGGGTTGTTGGCATTGCCCTTTGGATAAATGGCCCCATAGGTTTCGCCAGTTTGATATTGGCCGACAGCCACGGATGCGCCCTTGGTTGCAAGTTCTTCAGCAAGCACGATTGAAGTGTCAGTGATGGCAGCATCAATTTGTCCTGAGCGCAAGGCGGCAAACATATCGCCCTGATCAGGGTAAACTTGAACATTGCTGATGCCAAGTTTCTCGGTCACAAATGCGGCACCTGTTGTGGCTTGTTGCACACCAATTTTTGCAGAGGTGATGGACGCTTCAGTGACTGGCGCATCGGCTCTGGTCAATACGCCAATGTCTGAATTGAAATAAGGTACTGAAAAATCGTGAACGGCTTTGCGCTCTTCGGTGATTGAGATTTCCGACATGGCTAAATCGAAGCTGGCAGTTTGGCCCGCAATCAAAGCATCCCAACCCACGTTCACCACTTCCAATTTATCATAACCAGCACGCCAGGCAATTTCGGCAGCGATGCAATACTCCATGCCGTCTTTAATTGTTTCTGGTGAATCGCCATTCCACCAAATTGGAGCTGGCAGAGAAACTTCAACCGTTAACTGACCAGCTTTAGCTGGATTAGCGATTGGAAATTCACCTTTTTTACCCATAACTTCGCAGTTACCAATCATATCTGCGGCAAAGCTTGTTCCGGCCATCATCAAGAATGTGGCACCTGCCAACACTGAACGTTTTGTAAATTTCATGGTATGTTTCACTCCCGGTTTTTATTATCGCTAGTACTACACCAAAATGGCAGCGTTTGGGCAAGAGGCAATTGAACTTGTGGTCTAGATTGCACCCTATTAAGAGGCAACCATGATGATTAAAGTTGCCGCATTTTATAAATTCTCACGTTTATCGAACTTCGAATTGTTACAGGCACCACTTTTGGCGGCCCTGATTGCAAATGGCATTAGGGGCTCGGTTTTGCTGGCTGCTGAAGGTGTTAATGGCACTATAGCTGGCTTGCCAGAAAACATCGATAAAGCTTTGGTTTTACTTGAACAAATAACTGGCATTGCAGGGATAGAACCCAAATTCTCCAAAACTGCCACCATGCCTTTCAAACGCATGAAAGTGCGATTAAAAAAAGAAATTGTAACAATTGGCAATGTTAAAGCCGACCCAACCGAGAAGGTAGGCACTTATGTGGAGCCAGCTGATTGGAATGCGCTGGTCAATGACCCTGACGTAATTTTGATCGATACGCGCAATTCATATGAAGTGGGAGTTGGCACTTTCAAAGGTGCAATTGATCCGCATACTGAGAGCTTTGGTGAGTTTCCAAAATATGTACGTGAACATTTGCATAATCAAAAACACAAGAAAGTTGCAATGTTTTGCACTGGTGGCATTCGCTGTGAGAAGGCTTCAAGCTTTATGTTGAATGAAGGCTTTGAGAATGTGTTTCATTTGAAGGGCGGCATTCTGAAATATCTCGAAGTGGTGCCGCAAAGTGAGAGCACATGGGATGGAGCGTGCTTTGTGTTTGATGAACGCGTGGCGGTGGAGCATGGCCTGAAAGTTTCAGATTTCAGCCTGTGCCACGGCTGCATGAACCCGGTTTCGGCTGATGATCGCCTAAGTGAGAAATATGAAAAAGGTGTGAGCTGCCCAGCCTGTGCAGATAGATTGACAGAAAAGCAAAAGGCTTCAAATCGGCAACGGCAGCGGCAGATGGATTTGGCCAAGGCCAAGGGCGCAAAGCACCTCGGGCCTGTCTGACAATAAAATAACACTCAGAGTCTGCTCTAAATTATTCGCTGGCAATTTTTCCGACAAGAAGGGCATCAAGTGCAGCCTTTGTCGTATCGTCGACAGGCGCTTTATTGGCTGCTGCATTTAGTGCGTCTGTGGCAGCAGCAGCCAAGAGGACCGCATTGACTTGCGCTTCAGCTAAAGCGGCTGCGGTCGTAAATGCGTCCACAACGGTTTGAGCATCAGTGACTGCCTGTATTAAGGTTGCATCCTCGGGTGACAGAACCAGTGCTGCATTAGCGCTTTCAAGGGCCGTGTTTGCGTCTGCCAATGTTGCAGGAGCTACATAACCACTATCAACCAAAGTCTGCAAGTTGGCTTGCGCCAACAGGTTGGCATCATTGGCTGCGGTCAGCGCTTCGGCAGCGGCCCAACTTGCCACGTTCGCCACATAATATGTCTTGATTTTCCCAATGCGCGAATTCGCCGAAGCATGGGCAAAAGCTTGGGCAGACGCATGTGCCGCATTTAATGCTCCAAGTTTATTGGAAACCTTAACTTTGATGACCTGAGTTTTTGTCGCTGATTTCTTAACTGAAGCGACTTTACTCTGACCAGTTGTCTTTACGGCACTTACAGAATTCGCTGAACTGTTGCCATTATTACCAGAATTGCCGTTCGCATTGCTATTGCTACCGCCATTACCATTACCATTACCATTACCATTACCGTTGCCATTACCGTTTCCGGCAAATGCTAAGGAATCACGTGATCCTAGAAAATCTGAAGTCATTGCTGATGAGGCAAGTAGAACGCAGGCCATAACAGCAGCGCGATGGAACTTTGAAATTGAAGCTAGCATACGGAATATCCCCTATTTAAAAACAGAACAAGAATCATGCCACTTATGCGCTGACAGAACTCAGATGCCGTTGTTTACAATAAGATAATTTCCATAAGATTCAGTTGATATGATTGCTAAAGTTTGAATGAGTAGCAACGCTGAGGTCTTACCCGGTCCATCCTAATCCTGCTGCAATGCAGTTCATGGTCATCAACAGGCTCATGTTCATGGCTTCGGTTGGTTTGTCGCCTCTTGTTTCGCGCAAGAGTTTCACTTGCCATTCATTTGCTTGATCGACCATGGGGCGCACACGGTCAAAGCGGCGGCGGAAGCTGTGGAAGCGTTCGCACAGAATTTTATCACCAGAAAGTTCTAAGATCACTTTTGAGGTGCGCTTGTGTTCATGGCGGATGAGAGCGAACAAACGCTCAGCATCATTGCGGCTGGGCACCAGCCCAGCGTATTTTTCGGCCACGTTCATATCGGCAAGGAACAGTGATTTTTCAACTTCATCAATAGCCAAGCGGAAGCCTGGGGATTTGACGAACATTTCTTTCAAGAGCTTCAAACCTGAGCCTCCGCGCGCAGACACGAAATCATCCAAGGCATAACCAAGACCATACCAGCCTGTGAGTTGATGGCGATTTTGGCTCCACGCGAAAACCCACGGAATTGCGCGTAAATCAGACAGGCCCTTGGCTCCAAAGCGCCTTGCGGGGCGTGAGCCAATTTTAAGCAAGGCCAATTCTTCAACTGGGCTTGCTGTTTGGAAATATGTGATCAAAGCCGGATCATGCGCCAATTTTTGATAGGCTTTGAAACTGAGTTGGGCGATCTCTTCAACGGCGTGCTGATGTTCTGGGTTTAAGCGTTGCTCAGGTTCAGCGCTGGATTTCAGTGTGTGGAGCAATACGGCTGATGTGAGTGTTTCCAAATTGATGAGCGCTGTGCCGCGATTGGCAAATTTCGAAGACACAACTTCGCCCTGCTCGGTCACCCTCATGCGGCCACCCACAGTGCCTGAAGGTTGCGCGGCGATGGCCCTGCCTGCGGGTGCGCCGCCCCGGCTTACAGAACCGCCACGGCCATGGAAGAAGCTCATTTCAACACCAGCTTTGCGGCCTGCACGGATCAAGCGGCGTTGGGCTTCAAACAATTCAAAACTGGCGCAGAAGAAGCCGCCATCTTTATTTGAATCAGAATAGCCCAACATAATTTCCTGCACGCCCCCATTTGCATTGACCGATTGGCGCACCACGGAATTGGCCAGCAGCGATTCCATAATAGCTGGGCCTTCGCGCAAATCCTCGATGGTTTCAAACAATGGCACCACGCGGATGCGGCAGGTTTCGTGGCTTGAAGGATCGCTGAACAGGCCACAGTATTTGGCCAGCAAATAAAGCCCAAGCACATCATCAGCGCTTTGCGTCATCGACAAAATAAATGTGCCGATGGCTTTGGGGTCTGGTCCGTCTAACGTTTCACGAATGAGATGGAGGAGACCGAGAAGCTCCTCTGCTTCATCCGTCATATCGCGGAACTGCGGCACAAAACCCATGGGCTTTTCAAGCTCAGACGCAATCCATTTATTCCAAGCCGCGGAATGAATTTCAGGTGCAGCTGACTTTGCCACAGGGTTCATTTTGCCCCACACTTCAGTGAGAACGCGGTTGATCACTGTGGTGTTTTGGCGAATATCTAAACAAGCCGTGCGGAAGCCAAACACTTCAGCTTCCCAGCGGACCGGGCGCACCAACGATGTGGCAAGGCCTGCGGCATTCATTTCAGCAAGCGTTGATTCAACAAAATGCAAGCTACCAATGAGCTCATCAACATTCTTGAATCCAACCGCTTTGCCCGGTTGTTCAATCTCGGCAAGCCTCAAGCGCAAAGCACTGAAGAATTGGCGGAACAGTTCTTCAGGATTGCGTTGGGTGATTTCTGTTCCTGCGCCACAAAGCTCTAGTTGCCGTGCGAGTTCAACTTTGAATGTTTCTGGAATTGGCATTTCTGATGAGCTGACCGAGATATGCCCGACCAGTTCTTTCAAACGCAAGTCAAGTCGGCGCACTGATGCCAAACTGTTTTCGCGCAGTGCCTTGCGTGTGGTTTCAACAGTCACAAATGGGTTGCCATCCCGATCGCCGCCAATCCACGATGAGAATTTAATGGGCGGTTTAATGCGCGCGGTGAGTTCAGGATAATGGCGGATGAGGGCTGATTGCATCACATCACACACCGCCGTAGTGCGATCAAACAAAGCATCACGGAAAAAATGGAGGCCCCAGGCCACTTCACTTTCTACAGTCGGCTTTTCGATGCGAATTTCACCCGTCATCCACAGTAAATCAATTTCATTGCGAAGCTGGAACAGCAGTGTGTCGCGTTCACGCGGTGTCCAGCGTGGGTTATCGAGTTCAAAGAGTTTTAAATAAATGCGGCGGTGAATTTCCAAAACCGTCACGCGCTTGGCTTCGGTTGGGTGTGCCGTGAGAGTTGGGCCAACATCCAAGATGCTCAGCACATGTTCAACCGTTTCAGCCGAAACGCCAGCCTTGGCCGCTTCCGCGAGGGCTTGGCTGAGGGAGCCTCCCACTTCATCAGGCCCTGCTTGCTTTTCCAGCGTGCGGCGATTGCGGATGGTGGCATTTTCCTCTGCAATGTTCATCAGCTGCAACCAAATGCCGATGGTTTGCAAAGCGTGCTCAACTAAGGGATCAGGAATAGACGCTATAGCATCTGCCTTATCCATGAGCGGCAACAAAGCAGGCTCACGTTGGCCAATCACATGGCGCAACTGCTGGCGCAGCATGGCTGTGACCTCTTCGATATAGCTGGTGTCTTCAATGCTGACGGGCAATTGCTGGTTCATATGATGATTTGTGCAATGCAGCATAACAAGAGTCAATCGCAAAGTCAGTTTGCTGTTTGGGAATCTTATCGCTAAGCAGCGCCCATGTTAAACATTTCAGAAATGACGTATCGGATCGGTGGGCGGGTTTTGCTGGAGGATGCTTCGGCTTCGTTGCCCACTGGCCACAAGGTTGGTTTGGTGGGGCGCAATGGCACCGGCAAATCCACGCTGCTTAAACTCATCTTGAACGAGCTTGTTCCAGAATCAGGTGAAGCCTCAATTCCGCGCAATGCCCGCATTGGCACCGTGGCCCAGGAAGCACCAGGCGGCAAAGAAACTTTGCTCGAAGTTGTTATGGCGGGTGACGTGGAGCGCACAGAGCTTTTGGCCGAAGCGGAAACCGCCAAAGACCCTAACCGCATTTCAGAAATTCAAATGCGGCTTGCTGATATTGATGCTTATTCCGCCGAGTCTCGTGCGGCGGTTATTTTGGCTGGCCTTGGCTTTACTGAAGCGATTATGAATGGCCCCTGCTCGGCGCTTTCAGGCGGCTGGCGGATGCGTGTGGCTTTGGCTGCTGCGTTGTTCGGCGCACCTGATGTGTTGCTGCTCGATGAGCCCACAAACTATCTCGACCTTGAAGGCACCATCTGGCTGCAATCATATATCCGTGATTATCCACACACGATTCTGCTGGTGAGCCATGACCGCGATTTGCTGAATGTTTCCGTAGATGCGATATTGCATCTCGATCAATTCAAGCTCACTTTGTATCAAGGCAATTACGATAATTTTGAACGCCAACGCCGCGAGAAGCAGGCCTTGAATTCAAAGTTGAAGAAAAAGCAAGACGACCAACGCGCTCACATGCAAGCCTTTGTCGATCGCTTTAAAGCTAAAGCTTCCAAAGCCAGCCAAGCACAAAGCCGCATGAAGGCTTTGGCAAAGTTAGAACCCATTGCTGACATGATTGAAAATGCCGTGGCCCCGTTTATTTTTCCGAATCCGGAAAAGCAAATCGCTCCACCCTTGGTGGCTTGGGACAAGGTATCAGTTGGCTATGGTGATAAGACAGTACTGAAAAACATTACGCTGCGGATGGATCCTGATGACCGCATTGCGTTGCTCGGCTCCAACGGCAACGGCAAATCAACCTTTGCAAAATTGCTGTGTGGGAATTTGAAGCCGATGCTTGGTTCCATGAGCCATCCGTCTCGATTATCCATTGGATATTTTGCCCAGCACCAGCTTGATGAACTTTCAGAAGACCGTACGCCATTTGAATATATTTCGGAACTGATGCCCGACGCACCGGTTTCTAGGCGCCGCGCAAAACTTGGGGCCGTTGGATTTGGCGCGCATTTAGCAGATTCAAAATGTTCAATTTTATCAGGCGGCGAAAAAGCGCGGCTGTTATTCTTCTTAGCGACGTATCATGCTCCGCATGTTCTGGTGATGGACGAACCTACCAACCATTTGGATATCGACAGCCGCGAAGCCCTAATCCACGCCATCAATGATTATGAGGGTGCAGTGGTTTTGATTTCACATGATCGGCATATTATTGAAACCTGTGTTGATCGCTTATGGATTGTGAACAATGGCACTGTGCAGCCTTTTGAAGGCGACATGGATGAATATACTGATTTGGTTTTGGGTCGGAACAAACCACGCAAGGCTGCAAAAGTGGAAGCAGTTGCAGCGCCTGTAAAGCCAAAAATTGCTGCACCCCAACTTAAGAAAATGATTCAAGAGTTGGATATTAAAATTATGAAGACCAAGGATAAATTGATTGTTCTTGATCAAGTTCTGGCTGATCCGATGATTTACAAGGATGAGCCAAAGAAAGCCGCTGACTATGGCAAGTTACGTACCAAGTTTGCTAAAGAGTTAGAGACGCTTGAAAATGAATGGCTGGAACTGAGCGAGTAATTCAATGACTGAAAATCACCTCGATTTAACGCACTCATGGTTTGGATATGTGAGTGTTGCGATATTTCTTTTGGCTTATGTTCTGGTCATTTTTGAAGAGGTGATTCACCTTCGCAAATCTAAGCCTGTGCTGCTCGCGGCAGGATTGATTTGGCTGTTGATTGGCTGGGCTTATACTTTAGCAGGCTACAGCGAAGTGGCCGAACTTGCGGCCCAGCATGTGATATTTGAATATGGTGAATTATTTCTTTTCCTGCTGGTTGCTATCACTTATGTGAACACGCTTGAGGAACGCCGTGTTTTTGATGTGTTGCGGGCAAAGCTCACAGCACGAGGTTTTTCTTATAAGCAATTGTTTTGGATTACGGGTGGCTTGGCATTTTCGCTCTCGCCGGTTCTCGATAATTTAACAACGGCCCTCATCTTGGGAGCGGTTGTTATGGCAGTAGGTGCGGGCTCTCCGAAGTTCATTGCAATTTCTTGCGTTTCCATTGTGGTCGCTGCCAATGCGGGTGGTGCGTTTTCTCCCTTTGGAGACATCACCACATTGATGGTGTGGCAAAAAGACAAAGTTAAATTCTTTGAATTCTTTGATTTGTTCCTGCCAGCTGTGGTGAATTGGTTGGTGCCGGCACTCATCATGCATTTTGCAATTCCAAATGAGGTGCCAAAAGCTTCTGTCGAAAAATCGCGTTTGAAGCCAGGTGCCATCGGCGTGGTGGTGTTGTTTGCATTGACTATTGCAACAGCGGTTTGCTTCCGCAATTTTATAGGGTTGCAACCGGCCTTGGGTATGATGCTGGGCCTTGGTTATTTGCAAATTTGGTCATACTTCTTGCAACGCAAAGGCAAGCGCACTGATAATGCTGATATGGTTTTGGATTCGTTCAAACAAATTGAACGGGTGGAGTGGGACACGTTGCTGTTTTTCTTTGGGATTATTTTTGCAGTCGGTGGACTTGGTGTGCTTGGCTATCTCGCCAGCGCCAATCAATTCCTTTACGGCCAATTTGGACCCACAGTTGCGAATGTTACTATTGGCGTGCTCTCGGCCATTGTTGATAACATTCCGCTGATGTTTGCAGTTCTCACCATGGACCCAGCTATGAGTCACGGCCAGTGGTTGCTGGTTACTTTAACGGCGGGTGTGGGTGGAAGCTTACTTGCAGTCGGCTCTGCGGCTGGTGTTGCGTTGATGGGAATTGGCAAAGGGCAATACACCTTTATGAACCATTTGAAATGGACTTGGGCTGTGGCGCTTGGTTATGTGGCTAGCATCGTAGTGCATTTGGTTTTGAACAAGGCGTTATTTTAATTTTACTTCGCTTGGTTCACCCATTTTCCGCTCTCGTCTTGCTTCCAATAGCTAATGTCGTGGCCAGCGGATTTTTGAGTTTTCCATTCTGCGCGTGCGGCTTCAACGGCTTGGTCATTGTTGCCGTCAAACATCAAAACGGCTCTGGTGAGGTTTGAAATATCGGCAGGTTTAGCACCTTCGAGAAGCACGCGCACCTGTGCCGAGTTAGGATTTTCACTGGACGTGGTGAGCCACACAGGTTGGAGTTCTGGCATAGGCTCCCCCTCATAACCATGCGGCAGAAAGGCAACATCTTCGCTAGCCCAAAGCATCTCAGATAATTTAACAACACGTTCCGGCAGCGCAGTTTCTACGACCATGCGCCAACCGCGCGCCAATGAACTGGTCACGATGCGCGGCAGCACATGCTCTAACGGCTGCTTATCAAGATGAAAGAACCAAACTTCTGTCATTTTATTTTTCGTAGTGATCAGCCACCAGCTTGTTCAGCAAGCGCACACCCCAGCCTGAACCCCAACTTTGGTTGATTGCGTTCTTTTCCGCATCCATTGCTGTGCCCGCCACATCCAAATGCGCCCAAGGCACTTTGTTGACAAAGCGTTGAAGGAATTGCGCGGCGGTAATTGACCCAGCAAGACGACCGCCGATATTTTTCATATCCGCAATATCGCTATCGATCATTTTGTCATAGGCTGGAGTCAGCGGCAGACGCCATACTTTTTCGCCAGTGGCATAGCCTGCATCAGCAATGCGGGTGGAGAGTTCATCATTATTGGAAAACAAGCCAGCATGTTCTTTGCCGAGTGCGACTAAAATCGCTCCCGTGAGAGTTGCCAAATTGACCATGAATTTTGGTTTGAATTTTTCTTGCACATACCACAGCACGTCAGCGAGAACGAGGCGGCCTTCAGCATCGGTGTTCAACACAGCGATGGTTTGGCCAGACATTGATTTTACAACGTCGCCTGGGCGCTGGGCATTGCCATCCACCGCATTTTCAACAATGCCAATGGCACCAATCACATTCACTTTAGCTTTGCGTTTCGCCAGAGCAAGCAGAAGGCCGGTGACGCAAGCTGCGCCGCCCATATCGCCCTTCATATCTTCCATGCCTGCGGCGGGTTTGATTGAAATGCCGCCAGTATCAAATGTCACACCCTTGCCCACGAAGGCTATGGGTTGGGCGTCTCTCTTGCCGCCATCCCAGCGCATCACCACCAAGCGGGCTTCAAAGGGTGAGCCTTGGGCCACACCCAGTAACGCTCCCATGCCAAGTTTTTTCATTTCTTTAGGGCCGAGAATTTCAATTTTCACGCCCGCTTTGGTGAGAGCCTTGGCGCGGTTGGCGAACTCGGCTGGATACAAAATATTTGCAGGTTCATTGACCAAATCGCGTGCCATGTGAACACCTTCTTGCACTGCTGAAAGTGGCGCGAATGCGGCCTTGGCTTTTTCCGCATTGGCGCAGTGGATGGTGAGGCTGGCCAATGGCTTTGTGGCATCTGGTTTTTTGGTTTTGTATTGCTCAAAGCTGTAAACGCGGAGAGCCGCGCCTGAGGCAATAAGGCTAGCCGCTTCTGCTTCCGTCATGCCCTTAAGGCCGTTTACGGAAAAGGCAATCGTTGCCGATTGCAGTTTGGCTGCTTGCAATGCGCCAGCAATGGTTCCACCCAGAAGCTCTATCTCGCTGCTAGCAAGTTCTTCCGCCTTGCCAAGGCCCACAATCAATACACGGTCTAAGCTTGGGGCAACTGCTATCACATCAAGAATTGAGTCGCGCTTGGCTTCAAATTTCACAGCCTTCATGGCGCGGGTCAGCTGGCCCTTGCTGGCTTTATCTACAGCCTCGGCAGCTGCGTTAAGTTTGCCGCCTAGCGTTGCAAACACAACAAGGGTGCCAGTTTTTGCAGTTTGTGCGGAAGTGAAATTGATTTTCATCGTAGAATCCTTGGTTTAGTGTTGGGCCTTACATAGCGGCTGGTTTAAGTTGCAGCAACAGCAGCAATTAACGCGGCGTTCACCCTGTTTTTAAGTGGGCCCGTCAAGGACTCAATTGGGTTTAATTTTATAGCGTAATATAGCCCTTCACGGAGCGGTTAAAAACCGTTAATGAATTGTAACGTTGCGTGATTTGTGTGGGGTTATAGCTATTCCGAGGCACCATAAAATCTGGAGCTTGAGGTTACGAGATTATGTTTCTCGTGGCAGCCTTTTGCTTGTGGTTGCAGCAGTTGCTGGTTTTGCTCAAAGCAGCCCAAGTTTTGCAATTGTTGAAAAAGATTTTATCGCACCAATTTTGATTGCACCTGCGGATGGTGAAGTTGCTGATGTTGATGCCGCGCGCATAAGTTATGATCCAATCACGCATATCGCTGTTGCCACTGGCATGGTGCGGATGACTTATGGGCCTTATGTTTTGGTGGCCTCTCGCGTGGAATATAACCAGCTTACTGGCAACTTTAAAGCCAATGGGTCAGTTGAATTGCGCGAACCTAACGGCAATGTTTTGCAAGCAGATGTGTTGGCCATTACCGAAAAATTCAAAGCCGGATTTGCCAGCCATGTGCGCGCCCTGCTCACCAATGATGTGACTATCACAGCAGAATATGCTCAGCACACAAGTGATGGCATTACAGTTTATGAAAATGCCACTTATACCGCTTGCAAAAATTGCGAAGATGCAAATGGCAATCACTTGTGGGTGATTGAAACAGATCAAACCACCCATGATACGAACAGCCACAATCTTTACCACGTAAACCCTCGCCTTAAAATTCGTGGCGTTACGGTTGCAGCATTGCCATATTGGCAACAGCCAGACCCCAGCGTGAAACGCCGCACAGGCTTTTTGGCACCACAATTTAAAAAGGGCGATGCTTACGGATATGGAGTGGCCACGCCCTATTTTTGGGCACTGGCACCAAATTACGATCTCACAATCACACCTATGGTCAACAGCGAGCAAGGGCTTGCTGGAGATGTGGAATGGCGGCACCGCGTTGAAACCGGCAGCTATAATGTTCATGGCTATGGGGCCTATCAATCGTCGCCCCCGGTTGGCGGTGAAACATGGCGCGGTGCGGTTCGCAGTGAAGGCAAGTTTGCGATAGGCCAAAATTGGAATTGGGGTTGGGATGGCACTGCCGTTACTGACCGCACATTCCTGAGTGATTATGATTACGATAACCGCGACATTGCACAAAACCAACTTTATGCAACTGGGGTTTGGGACCAAACTTATGTTGATGCCCGCGCATTAAGCTTTAATGCTTTGGATGCCGATGTTAATGCCAATACATTGCCCACGGCACTGCCATTTGTAACTGGCGAAAAAATTATCAACGATATTGCTTTAGGTGGTGACCTTAAATTCAATTGGAATATCTATGCCATTGAGCGCAACCAAGCTGACACAACATTTGACCATGGCACCAGCCAAACCCGCGGCACGGCCGAAGTGGAATGGAAAACACAGTTGATTGGCGATATTGGCACGGTGATTACGCCATTTGCAAAATTACGCAGCGATATCTACATGACCAATAATGTGCCTGACACTTCAGTGCCCGGCGGTTTTCGTGATAGTGAAACGACAACACGGGTTTTGCCATCAGTAGGCGTGGATGCGCGTTACCCGTTCATTGCAAACTTCGCTTCAGGCCAGAGCATTATTTCGCCCGTGTTCCAAATTATCTCAGCCGCTGATGAAAGCGACGCGAACAAAATTGGCAACGAAGACGCAATCACTTTGAACTTTGATTCAAGCAGCTTGTTCTTGTCAGACAGGTTCACGGGACTTGACCGTTATGAAGCCGGCACACGAGCCAACATTGGGTTATCCTATGCCTTCATTGGCAATGGCGGAAATTATGTGCGGGCCAGTATTGGTGAATCTGTGCATCTTGCTGGAGAAAATAGTTTTGGTGCTGGCTCTGGCTTGGATGGCACACAATCTGATCTCGTGGGTGCTGTTGCGGTGCAGCCATGGGAAGGGCTTACGCTTTCTTATCAAGCGCGCATTGAAGAAGATCTCAGCCAAGTCAATCGCCAAGAAGCAACTGCCAGCCTCACTTTTGACAGTTTTTCAGCCGATGTGAGCTATCTTAATTTTGGTGCCGAACCAAATTACGGCCGCTCCGTGGCTGAACATTGGGTCTCTGCGAACGCCAGACAACAAATCTCCGCAGGGTGGTATGTGTTTGGTGGCCTTGGTTATGATTTTGAAAACGATGTGTTGACTCGTAAAACTGCTGGACTGGAATTCGATTGCGACTGCATGAACTTCAAACTTTCTTACACCGGAACCGAGGATGCCATTTCACATGCCACGGAAGACCGGGTTATGATGTCGATCGAATTTGCGACTTTGGGCAAAACGGGTTTCTCTTCCAAATTCTAAAGATATGGTGAACTTTTGATTAAATTATTCACACTGCTTGTGTGCGGGTTGCTGGTTATGCAATCGCAGTTTGCTGGCGCACAAGAATCGGTGGTGATTGCCACAGTGAATGATGTGCCTATTACCACTTTTGATATTGACCAACGCATTCGCTTGCTTGAAATTTTGGGCCAGGGCGGTGCCAAACCTGATCGCAGAAAAATTGCAAATGCATTGATTGACGATGTTGTGAAAATTGCCGAAGCAAAATCAAACCGCATGGATGCAACAGAAGCTGATATTGATGATCGCCTGAAGCGCATGGCCGGTGGTTTAAAAACAGATCAAGCAGGACTGACCGCCAAACTCAAAGGTCAGGGCATTTCGATGACTGCTCTTCGTGATTATCTTGCCTCACAAATGGCATTCGGGCGCTTACTCAATGTTAAATATAAAGAAAAAGTTGAGGCCGACCCTGCTGCTGTTGATCAAAAAATGGCGGCCATAAAATCTGAGATCAACGGGAAAATTGCCAAGGTGATGGCAGACCCGCGAATGCAGCCCATAACAGTTTATTCAATTATGGAAATAAATTTTCCTGTTGAAGGCAACGATCCGCAATTGTTGCAATCTCGTGCCATTGAAGCTGGTCAATATCTGCAACGGTTTAAAGGCTGTGGCAGTGCTAAATCAGCTGCATCTGGAATTTTCAACGTGAAGGTGGGCAAGAAAATTGAAGCTGATGGCAAGCGCCTGCCCAAGCAGTTGAAGGCGCTGTTTGATAGCAAAGGCCCTGGCAACGCCTATGGCCCAATGCGCTCACCAAATGGCATTCAAGTGGTGGCATATTGTGGTACGAAAAAAATTACACCGCCAAAGCCTAACGCCCAAATGCCAACGCGCCAACAAATTGAGAATGCGGTTTTGAACGAGCGCTATGCCGCTGTTGAACAGAAATATGTTAGCTTGATGCGTAAACATGCGGTGATTGAATATAAAGATCAATCTTACGCGCAATGACCAAAATGCTGCTGCTCACCCCCGGCGAACCTGCTTCTATTGCGACTGAGATTACAGCAGCGGCTTGGGCGGCATTGCGGGGCAGTGTTCCATTTTGTTTGATTGGCGATGCGGATTATTTTGCATCTCGCGGTGGCACCTATCGACGGATTGAAAATCTTGGGCAGGCGGCAGAAGTTTTTTCTTCTGCAATTCCAGTTCTGCATCGCCCCCTGCCCTCCACGTGTGTAGCGGGCACATTGAATTCTAAAAATTCACAGTGGGTGATTGCGGCGATTGAAGAAGCGGTGGCGTTCTGCTTGGCGGGTGAGGCTTCCGGCATTGTCACCAACCCCATTCAAAAAGAAACTTTGTATGATGTGGGTTTTAAGTTTCAGGGCCACACTGATTTTTTAGCGCATCTCGCTAATTGCACAGGCCAAGAAGTGATGATGCTGGTGGGTGCAGATTTGCGTGCAGTGCCAGTGACAGTTCACATTCCACTCTCGGAAGTGCCGAAGGTTTTGACAACTGCTGCTATTGTTACGCAGGGGAAAATTGTTGCTGCTGCATTGACGAAGTATTTCGGAATTTCTCGCCCCCGCCTTGCTGTGACTGGCCTTAACCCACACGCAGGGGAAAATGGCGCGATGGGCCATGAGGACCAAAGCATTGTGCTGCCCGCTGTTTTGGAATTGCGCGCGGCGGGACTGACTGTTCTGGGGCCGCTTCCCGCCGACACTGCATTCCACGCCGAGGCGCGGGCCACTTATGATGCTATTCTCTGCATGTATCACGATCAAGCTTTAATCCCGGCCAAGACTTTGGATTTTCATGGCGGTGTGAATGTCACCTTGGGCTTGCCCTTCATCCGCACCTCGCCTGATCATGGCACAGCGCTCGGCTTGGCTGGCACAGGCAAGGCTAGTCCATCAAGTTTGATTGCTGCCATAAACCTTGCTGCATCTATGGCGGCCCACAATGCTTGACGATGGCCTGCCGCCCTTGCGCGAGGTGATTGAGCGACATGGGCTTGCCGCGAAGAAATCACTCGGCCAGAATTTTCTGTTTGATCTCAATCTCACGCGCCGCATTGCGCGGGCTGCTGGCACGCTGGAAGGGTTTACGATTGTCGAAATCGGCCCCGGCCCCGGCGGTCTTACGCGGGCATTGCTGATGGAAGGTGCCACCAAGGTGATCGCCGTGGAGCGCGATGAACGCACGCTGCCAGCGCTGGCCGAAATTCAAGCGGCTTATCCGGACAGGCTTGAAGTCATTTCCGCCGATGCTTTGGAAGTTGATTGGGCTTCGGTGATTAAGGGGCCAGCCAAAATCGTTGCCAACCTGCCCTATAATGTGGCCACCGCGCTGCTAGTGGGCTGGCTCACGCCTAAAGAGTGGCCGCCATGGTTTTCATCGCTCACGCTGATGTTTCAAAAAGAAGTGGCACTGCGGATTGCCGCGAAAGCTGGCGATGATGCTTATGGCCGCTTGTCAATTCTAAGCCAATGGCGCTGCGAGGCGACGCGGATGTTTGATGTGAACAAAAGTGCGTTCACGCCACCACCGAAGATTACATCGTCGATTGTACATTTGGTGCCGCGCGCAGTGTGCGAGCCGCCGTGCAAAATGGAATTGTTGGAGCGTGTAACAGCCGCAGGCTTCGGCCAGCGGCGCAAGATGTTGCGTTCAAGTTTGAAAAGCGTATTCCCCAATCCCGAAGCCGTGCTGGAACCGCTCGGCATTGATCCCACCACAAGGGCTGAGCAAGTGAGCGTGGCAGATTTTGCAAGATTGGCAATGGTGTTGGAGAAATCATAGCCACCAACCCTTCGAGGCTCGCTTAGCCGAAAACCCTACGGGTTTTGCGGCCTAGCTCGCACCTCAGGGTGAGGGAAATACAAATGCCCTCATGCTGAGGCGCTCGTAGCAAAGCGAAGAGCCTCGAAGCATTGGCGCCCAAAGCAAAGGGACCTCATCAGTCGCTTCGCGACAGCTTCTCCAAAGGAGAAGCGTGAGTTTAACTGTGCCCTGAATTTTTCACCCTTCTCCCTTGGAGGTGGTGCCCGAAGGGCGGATGAGGTCCCTTTCTAGGCCTAAAGCATTTGATTGCATTCACTTCGTATTTCCGATTGAATCAAATTCAATGAAATGGACATGTCTCATGCGATTGGCAAAATGGTTTTCAACTCACTGGTTAAGTTTATCTAGTCTCTTGATGATTCCAATACTTACAATTTTGGGGCAACAGGGCATAGAATACTTGCGTATAAAACAAACAAACTTTGACCTTGCCCTTCGCATTATTAGCGACGACAAGAAGTATGGAGAACAGGCAAAAATCTGGGCTGATCAACAAATTACATCTTACACGGCCAATGCCGAATTACCACTCGACGCTCTACCGTCGGAACTCCGCAAGAAATTATGTTTGAAACCTCGAGAAGAACTCTTGGAAACTCCGTCCGTAATGCAAATATCAAAGGTTCCCAATATTCTTGATATGGAAGATGTGGTGAAAGGAAAACTTAAACCCGATGCGGTTTTGATACTTCAAGGTGTGGGATGGGACGCTGAACATTTATTTGATGAATACAAAATTGTGAGCCAATTGAATAAACTCATAGCTGAAGTGAAAGCAGGCTGTGATGCAGTACAGAAAAATCTCCCAAAATAATTCTTAGTAGTTCGCAATTATTCTGTTTGTTCGAACCTCACAACCCAGCCATCAATCCTCTTACAAAATCCGTCAGCCCCAACTGCCGTCGTCTCTTCAATCTTTCTGCCGTTAAAATCGCCACCACTTCCTTGTGGGCCGCGTCGAGATCTTCATTCACCACCACATAATCATATTCTGGCCAGTGGCTGATTTCTCTTCCCGCTTCGGCCATGCGTTTGGCTATTACGCTTGCTGCATCTTGGTTGCGGCCGATGAGGCGGGTTCGCAAGCTATCTGCATCGGGGGGCAGGATGAACAGGCGCACTAAATCATCTTCCATGGCTTGCGCCAATTGCTGCGTGCCTTGCCAATCAATGTCGAACAGCACATCGCGACCTTTGGCCAAGGCTTCTTCGACCGGGGCTTTTGGCGTGCCGTAGAGATTGCCGAAGACATTGGCCCATTCCAGCAGCTCTTGCGTTGCTATCATCGCTTTGAATTTTTCTTCGGAGATGAAGTAATAATCTTTGCCATCCACCTCGCCCGGCCTTGGCTTTCGGGTGGTAACAGAGATTGACATGGCGATGTTGCCATCAGCTTCGATCAGCTTTCGTGACAAAGTGGTTTTGCCTGCACCCGACGGCGAGGACATGACGAATAAAAGCCCGCGTCTTGCAATCTTACTCAATGTTTTGCACCTGCTCGCGCAATTGATCTATCGTGGTTTTAAGCTCTAGGCCGATAGTTGTCATGGCCTTATCGCCAGCTTTGGAACAGAGCGTGTTGGCCTCACGGTTAAATTCTTGGGCTAGAAAATCAAGCTTGCGGCCCACAGGTTCGCGGCTGGTGAGCAATTCACGCGCGGCTTCAACATGACCGATGAGACGGTCTACCTCTTCCTGAATATCGGCTCTCGTGGCAATGATTACAGCTTCTTGGTGCAGGCGCTCTTGGTCAAATGATGCGCCTGTTTCAAGCAGCCGAGTGACTTGATCCTTCAACCGTGCGCGGATCGTTTCTGGTGTGCGGCTGGGATTGTCACGCGCCGCCAAGGTGAGTTCCTCAATGCGGGAAACTTGCGATGAGAGAATTTCGAGCAGGCGCGAGCCCTCCTCGCGGCGGGCTTTGGCCAAGGCTGTGATGGCTTCATTCAGCGTTGCCAAAATTTCAGCGTCGCGCCCCGCTTGTTCCTCTTCACTCACTTCGGTTACGGCATATTCAAATACGCCCTTGAGTGTGAGGAAGGATTCTGCGCTGGGCTTTGCACCGCCCACGCGGGTGTGAAGCTTCTCAGCCAGTGCAATATAATTATCCAACACAACTTC
This sequence comes from Hyphomicrobiales bacterium, assembly GCA_031385245.1. Classification (GTDB taxonomy): domain Bacteria; phylum Pseudomonadota; class Alphaproteobacteria; order Rhizobiales; family Aestuariivirgaceae; genus Aestuariivirga. The sequence goes on along the minus strand of JANNBH010000048.1, from coordinate 3,080 downwards.
GTTGACGGCGATTTTTTCTTGCGCCTCATTGCCCGCGGTGGAAAGGGCTGCCTGCACATTGCCGCGCTTGAAGCCTTGCATCAAAGCGGCTCTCGCCAATGGTTCGATATGATCCATGCCTTGCGGCAGGCGTAGTTTGGCATCGAAGGATTTGCCGTTCACGCTTTTCAATTCCCACGCCCAAGTGAAATTTCCGTGTGCGCCAGCGCTTCTGGCAAAGCCTGTCATGCTGGCAATGGTCATGGTTCGGGCGGAATATCTATGGTTGGCTCAGGCGGAATGACTGGCTTAGGCTTTTTCTTAACAGGCGGTTTTTTTGTTGGTGGCTTAACGGCGGCCTTTTTTTCGGGCGCTGTTTGCACATCTGGCAGGAGCGGCTGAGTGACATTGCTTGCTACAGGCGCTTCGGGTGGGGCATCGAGCGCTGAAACTGCGGGCAAATTTTGTTGGGCGCGCCATTTTTGAACATTGGCATTGTGCTCATCTAATGTTGCGGCAAAGGCGTGGCCGCCTGTGCCATCTGCTACGAAATAAAGATATTGAGTTGCCGCGGGGTTGAGCACGGCTTCTAAGGCAGCGCGGCCCGGATTGGCAATGGGGCCGGGCGGCAGGGCTGGAATTTGATAGGTGTTATAGGGTGTGGCCGCATCAATATCAGCACGCGTTAACGGACGATCAAGTTTGCCCTTGCCGCCCACAATGCCATAAATAATTGTGGGGTCGGATTGCAGCTTCATACCCAGCTTTAAACGGTTGAGAAATACACTTGCCACTTGTGGGCGCTCAGCGGCAACACCGGTTTCTTTTTCCACAATTGAAGCAAGTGTGAGAAGCTCTTCTTTGGATTTTAAAATAGTGGTGGCAGGGCGCTTGGCCCACAGGTCATCAATCAAATGCGCTTCGGCCGCTTGCATATCTTCGATCAGCTTCTGGCGTGTCAAGCCACGGCGAAACACATATGTATCTGGCAATATGGAACCTTCGGCCGGAATTGATGTAACAGCGCCAGCCAGCTCCGATTGTGCTTGCAATTTGGCCACTGCCATTTGCGATGTCCAACCTTCAGGGATCGTCACTTTATAGGTGAGGAAGCGACCAGACGTAATGATAGCCAACACATCTTGCATGGTGGCCCCGGCTGGAAATTCATATTCGCCAGCTTTGAGTTTTGAGCCGCGCAAACCTTGCAAAGCGGCCGCGGCACTGAACACGCGTGCATCCGAAATTACGCCCACATCTTGCAGTGCAATGGCAATGGTGCTGCGGTTTTGGCCTTTGTTGATTTCAATAATCATGGCCGCTGAAAGCGGACCTTGCGCGGTGAAGGCAGTTATCGCCCAGAATGCTGCTGTACCGATAATTGCCCCGAACGCAAGCAACCATAGAAACAGCGATCCGAACACGCGGGTTAGCACCGGCCTCCTTACTTTTTTAATGTAAGGCTCTGGCAGGCGATCATATGGTTCGTCGTCGCTCACGTGTGCTTCTCCGCTGTGGGCACATCATGCCGCAAAGCGGCGCAATATCAATGATGCGTTAGTACCACCAAAACCAAAAGAATTAGACAGAACTGTGTTGATCTCTTTTTTCTTAGCCACTTTTGGCACAAGGTCAATCGGTGTTTCCACCGAAGGATTGTCCAAGTTCAAAGTTGGCGGGCAAATGTTATCGCGAATGGCCAAGGTTGAGAAGATGGCTTCAATGGCCCCCGCAGCGCCAAGCAAATGGCCTGTGGACGATTTTGTCGATGACATGGAAAGATTTGCCGCGTGATTTCCGATCATGCGTTCAACCGCGCGCAGTTCAATTTCATCGCCCATCGGTGTCGACGTGCCATGAGCATTGATGTAATCAATTTCACTTGGTGAAATTTGAGCGCGGCGCAAAGCTGCTTTCATGCAGCGGTAAGCCCCATCACCATCTTCGGCTGGGGCCGTTACATGGTAAGCATCGCCAGACATGCCGTAACCAATAATTTCAGCATAGATTTTCGCACCACGAGCTTGGGCATGTTCCAGTGATTCAAGAACCACAACGCCAGCCCCTTCACCCATCACAAAGCCATCACGGTCTTTATCATAGGGGCGCGAGGCTTTTTCTGGCGTTTCATTATAACCAGTGGAAAGCGCTTTGCAGGCGATGAAGCCCGCAATGCCTATGCGACAAATTGTGGCTTCAGCACCGCCGGCCACCATCACGTCAGCATCGTCCATCATAATGATGCGCGCCGCATCGCCAATAGCATGTGCGCCAGTGGAGCACGCTGTAACCACAGCAGAGTTTGGCCCCTTAAGGCCAAAGTTAATTGAGATGAGGCCGGACGCCAAATTGATGAGTGAGCCCGGAATAAAAAATGGGCTGATTTTGCGGTGGCCTTTTTCAGCCAGCAACAAAGTGTTTTCGCTGATGCTGGGCAAGCCGCCAATGCCGGAACCCACCATAACGCCTGCGCGATATTGTTCTTCCGGCGTTTTGGGGCTGTAGCCCGAATCGGCCATGGCTTGCTTGGCAGCGATTAAAGCGAATTGAATAAAATCGTCAAAGCGGCGCTGGTCTTTGCTGTCAACCCAATCGTCACGTTTCAGTGTGTTGTTGGTGCCGTCGCCTTCTTTCACTTCAAAAGCGATGCGGGCTGGAAGATCGGAGCAATCAAATTTGGTAATCGGGCCTGCACCCGAATCGCCCGCGAGAATTCGCTTCCAGGTGCCTTCGACACTGGGAGCTAATGGCGAGACCATGCCTAAGCCGGTGATTACGACACGACGCATCATTCAACCTCATCACATAAAAGCGCGGGGCACAGGATGCTTAAACGCCCTGACCCCGCGCGGATTATCTAAACATTGCCCCCGATTTAAGGGCAATTCAATTAAGCAGAAGTTTTGGTGATGAAGTCCACAGCATTACCAACCGTTTGGATGGTTTCTGCTGCATCATCAGGAATTTCGATGCCGAATTCTTCTTCGAAAGCCATCACGAGTTCAACCGTGTCCAAGCTGTCGGCGCCGAGATCATCAATGAAGCTCGCTTCGGTTTTCACCTTGTCGGCATCAACGCCCAGGTGTTCTACTACGATCTTC
>JANNBH010000019.1:0-10717 GCA_031385245.1 Hyphomicrobiales bacterium | reverse complement strand
ATCTTCATTGCCAGCAGGAAGTGTTGTGAGGTGCAGACCAGTAACTGCAACAATTGGATCGGTTACATAAACATCATTTAGCAACAGGTTGCCGGTGTTCTTCACTTTGAAGGCGTAGTTGATGGTATCGCCAGCATCTGTAACATTACTGGTGTTGGTGTCGATAATTGATACGATAGTTTTGATTACTGAAATTTCGGGCAGCGATTGAAGCGCAGTAACAGTTGGGTTATCAGCATTGGGCAAAGCGTTGTCTGAGAAATCTTCAATATCAGCACCAATGGGCGGCGAGGCCTTAACGTTGGCACGGTTGGTCACACGGCCTGCGGTCAAGTCGGCAGACGTGATGGTGTAAGTTGCGGTGAAATGCGTGTCATCATAAGTGAACGGATCCAATTGCGCTAAGGTGCCGCCAGAAACTGTTACACCGGGCAATGGATCAGAAATAGAAATGTTGTGCAGCGTTACATTGCCTTGGTTTTCTACTTTGAAGACATAGTGGATCACATCCCCAACATCGTTGATGTTGTTTAAGTTTGTATCGGTGATGGTGCTGGTTTTGATCAACGAGATGGCAGGCACTGGGGTGATGGTTGCTCTGGTCGGTCCATCCTGTATCAGTACTGCCGGATCAGACAAATCCTGCACTTGAATGTTGCCTGGTGCTGTTCCCACAACCAGTGCAGTGTTATCAACATAGCCTCGGTCCACATCATCTTGGTCAATGGTATAGATTGATAAGAAATAGCTAGTGTTGGTCTGGCCGGGAGACATGCTGGTCAGCGGAACTGCTGGTTGATGGCCGCCAGCAAAACTATCATCCACGCGCACCAATGGATCAGTTACGAGAATATCTGTAAGTGTTTGATTGCCTATGTTGGTGACTTCAAAGTGATAGGTAATGGTGTCGTCTTTGTCCGTACGACCATTGTGGTTCTCATCGGTTACAGCGAATACTTTTTTCAACAGCGCAATTTTGGGATCAGGGCCAAGGCCCACAATTGTTTTATCTGTTTGCGTCAGACTATCATCATCTGACAAACGATTGACAATTGTGCCGGTGGGTGAAGTGCCGCGAACACTTGCTTGGTTTTCAACTTGGCCTGCATCAAGGTCATCCTGATCGAGCGTATGGGTTGCAGTGTAAGCTGTGCTGTTGGTGTATGTGACGCCGGGCCGCAAGTTTGCAATTGGTGTGCCCACCACACTGGCGTTTGGATCAGTCAGTGTTACGGGACTAAGCGTCACGTTGCCTGTGTTGGTGATGGCAAAATGATAAGTCACAATATCGCCCAACGAAGCCACGTTATCGGTGCCCAAATCCAATTGACCTGTTTTAATTACGGCAATGGCAGGAACAGGAATCAGAACTTGATGGAAGCTTGAGACGGAATTTAGTGTTTGGTTTGCCGTATTTTTGGCCGTGGCTGTTGCAGTGTTATCGACATAGCCGCGATCAAGATCGGTTTGTGTCAACGTGTAGGTTGCTGAGAATGTGGTGTTTTGGCCAGCGTTCAATGTGAGAACTGTAGTTGGTGAAATTGTTGCAGAGGCAAAGCTATCAAATGTTGGAATGCCAGCCAGCGCCATTGTAGTGTTCAAAGAATTGGTTAGTACGCGGCCACGGCTGGTCGCAATTACTGTAGCTGGGCTTTCAACTTCGCCTAAGGCTGCTTCTTCATCGGTCAGGTTGTGGGTGAAGATGATATTGGCGCTATCAGATTCATTTGGCGCTAGCAGGCCAAGCATATCGCCATAGGCTTCAGCTTTGGGTTGGATCACAGTGATATCAGTGAGCGGGCCTTCGCCCGTGTTGGTGAGGGCATAGACAAAGCCAATTTTGTCGCCTTCAACCAAATCACGTTCGGAACCTGTCATCCGCACAATATGACGCTGAGCCACAAGGCCATTGCGAATTTGCGGTATGCTGTGCGGAGCTTGATAGAGGTTTGCAAATTGATCGGCGGCAGCAAAATGATCATTGGCAGAATATGTGTAGCCGACTGGAATTGTGGCCGTGCTCAATGGGTCACTTGGTTGGCTTTGAGCATCCAACATTGCGATCATACGCTCTTGACCGGGCAAGTTGGCAAGGTTCACCAGCGGATCTGAGACGTTGATATCATGCAGTTGCGTTGGGCCAGTGTTGGTGACCTTGAAAGAATAGGTGATGGTGTCGCCAGCATCAGCACGGCCATTGCTGCCCATATTGAGCACGCCAGTTTTTTCAAGCAACATTGCAGAAAGAACATTCAGCGGCGTTGTTTCAACGTCGCTGGCGTTCACATTTTGACCAGCAAGGGCTGGCACATTTGCGGAATGCGCTGAGGCATTGACGGTGTTCGAATAAAGCCCTGTGATAATTTCAGGACCTGTGAGTGTGTGAATAGCCGTGAAATTGGTGAGGTTGCTAGCACCTGGAGCTAAGCTTGCCAGAGGAGCGCCAGTAAGTGTGGCGCCTGTATCTAAGAGCGTGATGTTTTGGAGGGTTATGTTGCCGGTGTTTCGGATGGTGAAGGCATAGGAAATCGTATCGCCAGCATCGGCACTGCCATCGCCGCCATCATTCAGCGTGCCAATTTTGTCGATGGTCATGGTTGTTACCGCATCAGCCACATCAACACTGGCCGAAGCTGATGCTGAAATCGGTTGGCCATTGACGGTGCCTGTTAATGCAACCGAGTTCACAATAGCTGCAACCGCAGGAGAAGCGGGCAACCACACCAGCACACCAGCCATCAGCGCAGCAGTCAGCTTGCGCTGCCACTGGCTTTTGGCTCTTGTGCCTAATGTTGGTTGCCCGTTGATCATGTTAAGTTTTGATTTCCGTTATTGCAGGTTATCAACGTCAGACTGGGTGACGATGTAATCAACAGTGTAAGTTGCTGTGTCACCTGGTTGTAGAATATCGATGTGGTTACCAGTGTTGGTGGATGTTGACGCAGCACCACCATTGAACTCAACGAATGTTGGTGTCAGAGCATCAAGGGTTCCCTTATGCGTATCGTGCAGATCGATGTTCGACACTGGCGTGTTGCCATCGTTGGTCACAACATAAGTGTAAGTTACGGTTGTGCCTGCGGTTACGTCTGTGTCTAAGTTCGGTGTCTTGGTGACAGTGATGGAGTTTTTAACGTCAAGCGGCACGCTGGTGGCATTGGTTGAGCTCACCGGTGGCGTGGTTCCGGCACTGGTGTTTTGATAAATACCAGACGCAGTAGCCGAGTTATCCAAATCACCTTCTGGTGTAACACCACCACCCGCACCTTGGATATCGCCGATCTGGACGATATAGGTTGCTACAAATGTGATGCTATCGCCTGGGCCTAATGTGTCCCAGACCAAATCGCCAGTAGCATCGGAGGAATCGTTCAAAGTGCCAGCAGGTGCAGAGCCTGCCTCAGGTAGATTGACTGAGGTTGGAACCACCTGCGGATTTAGCGGAACAACACCATCATGGGTGTCAGCAACGGAAATATTTTTGATTGTCACGTTGCCAGAGTTTGTCACTGTATAGCGGTAAGTAATTTTGTCGCCTGAATCACCTTTGCCGTCGCCATCAACATCGTCCCCAGTCTCGAAGGTTGCTGCCTTTACGAGCGTAATTCTAGGATCTGCGTTTGCCACATCAACATGGGCTTCGATGAGTGGATCTGGGCTTACACCGACACTAACCGATACGCCGCCCGGCGCTGTGCCGGTGGCCGTTACGTTGTTATCAATGGTTGCGTAGGCGGGTGCCACTTGCATGGCCGCCAAGGCCAAAGCGAAAGAGCCTGCCGAAATGCGGCGGAGTTTGGCTGAAAGTTTACGATAGTCAGAGTTGGTGTTTTCCATGTTAGTTAGCCCTCGGTTGAATTGAATTTAATTTGTGTTGATGTTCGATCATTGCAGTGTGTCCACATCTGATTGTTTGACTGTGTAAGTTCCTGTGAAAGTAATGGTGTCGCCAGGCGCTAAGCTGTCCCAGATGGCATCAAGGTTGCTGGCATCGCTCGAGTCGTTGAGTGGAGCCGCATCAATCGAAATAACTTCTGAAGCTGGCGCAGGCGCAGGCCCTGCGGCATTGTGAGCGTCATTCAAGGTGATTGCGCTGATGGTCACATTGCCATTGTTCTTCACTGTGTAAGTGTAAGTAATCGTTTGGCCCGCATTGACGCCAGACGTGATGGACGGAGTTTTGGTAACTTCCAGTGACCGGATAGCCGTGACAACCGGAACAGCTGCAGATGAGAAATTTGAATCGATTTGCATAGCAGCATAAGTGCCGCTGGCCTTGGCAGTGTTGGTAATATCAGCTTTAGAAATTTCCGTTTGCCAGCCAATCGCCAACAAAAACACAGCAGCAAGGGTGGATGCTTTTTTCAAAGACCCTTGGCTGTGTTTCAGTTGATTATTGCGAGAAGACATTTTCATGGTGTTAGATTCGGTGCAGAATTTAAGCCCGCGCCGAAGTGTTCCTCGCTTAGCCGCCATCCACTTCGGCTTGGGTGACCGCGTGGTGATAGGTGAAGGTTATGGTGGCGCCTGGTTGCAAGTCAGTCCAAATGCCGTTGTTGATTGCCGGGCTATCCACTGTGCCTGCGCCTAATGGGCCTTGACTTGTAACAGCTTCGTTTTTCACAGTGCCCGCTGCCAAGGCGGTTCCTTCATGGGTATCGGTGATGGCGATATTGGTCATCTTCACGTTGCCAATATTGGCCACGGTGTAAGTGTAATCGATATATTCACCCACTTCAGCTTTGAGTGCGACACTGCCGGTTCCACCTGTTTCATCCAACACAGCCACTTTGCTGACCGATAATTTTGGCCCGGCTGCAATTGTTGCGGTGGCGGTTCCTGGTGTTGCTGTAGTTATCGTTGCAAGTGCTGGCGTTACGCCAGTTGCGTTGGCGGAGTTGGCAACTCCACCCGAAATGCCCGCTGCGTGATAAGCGTCCAAATTTGCCAGAGTGTAGGTTGCAGTGAAAATTTGCGTTGCATTTGGAGCCAGTGTGACGGGTGCTGGACTGAAGGCACCCATGCTGCCGGCCATTGCGAAACTGTTAAACGTTGGGCCAGTGTCAACCGGTGTCACGTTGGTTAGGGTTACGTTACCGGTGTTTTTTACCGTGTAAGTATAGACGATGGTATCTCCCACATCAGTAATCGACGTATCACCAGCCGAAATCGTCGGCAAACCAGCTGATTTTGTAATTGTCAAGGCACCTGCGGCTGTCACAACGGTAACACTTTGGGTGGATGGGCCGTAATTGGTTGTTGTGCCACCGTAAGTACCAGCCACCATGGCCGAGTTATCGATAGTGGCGAAAGCTGGCGCAGTTTGCGAAACGAACAGCAGCAGTGCGAGACTAGATGCACCAATGCGTTTGGATCTTACGGTCGTCCTAAAATTCGAAATATGATTTTTCATTTTATAGTCCCCGATTTAAATTCAAAATAAAAGCAATTGAACGTAAGAAATTGTGGTCCGGCGCGCGGTCTTTGCCGCCTTCGCTTTCGATGTGTTGGAAAATGGCTGTGTGGGATCATTGCAAATAATCCACATCATGTTGGGTGACGGCATAGGTGGCTGTGAACTTGATAGTGTCGCCCGGCCCAATCGTGTCCCAGATGCCATTCACGGCGGTGTCAGTAGTATCTCCCGTTGGGGCTACATCAGTGACCAGTGCATCGTTACTTGGCCCCACCAAAGTGCCAGAACCGTTGTGGATGTCGCTCACCACCTCATTGGTCATGGTCATGTTGCCATCATTAAGCACTGTGTAAGTGTAGGTAACGACGGTTCCCACAGGCACAGGCCCATTGGTGCTCACTGTCTTGGAAATGGTCAGATGTGGGTTTTGGGTGATTGTGGTGGTAACAGTGTTTGAAGTTGATGCCGCCGTTTCAGCGCTATCAAATGTGGCGCTGTTGGCGATCGATGCGCCAGTATTGATGTTGGCTTGGCTCACAGCATAGGTTGCCGCGTAGATCCAAGTTTCCCCAGCATTTAAAACACCCAGAGGTGCCGCATCACCTGACGTTAATGTGGGGCCTGATGTGAGCGTGAGGGCTGCACCATTTGAAATCGCATCAGTAATTACAGGCGCAGTTAATGGCACATTGCCAGTGCTGGCAACCGTGATTGTGTAATTTAGCGTGCTTGGGGTTGTGACATTTGTAAGGTCCACGGCCTTGCTAATGCTGAATGAAGCCACATCATTATCTGAAATCGTGTTGGTAGCTAAAATCGTAGCGCTCAGTGTAACACGTCCTGTGGTTGGGCCAGTGAGTGTGACGGAAACTGTCTCACTCGGTTCAACAACCAAATTATCCAAAACAGAAATAGTGATTATTGCTGTTGTTGAACCAGCCAAAATTGTTACAGTGCCGGATAAAGCTGTGTAATCGCTGCCTGGTGTCGCGGTGCCTCCCACTGTATAGGTAACTACCGTGTTGGTGCTGCTCACTGCCGATTGCGTCACAGTCATCACACCATTGGTGGAACTAACGGCTTCTGCACCATTGGTGGTATTTAAAATTGATAGCGTTGCCGTATCATTATCGGCAATGGTGTTGGTGGCAGCGCCAGAGGCTGTAATCAGCGTATTGCTGGTGGCAGCCGTCAGCGTCACGATCACTGTCTCAGAGCCCTCAACAATGAGGTCATCAGATGGGCTAACCGTGATATCAAAGGTTAGCGCATTGGCAGGAACCACTACAGACGTTCCAATCGAAGTGTAATCTGTTCCAGATACTGCTGTGCCAGTTACTGTGTAAGACACTGTTGTGGTCGTCGCACTGGCCTTGCTCAAAGTTAAGCGTAAGGTGCCTGCGGTTGCGGGTTCGCTGCCATCAGTGATATTGGCAATCGATACAGTCGAAGTATCATTGTCGGCGATGGTGTTGGTTGCCAATACAGTGGCGCCGAGAATGGCAACACCGGAGGTTACGCCAGTAAGTGTGATTGCTGCCGTTTCATTGCCTTCAACTACTGCATCATCAAGCACGGGTATTGTTATTGTGGCGGTTGTTGCACCAGCAAGAATGGTGACTGTGCCAGACAATGCTGTGTAATCTGAGCCTGATGTGGCTGTGCCTCCAACCGAATAGGCAATAACCGTGTTAGTGCTGCTAATTGCAGACTGCGTTACTGTCATCACACCAGATGCAGGCCCTGTTTCAGTGCCGTTGGTGGTGTTAGCAATGATCACTGTTGGGGGCGGCAGGTTATATCTGAATAAATAAGTGCCCGTGATGCTGGCATAACCATCGACTTGAATTTTGTAATTGGTGCCTGCAGTGACAGCAAAACTGATCAAACTGGCATAAGCATTTGCCGTGGTATTGGCGCAGGCGTCATCATTGGAGGCGAGAGTAGTGAGGCCAGCAAATGTGGTGCCTGAATAAGCTTTAAGAGTCGTATCAAATGTAGTGATGGTGCTGCTGCAAGTCTGAACAGTAAATGTTCCAGTTGCAGGCGCCGTCCAATTATACCAAATAGTGTTGAGGTTGCCGCCACCAAATGTTGTTGGTTCGCCTGCCTCACCTGTTGCTGTGGTGTTTGAGTCTGTAAACGAACCACTCATTCCAGATATAGTGTTGCCGGGGAAAGCGTCCGTAGCGCGCGCCGAAACAGTGGGTAATAGAATGCCAAGAGCCACAACCAAAAATATAATAAATGGTATTTTGATTCTATCTGTGGTTGTTAGTTGACTCAGGTTTTGAGCCGCTAAACTGGACATATTCTTAATACCGCATGACCCCGAAGCAACAATTTGTAATTACGGGTTAAGACGCGGTGGTTAATGAGCGGTTAACAAGCTGTATCGCAATGGAATTTCACCAACAAAACCAGCACTTATTCGTTAAAATTTGGGAAACAATGGCCATTGGCTCTAGGCTGCTTAAAAACGAGAATGGTACCACCACCCCGGCTCGAACGGGGGACCTCTAGATCCACAATCTAGCGCTCTAACCAACTGAGCTATGGCGGCAACAGGCCCGCTAATAGCGGCTGAATTTGGGAATTTCAACCGTCAATCGCATTTTTCCCACTTTCAAGCTTTTGCTGAGGCCGTTTACCGTGATTAACAATTCCTTAACGAATGCTGGACGGCACGGTTAAAAATTGATTAGTTGTTTCCATAAGATTTAATGGATCCTGCAATTTGACCAAAGTGCCACCCACGCTCGAAGATTTACGCCAAGCTGCTCATGCCGCTTGGCTGTGGGATGGCGCGCGCGGACGCATTGTGTGGGCCAACAGTGCTGGCATTAAGTTGTTTAATGGCCAATCACTGTTTGATCTGATTGACTTGCCTTTTGATGGGCGCGAGGCTGGCATTGAGAGCATTGCCGAGCTCACACGCAATTTGCAGCGTGGAGAAATTAAACCAACACTTCTCAGTTTCCCGTCAGTTGGATTGTTGGTGCCTTTTGAATGCAAGTGCAACTTGCACAGTTTGGCCGATGGGCGGGCGGGGCTTCTGGTAGTTGAAGTTCCGGCTGTTGCTGAAATTGTAGATACGTCACCCGGGTTTATGGCAATTGCATTTCAACACATGCCAATTGCCGTTGGCTTTGTGACTGAAGATGGGCAAATTTCAAATTTGAATACTGCGGCGAAGGCTTTGCTTTCGGCGAGCAAATTATCGGCGCTGCTGAGCCTGCCCTCGCGAGCCGACGATATTTTAATGCGTTTGCACAGCGCAGCTTTAGTGAGCCAAGTTGAAACCATAAACGGAACTTTAGGTTCCCGCGACGTGCGGTTGACATTACAAAGATTGCCCGAAGGTTCTGGCCCATTTGCAGTGATGATGCTGGATGATGTGACCGAGCGGCGGGCCCTTGAACGCCAAATGGCAGCACCAATTCAAAGCCCCGCCCAAGATGCACATGCTTTTGAACATTTGGCAAAAACTTTGAAGGACACGATCAAGCAAGATAGTGCTGCAAAACAAGCCAAGATTGAAACCCCTCAACCTGTTACTGTTGTTGCACCCGCTTTCATGCAAATTCCCAAAACCATGCTGAATGCGTTGGAGCAAAAAGGGGCTGCCATCGCAATAATCAAAGATGGCAATCCGGCATTTGTGAGCACAGCAGCAGCAACATTATTTGGCTATGAAAATGCGGCTGATTTATTTCAAGACGAGATTTTCTGGCAGTCTTGCAAGGCTATAAAATCAACTTCGACCAAGCTTAATGTTGAGGTTGGAACTGGTCAAAACTTTGAACTCGCTGCGAAGGCCACCACTATACCGTGGCTTTCTGGGCCTGCTCAACAAATTATTTTTGAACCCATAAAAGTTGAAAAAACCAAAGTGGCACCGCCCGCAAAAACGGTTGAGGTAGCCTCTGTTGAGGTTTCTGTTACGCCAAACAAAGTTGAGTTTGCAGCTGACGATGATTTAAAACGCATTCTTGATATTGCTACAGATGGCATTGTAACGCTGGACCGAGACGGCAAAGTGTTGAGTTTCAGTGCTGGGGCGGAGGCCATGTTTGGTTACCGCACGGCTGAAGTTCTGGATAAGTCGCTTGTTGATTTCTTGGCACCTGAAAGCCGCAAATTATTCACTGATTATTTGGCTGGCCTTGAAGGGCCGGGCCTTGCTGCGGTTTTTAACGATGGCCGCGAAATGCTGGGCATTGTGAAACAAGGCGGCACGGTGCCCATGTTCATCACTTTGGGCCGCATGGCTTCTGGTCCATCACGCGCTGCCTATGCTGTGGTGATGCGCGATATTACCGCTTGGAAGCGCACTGAAAAAGAATTGCGCGAAGCCAAGGATGTGGCCGAAGAGGCCAGCCGGCAAAAATCCGAATTTCTGGCGCGCATAAGCCATGAATTGCGAACACCACTCAACGCCATTATTGGATTTTCCGAAGTGATGCGGTTGGGCCAGTTTGGCGAAATTAAAAATGAAAAATACCGAGGTTACATCAATGATATTCATGCCAGCGGCGGGCATCTTTTATCACTGATCAATGATCTGCTTGATCTTTCAAAAATTGAAGCGGGCAAGCTTGAATTAAATTTCACTGCCGTGAGCGTGGCTGATTCTGCTGAACACGCCGTGCGATTGCTGCAAGATGTGGCCACACGCGGGCGCGTGCTGGTGCGAAAATCATTGCCGGATAATTTGCCGCGTGTGGTGGCTGATCTTCGCGCCCTTCGCCAAGTGATGTTGAATTTATTATCCAATGCCATAAAATTTACGGACCCCGGTGGACAAGTGATCATTTCGGCACAGTTGACCCGTGATGGTGAATTGGCACTAAGTATTAAAGACACCGGCATTGGCATGAACATAGCGCAAATTAAAGATGCGTTAGAACCTTTCAAGCGTGTGGAAACTGCGGGCCGCGAAACCCAAGGCACAGGCCTTGGTCTTTCACTCACCAAGGCTTTGGTTGAAGCCAACCGCGCTAAATTTAACCTTTCAAGCGAGCCTGGCCGCGGCACGTTGATTGAAATTGTGTTTCCCACAACGCGGGTTTTGGCTGAATAGATTGCCATGAATCTGCCGCAACTGCTGGTATAGAAGCAGCCATGAAACAGATCTTATCTCGCCCCGCCACCTATATTGCAGCGCTTGCTTTCGTTATTTTAGCGGGTTGGTTTTCATATCTGCCGAGCAAAATTGCTGCACATATCAAAACCGTTTTGCTGGAACAAACAGGCCGCGCGGTTACAATTGGCAGCAGCTCTTATGGTTTTTCGCCGCAG
>JANNBH010000117.1:0-2891 GCA_031385245.1 Hyphomicrobiales bacterium | reverse complement strand
GCCGGTTCGTGGTCAACGTACACACACCAACGCCCGCACCCGCAAGGGTCCGGCTAAAGCCATTGCTGGCAAGAAGAAGTGAGGCTAGACAAAAATGGCTAAAGATGCAGGGCGCACGCGCCGTAAAGAACGTAAAAACGTATCATCAGGCGTTGTTCATGTTAATTCATCGTTCAACAACACAACAATCACCATCACTGATGTGCAAGGCAACACCATTTGCTGGGCAACAGCAGGCAAGATGGGCTTCAAGGGTTCACGCAAGTCAACGCCTTATGCTGCTCAGTTGGCTGGCGAACAAGTTGCGAAAGCTGCCATTGAAAATGGTATGCGGACTGTAGAAGTGGAAGTGACTGGCCCAGGTTCTGGCCGTGAATCAGCGCTCCGTGCGCTTCAGGCTGCTGGCCTGCAAGTGACATCGATTCGCGATATTACGCCAATCCCACATAACGGCTGCCGTCCACCAAAGAAGCGCCGTATCTAACGATTTAACTGCGGCGCGTGTCCTTGGGGTTTGCGCCGCCAATATATAACCGAGTTTGAGAAGCGTCGTTGCTTTTCGGAGGCTAACGGGAACATGAACATGCAGGTCAATCAAAAGAACTGGCAAGAACTTATCCGTCCAAGCAAGATTGATATTCAATCGGGCAAAGACAAAAAGCGTATGGCAACTGTGGTTGCTGAACCTTTGGAGCGTGGCTTTGGCACAACGCTGGGCAACGCGCTTCGCCGCATTCTTTTATCATCACTTCAAGGCGCCGCTGTTACGGCCGTACAAATTGACGGCGTGTTGCATGAGTTCTCATCCATTGCTGGTGTGCGTGAAGACGTGACCGACATGATTATGAACATCAAGGAAATTGCTTTCGTAATGCACGCCGAAGGCCCAAAGCGCCTTACGCTGAAGAAAGAAGGCCCAGGTGTTGTGCGCGCCAGCGACATTCAACAATCAGCCGATGTTCAAATTCTAAACCCAGACCATGTGATTTGCACATTGGATCAAGGTGCGGAACTTCGTATCGAATTTACAGTGAACAACGGCAAGGGCTATGTGCCAGCGGAGCGCAACCGCGCTGAAGATGCACCGATTGGCCTTATTCCAGTTGACTCAATCTATTCACCTGTGCGCCGTGTTTCATTCCGTGTTGAAAACACCCGCGAAGGTCAGATCCTTGACTATGATAAGTTGATTATGACTGTCGAAACCAATGGCGCTGTGACCCCTGAAGATGCAGTGGCTTATGCTGCCCGCATTCTGCAAGACCAAATTTCAGTGTTCATCAATTTCAGCGAACCATCAACTGCCGTTGTTGAAGAAGTGCGTTCGGAACTTCCGTTCAATGCTGCACTTCTCAAGAAGGTTGATGAGCTTGAACTTTCAGTTCGTTCGGCAAACTGCTTGAAGAACGACAACATTGTTTACATCGGCGATCTCATTCAGAAATCAGAAGCTGAAATGTTGCGGACACCAAACTTTGGCCGCAAGTCGCTCAATGAAATTAAAGAAGTGTTGGCACAAATGGGCTTGCATCTCGGCATGGAAGTTACCAATTGGCCGCCAGAAAACATTGATGAGCTGGCCAAGAAAATGGAAAGCCACTATTAATTAATTTGGGCCGCTGCGGCGGCCATCGTATCGAGGAGTTATATTATGCATCATGGTTTTAAAGGTCGTCGTTTTAACCGCACGTCTGAGCATCGCAAGGCAATGTTTATGAACATGGCTGTGGCTTTGATCAAGCATGAGCAAATTGTTACAACTTTGCCAAAGGCAAAGGATTTGCGTCCAGTTGTTGAAAAGCTCATTACATTAGCAAAGCAAGGCACGCTTCATGCGCGCCGCCAAGCTGTTTCGCAAATTCAAGATGAAACCCAAGCCAAGAAACTGTTTGACGTTTTGGCCGCTCGTTATAAGGACCGTCAAGGCGGTTATATCCGCGTGATGAAAGCTGGCTTCCGCCATGGCGATAATGCGCCAGTTGCGGTGATTGAATTTGTTGATCGTGACGTGACAGCCAAGGGCAAAGATTCAGGCCCAGTGATTGTTAAAGCAGAACCTGAAGCTGTTGCGGCTTAAGGGCTTCAGACGTGAGATTTTAAGAATGCAGGCTTCGGCCTGCTTTTTTGTTTTGGGTAGTGCTTCGAGGCTCTTCGCTGCGCTACGAGCACCTCAGCATGAGGGATATCGATAACCCCTCATCCTGAGGTGCGAGCCCTTGCGAGCCTCGAAGGATTGGCGGGCGTGAGTCTCAAACCGTCAGCACTTCCTCAACTGCCACAATCACATGTCCGCCATAGCCGTTGAATTTGGTGAGGGTGGAAATGCCGTATGCGCCCAATGTACCGAACTCAATATAGTCGCCTTCGCGCAAGTCTTCATTCAAGTCTAAGCGGTGCGGGAGCACATCGAGCGGGTCGCACGTGGGGCCGAAGACTTTCCAGTTTTTTGAAAGAGTTTCCACTTCCTTGCCATCGCGGATCACGCGCATGGGTGGCTTTAATTCTGGCACTTGCATATATTCCATCAAGCCACCGTAAACGCCATCATTGATGAATATATCATCGCCATCGGTGCAAACCAATTTCACTTTCGTGAGAAGCGACATGCAATTGGCCACCATGCCTCGGCCGGGTTCGCATTCTAATTTAGGGCGGTTGGCGGCGCTGAAATACTTGTCTGCGGCATCATCAATAATGCGGAAGAACACTTCTGGCTCGGGCGCTGTCGAGAGCATGTAGTTTGCTGGAAATCCACCACCTACGTTCAGCTTTATCACTTTCACGTCTGCTTGTTTGGCAATGCGGGCCGCTGCCTCGATGTGGCGCACATAGACTTGCGGCTCTTTGCTTTGTGAACCAGGGTGGAAGGTGAGAACACATTTGTAGCCAAG
>JANNBH010000059.1:0-24986 GCA_031385245.1 Hyphomicrobiales bacterium | reverse complement strand
TTCTTGCCAATCCTGAATTCATCACTCTGGTAAATTCAGAAAATCTACACCGGGCGCGGCACATTAAAAATTCAAAACGCATAGAGGATATGAGCAGACCCTTTGTGGGCCGTATGTCTCAACTTTTGCAGCGTGGTGTTGATGCCGGGTTATTTCGTAAAAACTTGGATGCCGTGCAGGTGACTATCACCATTGCCTCGGTTGCTTATTACTATCTCACCAATCGTTTCACGGCTGCAATTGTGTTTGAACGCGATATGATGACAGAAGCGGCCCTTAAAGCGCGACTGGATTTTAACACTGACAGCATTTTACGCATCGTCTGCACGCCTGAAACCCTTCGTAGATTGGAGAACTTATGATGATTGGCACAGCATTTGTAACCGGCGCACGGCGCGGCATTGGCAAAGCTATTGCCCTCACATTGGCGCGCGATGGGTATGATGTGGCGGTGAATGATATGGCGGCTTCCCCTGCACTTGACGAAGTGGTGACCGAGATTAAAAAACTCGGGCGGCAATGCATTGTGGTGCTTGGTGATATTTCAAAAATTGAAACGCATAAAACGATGCTTGATCAAGCGGAGAAACTTGGGCCGATTACTACACTGGTTAACAACGCAGGTGTTTCAGTTTTACATCGTGGTGATATTTTGGATGTGAGTGTGGATAGTTATGATCTGTGCCAAGATGTGAACACCCGCGCCACTTTCTTTTTCTGCCAAGCCTATGCGCGGCGCGTGTTAGACCGTCCGCGCCCGCCTGTGCATCACAGCATCATCACAATTTCATCAGCAAATGCTGAAGCTGTTTCTATTATGCGGAGCGAGTATTGTGTCTCAAAAGCCGCCGTTTCAATGGTCACCAAACTTTATGCAGCACGGCTTTCTGATGAGGGCATCGGGGTTTATGAAATTCGCCCCGGCTTTATTGATACGGATATGGTTGCTCCCTCTAAAGCTAAATACGACAAGTTGATTGCCGAAGGCCTGACAGTGATCAAGCGCTTTGGCCAGCCAGATGAAGTGGGGCGAGTTGCTTCAACCATGGCACAAGGCTTGTTGCCATACACGGTGGGCCAAGCCATTGCGGTTGATGGCGGTCTTTTGAGTGTGAGATATTGATATGAAAGTTTCACTGCCTAATTCAAATGGAAAAATGCTGTCTTATAAATTGGTGGGTGAACCACTTGTAATTCGTAAACCCAAGAAGCCCTTTAACCGCATTGCCTTTGCAGCAGCACACGTGGTGGCTGACCCTTGGCGCGAAAATGCGATTGATTGGAAGGGCACAATCGCTTATCGCCGCCATCTCCTCAATTTGGGCTTTGGCATTGCTGAAGCGATGGACACTTCGCAGCGCGGCATGGGCCTTTCATGGCCTGATGCATTGGAACTGGTGAAACGTTCATTAGATGATGCAGGCACTGAGAATACAAAGAAGATATATTCTGGTTGTGGCACCGATCATATCGACAGCGCGAAATCATTAGATGATGTTATTGCAGCTTATCTCACGCAACTTCATGCCATACAAAAATTTGGGGGCCGCATCATTCTCATGGCCAGCCGGGCTTTGGTGCGCGTTGCTAAAACGCCTGACGATTATGTGAAGGTCTATAGCCGCGTTTTGCAAGAGGCTGATCATCCAGTGGTTCTGCATTGGCTTGGCCCAATGTTTGATTCCGCACTTGGCAACTATTGGGGTGTGGAAGATTTTTTACCTGCAATGAACGTGGCTTTGCGCGTGATCAACGAGAATGTTAGCAAGGTGGACGGCATTAAAATTTCGCTGCTGGATGCTGACAAAGAAATCATCATGCGCCAGCGCTTGCCTGCTTCAGTTAAAATGTACACTGGCGATGATTTCAATTATGCCGATTTGATTGCTGGCGATCGTAATGGATTTTCACACGCGTTGCTCGGTATTTTTGATGCTATTGCGCCTGCGGCTTCAGTGGCACTCTCGGCGTTGGCCGATGATAAGCACGAAAAATTTCATGCGGTGCTGGCCCCCACGGTTCCGCTTTCGCGATTGATATTTCAAGCGCCGACACAGTTTTATAAAACGGGAATTGTTTTTCTCGCTTGGTTAAATGGGTATCAAGATCATTTTGTGATGGTGAATGGCGCGCAATCGGCGCGGTCCATTTTGCATTTTGCAGATATTTTCAAGTTGGCCGATCAGGCGAACTTATTGCGAAAACCCGATCTTGCTGCCAAGCGAATGAAGCAATTGCTTGCGGTTTATGGTGCATGATGCGCGACTTGGCTGGGCACCCTGAACTCTGCGCCGTCAACACGGCAACGTTTGGATTTCAAGCGCCCATCGGCGAAACAATAGATGCTATTGCGCGCGATGGCTTTGGTGGCATTGCCCCGTGGCGGCGCGAAATGGAAGGGCGGGATGTGAAAGCAATTGCCAAGCACATTCGTGATGCTGGATTAAGAGTGACGGGCTATTGCCGCAGCACTTATATTCCTGCACTCACACTTGCGGAATTTGATGTAAACATTCTAGCCAACTATCGTGCGCTGGATGATGCTGCAACATTGGGTGCCAACTCATTTATGATTGTGAGCGGCACATCGAAAGACCTTGCACTGGCACGCGCTCAAGTGGCGGAAGCACTGGACCTGCTCTGTGATTATGCCAAGCCGCTTGGTGTGAAAATTGCTTTGGAACCTTTGCACCCAGTCTATGCGGTGGACCGCAGCTGCATCAATCTGCTTTCGCAGGCACTTGATGTGTGTGATCATATCAACGCGCCAAACTTGAGTGTTTGCGTTGATGCTTATCACACTTGGTGGGACCCCAATTTAACACGGGACATTGCACGCGCCGGCACACGAATTTCTGACTATCATGTGAGTGATTGGCTCTCCACCACCACAGACACGCTGAATGATCGCGGCATGATGGGCGATGGCGTGATTGATTTAAAAGCAATCCGGCAACTTGTTGAGGCCGCCGGTTTTGATGGACTGATTGAAGTGGAAATTTTTTCAACGGCTAATTGGTGGGCAAAACCCATTGAAGAGACTCTGCGGGTTTTGAAGGAGCGCTTTGCGACTGTTGTTTAGGTTGTTGGGTCCCAACGGCCTTGCATCCAAATGGGATTGATGGTGCGGCCACTTGCAGTTCCGATTGCTGAGATCGATTTCATTTCATCTGCACTCAAATCAAATTCCAAAGCGCGCAAATTCGATTCCGCATTGGCTTTTTTGGTGGTCATGGGAATAGCGACAATGCCTTGTTGGGTGATCCAGCGCAATACGATTTCGGATGGGGAGCGATTATGCTTTGCTGCAATGGCTTGTATGATTTCCGGCTTCAGTGCGGCTCCGCGCGCAATCGGGCAATAGGCTTCCAACACAATGCCAAGCTCGGTGGCAGCGCTGATCAGTATTGATTGATCAATAAGTGGATGAAACTCCACCTGATTGCAGATGATTTTACCGTCGGTGTATGCATGGGCATGGCGCAACATTTTTGAGGAAAAATTGCTTACACCAATGGCTTTGGTTGTGCCGTTCCCAAGTTCCACCAAAAGGCGATCTAACACTGCATCCAATTCATCTTCAGCAGGTGGCCAATGGATGAGCAGGAGGTCAACTGGTCCACCAAGATCGACTAGAGATTTTGCGACGGTCTTGGAAAATTTTTGCTGTGACACGTTGCCGGGATCTACTTTAGTGACAATAAAAAGCTCCTCCCGCCTTACGCCGCAGTCTTTAATAGCTCTGCCAACGCCTGCCTCATTGCCATACATTTGCGCGGTGTCGATGTGGCGATAACCCAGATCAATGGCCATGCGGACCGCGTTATAAACTTCATCGCCTAGCAAAGGATAGGTGCCGAGGCCGAGTTGAGGAATGCCATTTAGTTTTTTCATGTGTTGTTCCTAATCAAATCAGCGGCTTTTTCCGCTATCATAATTGTGGGGGCGTTGGTGTTTCCGGTTGTCACATTTGGCATGATTGAAGCATCACACACGCGGAGACCTTCAAGGCCGCGTAGCTTCAAATTGGGCGTGACAACACCCATTTCATCGTGGCCCATGCGGCAGGTGCCAACAGGATGGTGATCGGTTTTGGCATTGGCGCAGGCATAGTCAAAAAGTTCCGCGTCTGTTTGCAAAGCACGTCCTGGCAGTCGCTCTTGTTTTAGAAAAGGCATTAATGCCGATTGATTCATAATCTCGCGTGCGAGGCGCAAGCCTTTGAGTGACATATCTTTGTCGTAAGGGTCGTCCCAATAATTTGGATCAATCAAGGGCACATCATTTGGATTGTTTGAGGCTAGCCTAACAGTGCCGCGCGAACGCGGGCGCATGTAAGCCGAGTTTAAAGTGGCTCCGCCATTTTTCATGGTGGCCACACCTGCTTCAATGCCGGACCCTAAACCAAAGTGAAATTGAATATCGGCTGACCTAGCATTTTCATCGGCATACCAAAAGCCACCCTGACTAAAAAGTGCGGATGCCACGGGACCAGTGCGGTTAAGCAGATATTGCAGGCCAGCAAGAGCAGCCCACTGTGGTTTGCCATACTTATCATACGTGTGATCGCCAGTGCATTCGCTGATCACAAAGAGATCAAGATGATCTTGCAGATTCTCGCCCACACCAGGAAGATGGTGTTTGAGATCGATACCCACTTCGCGAAGATGATCTGCCGGGCCAATACCGGATTGCAGAAGCAATTTTGGTGAGCCGATGGCACCAGCTGTTAAAATAATTTCGCGCTCAGCATGATAGATTTCACCTGATAATAGTTCAACACCGATAGCACGATTGTTCTCGACTATGATGCGGCGAATTTGGGCGTGATATTTTATATCAAGATTCTTGCGAGCCTTGGCTGGATTGAGATAGGCAGTGGCCGTTGAGGAGCGGCGCGCGTTTTTCTGCGTGAGCTGATAATAACCCACACCATCTTGTGAAGCGCCATTCATATCATCATTATAGGGTATGCCAAGTTCGCCTGCGGCTTTGAAGAACGCGTCGCAAATTGGCAATGAACTGCGCGGATAGGCAACACCAAGTGGACCATTTGCACCATGATAAAGATCGGCCCCACGTTCAAAATTTTCGGCCCGTTTGAAATAAGGCAGTACATCTTCGTAAGACCAGCCTTCACAACCTTTTTGCCGCCACTCTTCAAAATCTAATTTGTTACCGCGATTGTAAAGCTGAGCATTGATGGATGAGCCGCCGCCGATGATTTTGGCTTGCGTGAAGCGCAACAGACGGTTTTTCATATGTTTTTGTGGAACAGTGGACCAACCCCAGCTGGCAATGCCCTTGGTCATTTTGGCAAAGCCTGCTGGCCAATGGAACAGAAAGTTGCGGTCTGTGCCACCCGCTTCAAGCAATAAAACTTTCACATCTGGCTTTTCAGAAAGCCGTGCCGCCAGCACACAGCCAGCCGAGCCGCCACCAACGATGATGTAATCATAAATCATCGTGGCAGCGTATCAAATATACTTGCACAGGAAAAGAACTATTTAGTTACTTATCGGTGCCTGCCCAAGGACCGTGGAATGCGCCCTCTTCACCTATACGCTCAAAGCCGTGTGCACCAAAGAAATCGCGTTGGGCTTGAATGAGATTGGCAGTGCCACGCGCTTGGCGATAAGTGTCAAAATAATTCAGAGCGTTAGACAAGGCAGGTGCAGGTGCGCCCGCCAGTGCGGCTTGAGCGATCACAGCGCGAAGTGAGCCATGGCTGTCTTTCATCATTTCCATAAAGGCGGGAGCCATGAGCAAGTTGCCTTTGCCCTTTGATTTTGCGAACGCTTGGGTGATAAGCCCTAAAAATTGAGAACGGATGATGCAGCCTTCGCGCCAAATTTTGGCAATGGTGCCAAGCGGCAGGTTCCATTTGAAATCAGCGGATGCTTGTTCCATTACCGCGAAGCCTTGAGCATAGGCTGCAATTTTTCCGGCATAGAGAGCGGCTTCAAGTTGCTTTAAAAATGCGGCGCGAGATTTGGGGTTTATTTTTTTGTGGGTAATTTTATAGGCTTTTTCTGCAGCGCTGCGATCAACCTTCATTGAAGATAGAACACGCGCATCAACGGCAGCTTCAATTGTGGAAGCGGAGACACCCATAGTTTGGGCTTCAATCACCGCCCATTTGCCAGTGCCTTTTTGTCCGGCGCGATCCAAAATAATATCAACGATTGGTTTTTTGGCTTTGGCATCGATCACCGATAGAACCTCGGCTGTGATTTCTATCAAATAAGAGTTGAGGCGGCCGGTATTCCACTTCTTAAACACCGCAGCAATTTCGGCGGCCTTCATGCCCAGGCCATCGCGCATCAAACCATAAATTTCGGAGATCATTTGCATATCGGCATATTCAATGCCGTTGTGAATGGTTTTTACAAAATGGCCCGCACCATTTTCGCCTAGCCAAGCCGAGCACGGTTCTTTTTTATGTTTGGCGGCCACAGCATCCAGAATTTTTTCTATGCGTTTGTAAGATTCTTCCTTGCCACCCACCATGATGGCCGGGCCATGGCGCGCACCTTCTTCACCGCCAGAAATTCCCATGCCAATATAAGTGAGGCCTGAATCCTCTAATTCTTTAAAGCGGCGCATAGTGTCGCGGAAATTGGCATTGCCAGAATCGATGATGATATCGTGCTTCGATAATTTTTCGCGCAGCAAACGAATTTCATTATCCACCGGGTCTCCCGCTTTGATGAGAATAATAATTGGGCGTGGCGGGCGGATGGCGGCGACTAAATCATCAAGATTATCGCAGGGGATAATGTTTGCGGCTAGTTTTCCTGCATTGTTAAAAAACTTATGGGTCACATCGCGCGTGCGGTTATAGACGGCAACCTTGAAGCCATGCTCAGCAATGTTCAAAGCCAAGTTGGAGCCCATAACACCAAGACCAATTAAACCAATTTCCGCATCAGCCATTATTTTTACCCCTGTTGTAATAACCATTCTCTAGCACGACTTACGATTTCTGTGATGGGCAAAGCAATATCCAATGTGAGTGCTCGCTCATCTGCGGCTGGCATTTCCAATGTCTTTAGTTGACTGTCCAAAAGTGAGGAAGGCATGAAATGGCCTTTTCTTGCGCCAATGCGCTGTTCCAATAATTCGCGGGCACCATGCAGATATATAAAATAAACAGGGCGCTGCGCCGCTTTGGTGATGGCTTCGCGGTAAATGCGTTTGAGCGCTGAGCAAGATCCAACACACGCTTCACGGCCCGCAAGAGATTGTCCGATGGCAGCAAGCCATGGCCAACGATCTTCATCGGTCAAAGGATTTCCTGCTGACATTTTTGCAACGTTTGCCGCAGAGTGCAGGCGATCACCTTCAACAAAATGCGCGTTCAGTTTTTCTGCCAATAATTCGCCAACAGAAGTTTTGCCACACGAAGCGACACCCATAACAACAGCAGCACCTGTGAACCGATTAGAGGACACTGGTGATACCGCCATCAACATAAAGAATATGCCCATTGATGAAGGATGAGGCGTTCGAAGCGAGGAAGATGGCTGAGCCAGTTAACTCATCTACAGTGCCCCAGCGACCAGCTGGAGTGCGCTTTTCCAGCCATGTTGAAAATTCAGGATTATCCACCAAAGCTTGATTTAAAGGTGTTTTAAAATAGCCAGGCCCAATGGCGTTCACTTGAATGTTATGCTTGGCCCAATCGGCGCACATGCCTTTGGTGAGCATTTTTACGGCACCTTTGGTTGCCGTATATGGCGCAATCGACGGCCGGCCCAATTCACTTTGCACCGAGCAGATGTTGATAATTTTGCCGCGCTGACGCTTGATCATGTGGCGGGCTACGGCTTGAGCAACCAGAAAAACGCTTTCCACATTCACGCGCAAAAGCTCACGAAATTTTTCGGGTGGATAATCCTCCAATGGTGCCCTGAATTGCATTCCGGCATTGTTGATAAGTATATCAATTGGGCTATGAGCTTCAAGGTTTGTGATGGCGGCGGCAACTTCATTTTCAGACGTTACATCAAACAAAGCTTCATTCACTTTGAGGCCAAGAGCTTTCAATTCATTGGCAGCACTGTGTAGTTTTACAGCATCGCGGCCATTTAAAATAACCTCGGCACCAGCTTCCGCCAAGCCTTTAGCGAGTGCCAGCCCGATGCCTTGGCTGGAACCTGTGATCAAAGCACGCTTGCCGTTGAGATTAAAAAGTTTCATTGTCATAATCAGATTCAAACCCTTTTCCGAGACAAGTTGCAAATGAAAAAACCTGGTGTGTTGATGATTGGCCTTTACCCTGAATGGGAGATGCCAGTTTTAGAAGCGGCTTATGATGTGCATAAGCTTTGGCTGGTGGACGACAAGCACAGTTATATCAATCGCCATGCCGAAGATATTCGCGCTATTGCCACACGTGGTGATCTTGGAGCTTCTGCTGAACTTATCGAGAGTCTGCCCCAGCTTGAACTGATTGCCTGTTTTGGGGTGGGCACTGACGCGATTGATCTGAAGGCAGCGGCGACTCGTGGCATACATGTTTCTAACACGCCAGATGTTCTCACCGGCGATGTGGCGGATTTGGCGATTGGCCTTTGCATTGCCGCTGCCCGTATGATGCCGCAAGGCGATGTGTTGGTGCGCGACCACAAATGGCCGCAAGGCACATTGCCCTTAGCCACGCGATTTTTTGGCAAGCGCTTGGGCGTTCTTGGACTTGGCCGCATTGGCATGGCCATTGCTAAACGGGCCCAAGGGTTCGATATGGAAATTTCTTATCACAACCGCAACAGGCGTGATGATGTGCCATTTGCTTATTGCGAAACTGTTGAAGCGCTGGCCGCGCAATCCGATTTTCTGGTGGCCGCTGTTGCAGGCGGCGCTGGTTCTAAAGCGATGATCGGTTCTGCTGCTCTCATTGCGCTGGGGCCGCAAGGCTATTTCATCAATGTGGCGCGCGGCACTGTTGTTGATGAGGCTGCATTGTTGCACGCCCTTGAAAATGGTGTAATCAAAGGCGCAGGGCTTGATGTCTATTTGAATGAGCCCAACATTGATGCCCGCTTTATGAAACTTAAAAATGTTGTGGTGCTGCCACATGTGGGCAGTGGCACGCTAGAAACCCGCAAGGCCATGGGCAAACTGGTACGCGATAACTTGGAAGCGCACTTTGCTGGCAAGCCCTTGCTCACGCCGGTGCTAATATGAAGGCGGTAGTCATTCACAACGCGTTGGATTTGCGCGTGGAAGACCGCATTGTGGAAAAACCTAGCGCTGGACAAATTGCAGTAGCGATAAGGCGCGGCGGCATTTGCGGATCAGATTTACATTATTACAAGCATGGTGGCTTTGGGATTATTCGCTTGAAGGAACCCATGGTGCTGGGTCACGAAGTTGCGGGCGAAGTGACCGAGATTGGTGCGGGCGTTACAGAGGTGAAAGTGGGCGATGTGGTGGCGCTCAATCCATCACGGCCATGCAACACTTGCGAGTATTGTTTGCGTGGGGCACAGGCCCATTGTTTGAATATGTTGTTTTACGGAAGTGCGATGCGCTTTCCGCATGTGCAGGGAGCCTTTCAACAATCCATCGTAGCGCAGGCCTCACAAGCGCATAAAATTGCTGTTGGTGTTTCGATTGAAGAAGCAGCTTTCGCCGAACCATTCGCCGTGACACTTCACGCCATTATGCGGGCTGGCTCTCTCGCCAATAAGCGCGTGCTTGTTACAGGCTGCGGACCGATTGGGGCGCTAGCGATTGTTGCGGCTCGCGCACATGGCGCACAAGAGATTGTTGCTACTGATGTTTCGGATTTTACATTGAACCTCGCGCAGAAAGTGGGGGCCGACACAACTGTGAATGTGGCAACTGCTGCAGAGGCGATGAATAAGTTCAAAACCAACAAAGGAACTTTCGATGTGATGATCGAAGCATCTGGCACAGAAGCAGCATTGCATATGGGGCTTGAAGTTTTGCGTCCGCGTTCAATTTTGATTCAACTTGGGCTTGGCGGAAATATATCTGTGCCGCAAAATATGATCGTGTCGAAGGAAATTGAAATTCGTGGATCATTCCGTTTTCACGAAGAGTTTGGTTTGGCAGTTGATATGATAAATAAGCGCCGCGTGAATTTGAAGCCATTGCTGACTGAAGTAGTGCCATTGGCTGAAGCAAAGCGGGCTTTTGACTTAGCAGGTGACCGTTCACAAGCTATGAAGGTGCAGATTGGATTTTAAGATGATTGAGAAATTTGGATTGTGGGTTCATCCGCTGTTGGTAGAATTTATTGTGGGTGAGGCCTTGCCAGGCACGGGTATTTCGGAGGAACAATTCTGGTTAGGCTTTGCAAAATTGACCCATGACCTTGCACCAAAAAATCGTGCGCTTCTAAAAAAACGCAATGAACTTCAGGCAAAAATTGATGTGTGGAATCGCGAACACGCGCAAAAATTTGATTCCTTGGAGTATAACCAGTTTCTGAAGAAAATCGGGTATCTCATTGTAGAGGAACCAGATTTTACTGTTATGACACTGGGTGTTGATGCAGAGATCGCCAAGCTTGCTGGCCCACAATTGGTGGTGCCAGTGAACAATGCGCGCTTTGCTTTGAATGCTGCCAATGCGCGCTGGGGTTCATTGTTTGATGCGCTTTATGGCACGGATGCGATTTCCGTTGGCAGCAATAAAGGGGCTTATGATCCTCTGCGTGGAGCTGCGGTTATGGCGTGGTCAGCGGAGTTTTTGGATGTTGCTGTGCCGCTGCAAAATATGAAATGGTCTTCGGTCAACAACAAAACCTATTTGAAGTTCGCAGATGATAAGCAATGGATTGGTGGCGGTGAAGGCTCATATCTGTTGCTCAACAATGGCTTGCACATTGACGTTAAATTGAATGCTATGGGGATTGCTGATGTCATTCTTGAGTCTGCCCTCACAACAATTATGGATTGCGAAGATTCGGTTGCGGCCGTTGATGCGGAAGACAAGGTTCTGGTTTATCGCAATTGGCTGGGCCTGATGAAGGGTGATTTGGCCGAGGAGATTGCCAAGGGCGGTAAGTCTTTCACACGCAAGCTGAATGCAGATCGTCAGTATACGGATCGAAATGGGAAAGCGTTTTCACTACACGGTCGCGCAATAATGCTTATTCGCAATGTGGGGCACTTGATGACTAATCCGGCAATTACTCTTGCTGATGGCCATGAGGTTCCTGAAGGCATTTTGGATTGCATGGTCACGGCCCTTTGCGCGATGCATGATTTTAAGCGCAAAGCCAATTCGCGGCAAAGTTCGATGTATATTGTGAAACCGAAGATGCATGGGCCGGAGGAAGTGGCATTTGCAGTGGAGATTTTTGCACGGGTGGAACAGGCTCTGGGGCTTGCCGTCAACACGCTCAAGATTGGTATTATGGATGAGGAACGCCGCACCACGGTGAACCTTAAAGAATGCATCCGCGCTGCAAAGGACCGCATTGTGTTTATCAATACTGGCTTCCTCGATCGCACGGGCGATGAGATTCACACCTCGATGGAGCTGGGCCCCATGGTGCGGAAAGGCGACATGAAGAAAGCCACCTGGATTCAAGCTTATGAGAATTGGAATGTGGACAATGGTTTGACGCTCGGCCTGCCGGGACACGGCCAAATTGGCAAAGGCATGTGGGCCATGCCTGATAGAATGGCCGATATGCTGGAACAGAAAATCGCGCATCCAAAAGCGGGAGCCAACACTGCTTGGGTGCCATCACCCACCGCAGCGACGCTCCATGCCACGCATTATCACCGTGTGAGTGTTTCAGCAATGCAAGCGCAATTGAAGTCGCGTGCCCGTGCAAGCCTTGATGATATTCTCTCCGTGCCAGTGGTGACTAGGCCCAATTGGAGTGCCGCGGATATTCAAGCTGAGCTTGATAACAACGCGCAAGGGCTGCTGGGCTATGTGGTGCGCTGGGTGGAGCAAGGGGTGGGTTGCTCTAAAGTGCCAGACATCAACAATGTGGGTTTAATGGAAGACCGCGCCACATTGCGCATTTCATCGCAGCATATGGCGAACTGGATTAGGCATGGCGTGTGTTCGAAGGAACAAGTTTTGGAAACGCTAAAGCGCATGGCCGCTGTGGTGGATGGGCAGAATGCGGGCGATGCTTCGTACCGAGCGATGAGCGCCGATTTTGAAAAGTCACTGGCTTTTCAGGCGGCGTGTGATTTGGTGTTCAAAGGCCTGGAGCAGCCGAATGGATATACTGAGCCGCTGTTGCATAGTTATAGGTTGAGGGTGAAGGAATCTCAGACATGATTTCGGCCATAGAACTTAAATTGACCGATCTGATTTTAGCTGGGGTAAAGACAGAAGCCGAAGCGGTATATTTGATGGTCCAAATACGAAAGATTTTGGAGGGCGGCCCCAAAGACAAATATCAACTTCTAAAGTTTAAGTGCGACTGGGCTCTTCATCCCAAGCTGAGTGGGCAGATGGCGCAGCTTGTTTTAGGTCAATTTGATGAAGCAAACACAATACTTCGTGATGACAGAAAGCTATCAGACTTACCTGAAAGCCAAAGGAAAGAAATCGAACGTGTTTTCGATATGCGGTTGTTCAAGAAAGAGCTCGATACATTCATCAAGGAGCGTGGACTCCCAGAAATCAATAGCGTCAAAGACGGGTGGACTAAATTTCTATGGTTTTTTGCCAAGGTCATAGAAGATTGTCCTTTAGAAATTTGGACTAGTAATATCGCTTCAAACGTACAAAGCGTTAAAATAAAAGCCGAATTGGCTAACAAGATAATTGATGGCCATCATCTATACAAAATTACTTGGTTTATTTCCGAGGTGAATGGAAAAACTGGAGAACTATTTGTCATAAATTCCTTTTCCGTGGGTGAGGATGAGAGTTAGAGGCTGTGACTCCAATACTGAAGCACTAGCTCTTATCCGCCATTTGGGCATCTTCTCCTTCCTCAAGTTTTGGGGAAGGTGGCCACTTGGGCCGGATGGGGTGGCGAGGGATTCAAAGATTGAAGACGGAGCTCCCCATCCGTCTCGCGCAAGAAAAAGCGCGATCCACCTTCCCCGCGATGCGGAGAAGGAGGTTAGAGCTTCACCGCATTCGACGCTTCGCTTGAATAGCAGGCGTCTAATATCTTCTGGAGGTCGGCGGCACGTCTAAAACTTGGATCGCCATTCTTTCCGGCTACAATTGCATCAATGAATTTTTTGTAGTTCGCAGGTTCTGCTTCGGTTTTTACGATGTTGCGCCAGGCTTGGGTGTGGACGTCTTCGCCGCTGCACACTTTCAGCGTGGTAAGGTCGTGATCGTTTTCAATTTCTAGACCGCCTTTGGTGCCGAAGACGTGGAGCTTTAGCGTATTGCCGTAGCCGGTAAAAAAGCGACTGGCGTGGATGATGCCTTGGGCACCATTTTCAAATTCGACGATCATCGAAGCTGAATCATTGGCGTCCAAAATGTATTCACCGATTTTATCGCCGGGGGCTTTGGGGAAAGTTTTGAGGCGGGCTTGTAGGCTCGTCGGCATCATGCCGATGGCGTAGGTGGTGAAATCGAGAATATGAATGCCCACATCGCCGAGCACACCTTTGGAGCCGTGCTTTTCTGACAGGCGCCACAGCCACATGGGCAGCTTATCCCAAGCGCCCCAGTGGTTACCCACCAACCAGCTTTGGCGATAGCTGGCTTCGACATGGCGGATTTCGCCAATTTCGCCAGAGGCAATAATCTGTTTGGCTTTTTGCAAACCGGCCACCGCACGATAAGTGAGGTTGACCATATTGATCACCCCAGCCTTTTCAGCAGTTGTGGCCATTTCATCGGCGAGTTTAAAATTCTCGGCCAGTGGCTTTTCGCACAGCACATGCTTTTTAGCGGCAAGCAATTTCATGGTGGTTGGGTGATGAATTGAATCTGGCGTTACGTTAGTAGCGGCATCAAATTCGCCCCACTTGATTGCATCATCCAAACTGCCAAAGGCGTGTGGAATTTTATGCTCATCGGCAAATTTTTTGGCGCGGGCCAAATCTATATCGGAACAGCCCGTGACGTCCACGCGAGGATCAGCTTGGAATTGCTTGATGTGGGCCGCAGCCATGCCGCCGGTACCCAACACTAACAAACGAATCTTTTTCATTATCTAAACCCTTCTTCGCCATCCTCATGCAGGCGTGGGCCTTTTATTTCAAGTGGAATTGGCGCTTTGTCGGCTGGCACATTTGGCGCTTGGTGAATGCCAGTCCAAGGCTTCGCCGGGTTATAAGCCCAGCGTGTTGCATTTTTGATCACCTTCAACACCAGCGGATTATGATAAGCGGTGTAAGCTTCATGGCCGGGGCGGAAATAGAATATTTTGCCTGCGCCGCGTTGATAAGTGACACCAGAGCGAAACACTTCGCCGCCTTCGAAATGCGAAATCATCACTGTTTCCAAAGGTTCTGGAATCGAGAAGGGCTCGCCATACATTTCTTCGTTTTCAATCTCGATCATTTCGGGCAAGCCCTCAGCGATTGGATGATTGGGATTGATAATCCACACGCGTTCTTTTTCGCCGGCTTCACGCCATTTGAGCGAACAGGGAGTGCCCATGAGTTTTTTGAATATTTTAGAATAGTGGCCGGAATGCAGCACGATAAGGCCCATGCCTTCCCACACGCGTTTTGCAACACGGTCTACAATCACATCGCTCACATCGCCATGGGCAGCATGACCCCACCACAGCAACACGTCAGTTTCGTCCAATCGCTTTTGTGAAAGGCCGTGTTCTTTGTCGTCATCCAACAGCGCATGGCCAACCACAAACTCCTTATCGCCTTTATAAGCGTTCTTCAATGCGCCATGCATTCCTTCCGGATAAAGCGAGGCGACAAGCTTGTTGGTTTGCTCATGGCGGTGTTCATGCCAGATGAGAGTGCGAATGGTCATGTTTAGTTGATCCTCTGGCCGCTTTCATTAAAGCGGTGAATGTGTTCGGCAATTGGTGACAGGTAAACCTTATTGCCATTCTTGATCGCCGTACTACCAGATTCGCGGGCCGTGACCATGCCTTGTTCAGTCATCACATAAATGAAACTGTCACTGCCCAGAATTTCGGTATACTCAACGGTTCCAGCAATTGCTTTGGCCGAAGCCTTGGTTGAGATTTGCAAATGCTCTGGCCGGATACCCATGGTCGTGCATTTTTCACGCGTGGCTGGCGCACCAGTGACCAAATTCATTTTGGGCGAACCAATAAATCCGGCAACAAAAGTGTTGCCCGGTTTTTCATAAAGTTCCATTGGCGTGCCAACTTGCTCAATACGGCCAGCTTGCAACACCACAATACGGTCGGCCAATGTCATGGCTTCCACTTGGTCATGGGTCACATAAACCATGGTGGTGTTGGGCATGTCGCGCTTCAGCTTGGCAATTTCCATGCGGGTTTGCACACGCAAGGCTGCATCTAAGTTTGACAAAGGTTCGTCGAACAAGAATACTTTTGCGCCGCGAACGATGGCGCGACCAATGGCAACACGTTGACGTTGGCCGCCGGAAAGGGCTTTTGGCAAACGTGCGAGATAAGGCGTGAGCTGCAGAAGTTCACCGACCTTCTCAACTTTTTTCTTGATCTCATCTTTCGGCAGGCCTTGATTTTCGAGGGCAAAGGAGATGTTCTCATAGACGCTCATATGCGGATAAAGCGCATAAGACTGGAACACCATGGCAATGCCGCGTTTCGAGGGCGGCACTTCATTGACCACTGCGTGATCAATTTCGAGTTGACCTGAGGATATGGCTTCTAACCCGCAGATGGCACGCAGCAACGTAGATTTACCGCAACCCGATGGGCCTACGAACACCATGAACTCGCCGGACTTGATGTCGAGACTTACGTCCTTGAGAATATGGACAGAGCCATAGGACTTGTTGAGTTTCGTAAGTTTAATGTCAGCCATATCAGCCTCCCTTTACTGAGCCAGCCAACAGGCCGCGCACGAAATAACGTTGCAATGCGAAGAATACCGTCAGTGGCACCACGATGGTGACGAATGCTGACGCCGTGAGAATTTCCCAATTGCCGCCGCGCGAACCGAGCAGTCCGTTGAGCTTGCCGGTGAGAACCAGTTGATCTTCACCTGAGCCTAAAAACACGATGGCGACCAACAAATCATTCCACACCCAGAGGAATTGGAAAATGGCGAAGGAGGCCAGAGCCGGAAAGCACAGGGGAAGCACGATGCGGAGGAAAATTTTGAAGTCATTGGCACCGTCGACTTGCGCTGATTCAATCAGATCGCGGGGTAAGCCTGCAATGTAACTGCGGAGCAAATAGATGGCGAAGGGCAAACCAAAAGCCGTATGCGCCAACCAAATGCCAAGATAGGTTTTAGACAGAAATCCCGTTGCATTGTATAGCTTGAGCAGCGGGATCAATGACATTTGCAGGGGCACAACGAGCAGGCCCACGATGACTGCTATGATGAAACCACGACCCGGAAGTTTCATCCACGCCAATGCATAGGCAGCAAAGGCTGCAATTAAAATCGGGATGATGGTTGCTGGAATTGTCACCGTCAACGAGTTAACAAAGGAACGCCCAATACCTTCCGAGAATAACACGTTGCTGTAGTTGTCCGTGGTAAATTTTGGCGGCACCGAGTTAATGTAAAACAGGCGCTTGCCACTGTCGCCTTCAAAGGCAACTGGTGAGGTGTAAATGTAAGACCCGTCATTCATTACCGTTAAAGTTTTGCCGTCTTCAGTTGTCGCCGTGCTTCCTGCCACAAACTCATCTGGCTTTTGAACTTTCAAGCCAAAGGCTTTGACGACGCCAGCCGTTTCTGCACCCTCAAACAGGCTGCCACTGATTTCAAACTTGCCGTCTTTGCTCACCTGTTTGGCAGGCTCAGCCATGCGGCCTTGGGCCGAACGATCGGTGGTTGAAAGGGCGGTCCACCAGCCGGACGTGGCGATCAGATTTTTGTCACGCAGTGACGACACCAACAGACCGGCCGTTGGGAATGTCCAAATGGCAACAATCAGCAGAACGGCCAAATGGAGCGCGAACTTAGAAGGTTCAAGTTTAATGCGATCCCACATGATCAGTGGCCTCCCTTTTGTTCGGCATTGGCCTGACGAATGTTGTAAATCATAATCGGCAACACGGCGAGCATGATGATGATGGCAATCGCTGCTCCTCTGCCAAAGTGGCCACCGCCACGGAACATCCAATCGAACATCAAGTTGGCAAGAACTTGTGTGTCCCACTGGCCATTGGTCATGGTCAACACGATGTCGAACACTTTCAACACCAGCACGGTGATGGTGGTCCACACCACGATGATAGTGGTCATAATTTGCGGCACCATAATGCGCCAAAAAATCTTGAACGGGCCCGCACCATCTATCGTTGCTGCTTCGATCGTATCTTCCGGAACACCGCGCAATGCAGCACCCAAAATAACAGTGGCAAAGCCAGTTTGAATCCAGATCAGAATAACCATAAGGAAGAAGTTGTTCCAGAATGGCGTTGATATCCAAACCTGAGGTGAACCACCAAACCATTCAACCACGGCATTCAGAATTCCGATCTGTTCCTGGCCCTCACCACGATAGTCATAGACGAATTTCCAAATTACCGATGCACCAACAAAAGAAATCGCCAGTGGCAGAAACACCAAGCTCTTGGCCAATTGCCCCCACCAGATTTTATCGGTCAGAATAGCGATGATCAGCCCAAAGAGCGTACATGCGGCAGGCACAACCAGCAGCCAAAGCAAGTTATTAAAAATCGATGTGCGGAACTGAGTGTCGTTGAAGGCCCAGACATAATTATTCATGCCAACGAATTTGTCGCCAGCATTGTCATGAAACGACAGCCAAATGGTTTGAATGACTGGGTAGACCAGATACAGCGTCAGCAATATCAGTGCAGGACCAAGAAACAACCACGGCCTTATTGAAGACTGCAATTTTAAATTTCGGATTGAACGATCATCATTGTTGGCATTCACTGGCAACATTTTGTCGAGCAGGGTGTTTGAGCCATAAAAATAAGCGAGGCAGCCGCCAACGCCTATCAACACCGTGATGAAGGCGGAAAACAATTGAGCAGTCATGGTTATTTCTCCCCAGCGACGCGCGAAGTAGTTTCACATCACCATGTCTTGTGGCAAGTGTCATGCAGAAAAAAGAGAAAACGAAAGCGGCCAGCGCTTTTGAACCAGCCGCTCTTAGATTTTCGGGAGGAAATCGAAAACCGTGGTGTTAAAGAATCCGGTTGTCGCATTTCCACGACAACCGAGTTCTATTTTTATTATTGGAGTTCATCCCAGGCTTTTTGAATGCCTGCTGCTGTGTCAGCAGAAGACTTGCCACCGACAAAGTCCACCATGCCGGTCCAGAAGGCACCTGCACCGATTTTACCTGGCATCAGATCCGAACCGTCGAAGCGGAAGGTTGTTGCCGTAGTCATAATCTCACCTTGCTTGCGTGCGGCATCGCTGCCGTAAGCTGCTTGGTTTGCGGTTTTCAATGGCGTCAAGAAACCACCGTCTTGCATCCAGATTTCATGGGCCAATGGCAACTTCAAGAATTCGATGAAGGCGCGCGAAGCTTTTGAATCTTTGGTGATGGTGAACAGTGTGCCTGCACCGAGCACTGGCTTACCGAGGTCTGCCATTGCAGCGTAGGTTGGCATGTAGAAGAAGTCAGCATCTGTTCCGAGCTTTGTGCCTTCTGGGAAGAAGGCTGGAATGAACGAAGCTTGGTGATGCATGTAGCACTTTGGCGGCGAAGAGAAGAGACCCTTCGGGCTGTCGCGGAAGTCAACTGAAGCAACACCGGCAGCACCGCCATCAACGTAAGCATCGTTCTTGGCGAATGAGCCGAAAATGTCCATCGCATTGATGACTGCTGGATCGGTGAACTTAACAGTGTTCTTCACCCAGCCATCATATACTTCTGGTTTCTGGGTGCGAAGCATAATGTCTTCCATCCAGTCGGTTGCTGGCCAACCGGTTGCGCCGCCTGAACCCAGACCAATGCACCATGGCTTGCCACCGTCTTTAACAATCTTGTCAGACAGAGCGATCATTTCTTCCATGGTCGTTGGAATGGCGTAACCGGCGTCTTTGAAGTTTTCTGGGCTATACCAAACAAGGCTCTTCACGTCAGTCTTGTAAGAGAAACCGAAGAACTGGGCTTTGCCGTCTTTGTCTTTCGATGTGCCAATGTCGACCCATGATTGACCAGCACCGTAGTTTTCTACCATCCAAGCTTTATCAGCATCGGTTAACGGCGCCATGAAGCCTTTGGCAGCGAGATCGGCGATGAGGCCGGGCTGTGGCAACACCGTGATATTGGATGGTGAACCAGCTTGTGTGTCGATCACGACTTGTTGCTCATAGTTTTCCGACGATGCATATTTTACATCGGCGCCAGTGGCTTCACGGAAGTATTCGAGAACCACTTGCACGTGGGTTTCATCATCGCCACGCCATGGTCCGAAAATTGTCAAAGTTTCGCCCTTGAGGTCAACCTTCTTCAATTCATCAAGATTTGCCCATGTGAACGGGCCTTCACCTGGCTTATACTTCAGTTCAGCAAAAGCTGGTGAAGCAACCAACATTGCAGCTACGGCTGCACCTAAGAACATATATTTCTTCATTTGTAGTCCTCCCAATTGAACTTATTACAAAACACGATTGTAAGCCTTGGGTTGATTTTTGTTATTTTTACCAAAGCGCTTTGAACGCCTAATCTATGGCGTGAGTTTTAAATATCGTCAAGCTTTTTTAATGATATGGTCATTCTCTTGCGCCGAGGCGCAGTTCTGGTTAGGTTAGCTATATGGAGAAAAGCGCAAATTCTCAAAGCGCTTTGACTGTTTGGAAAAGAAATAAGCCATGAATCTCAAAGAATTGGCAGCGCATCTCAACCTCTCGCCCACCACTGTGAGCCGGGCTTTGAATGGCTATCCTGAAGTGAGCGAGGAAACCCGCAAACGTGTGGATGAAGAAGCACGGCGCTTTGGCTATCGGCCAAACACCCATGCGCGCAGGCTTGCCACGGGCCGTGCCCACGCCATTGGTTATGTTTTGCCCGCCGATAAAAGCTTGATGATTGACCCTTTGTTTTCAGATTTCGTGGCGGGTGCCACCGATGTTTATGCCGCCCATGGCTTTGATGTGATGCTGCACGCCGGCGGCCAAGAAGAAGAAACATCAGTTTACCAACGTTACGCCCAAGGCGGCACTGTTGATGGAGTTGTGGTGCTTGGTCCACGCCTAGGCGACCCGCGCATCGACGTTTTGAACGGATTAAAAATACCATATGTGGTGCATGGTCGTGTTGGCGCTCTGGAAGGCGGTTATGCTTGGCTTGATATTGATAATTATGGTGCTTTCCACCGCGCCACAAAACTTCTTGTGGATTTGGGCCATCAGCGCATCGGGCTAATCAATGGCTATGAAGATTTCAACTATGCCAATGAACGTCGGCGTGGCTATGAGAAGGCTTTGAACGAGCGCGGCCTAAAAATTGATCCTTTAGTGATGTCATCGGGCATGATGACCGAAGAAAATGGCTTTCAACAAACCAAGCGAATTTTACAACTTGCAAACCGGCCCACAGCCTTGATTCTTGGTAGCATGTTGCTGGTGGCCGGGGCCATGCGCGCCATCAATGAAATGCGCTTGGTGATTGGCCGTGACGTTTCGTTGATTGCCCATGATGACGGCTTGGCTTTTTTAAACGCATCAAGTTTGGTGCCATCGCTCACCACAACAAGTTCTTCAATTCGTTTAGCCGGAGCGCGGGTGGCTGAATTGATTTTAGGCATCATTACTGACCCTAAAGCCGAGCAGCCCCATGAGCTGTGGCCAGTGGACCTGATTGTGCGTGGCTCAACAGGGCCAGTTATGCCATAGTTTTTTGTCGCTAATTTTTCTTAAACTGGTGATTGCCCTTCTAAATCGAAGCAGCTATAGACGCGCCAGCAAACACTTCATTTGCAGTGTTGGGGCGTCGCCAAGCGGTAAGGCACCGGATTTTGATTCCGGCATTCGGAGGTTCGATCCCTCCCGCCCCAGCCAATCTTTGGCACCAATGAAAAACCAGCGAAATCAAAGGCTATCTTTAGTCGAGAACCGAACGAAAGTCCACTGGATTAGTCCACCAAATAGTCCACTAAGAGGAATTGATCTATTTGAGAACGCACCCAGAATTCTTCGGCCACTCTGGATGCACCTTTTCCCGATAGGCGTCGCATCTTTCGATGGAAGTGAACTCAATAGGCCCTGTATATGGTGAGCCATCCGCGTAGAAATATGCGGGCGTTTCGCGCTCCAAATAAGCAACGCTACCGACTATCACTATGCCCAAGCCTGCAATGGTTGCGAGTGCACCACGATTAGCCTTCATTGACTTAATTTGAGTTGGCAGCATTCTTACCATCCTTGCAATGTTGCTTGCACCCGCTATATGATTTGCTCCTGCTCGGGCACTTTGTGGTTTGCGCTCACCACTTTTAACAACGAAAATTAGCCATCCTATACTCGCAAGAAGCAATATTGTTCCCACTGCTTTTGCAGGATTGCTTGGACTGTGAAGTTTAACAACAGCATCCAGCCCCCCTTTGTATAGAGCTGATGCACTCGCTGCCGTGCCTAATAGCAACATGTACGCTGCCAGTTTTGTAATCCACTCTTTAAGGCTGGTTTCTTGTTCCATCATCCTCTCCATTCCTGCCGCACCATGCACGTTAATCGTCAACAAACCGTTTGGTGCTGGCCTAACTCCGGCGCAATATGATCAGTCCACGGACAAGTTCATTTTAGTCGCTCATTTTTGAGAGGCCATCTCGTATAGGCTGACAAGTGATCTGCCCCCTTGGCGGTGCCTAGATGGGACCCTAAACGATAGACCACCCCACCCATGCCACCCACCCCCTTGCTGCTTTCGCTGCTCATTGTGCCCGACCTCTCATCGGACCCGCCAGCATGAAGCCTCTCCCATCGCAGCGCCAATCGCCATCGCCTTGCACTCTGCCAACTTCGCATTAACCAGCCCGCCCTTCTCATGTTGATTTCGCAGGTTCAATCTGTTACCTTTTCCTCAGAATTAGTAACAACATTAGGTATTAAGCTATTGGAGATGATGATTTAATGGCCAAAACATTGATCAAAGCGGTGGGCTATATGAGAACGAGTTCGGCCACGAACGTTGGGCCTGATAAGGATAGCGACAAGCGACAACGAATTTACATCGCGGATTTTGCCAAAGCAAACGGCTATGAGGTTGTTGACTGGTATTATGATGCTGCTGTTAGCGGTGCTGACCCAATCAATGAGCGCAAGGGCTTCGTAGAGATGCTCAACAGGATTATGACCAATGGTGCCAAGTCAATCATCGTTGAGTCTCCAGATCGTTTTGCCAGAGACCTTGCCGTCCAACTTGCGGGTCACGACTTTCTCACAAAGGCAGGGATTGCACTCGTTCCGGCATCCGCACCCGACTTCTTTACCGAAGATACGCCAACAGCCGTCCTTGTGCGGCAAGTGCTTGGTGCAATAAGTCAGTTCGAGAAGTCAACCATCGTGGCGAAGTTGGCAGCGGCCCGAATGCGCAAGAGGAATGAGAACGGCAAGTGCGAAGGCCGCAAGTCTCACGCTGAGCTGGACCCTGACCTCGTGGCGCTGGTAAAACAGTTGAGGCGAAAGAAACCTAAGGGCGGACAAATGAGCCTGAGGGCCATCGCAGCGGAACTAAGCGCACATGGTCATCTGAATGAGAAGCGTCAACCGTTCAACCCAAAGTCTATCAGGGCGATGTTGACCCCGACAAAATCAACGCGGACTGCATTAACCCAAAATGCAAGTGACCCACGGTCCCCCAGCCAAAAGCTCATCACTAAATGAGCATGAGGGAATAGACGGCACGTAAATTGCTTAGCCAACCACCCACCACCATCAACAATCAATTAGACAACAAAAAGGAATAGAACTTTGGACAACAGCGACAACAATAACAAAGGAACCATCATTAACCTGACTCTGTGGAAGCAGGGGATGAGGGAGCCGCTTGTAACCAGCGAAGCGGACATTGAGATTAACGCAACAATCTTTAAGGACATCGCTGAGAAATGCCTTGTTCGCTTTTGTGAAGTCACCGCCGAAGTCGCAACAAAGGAGTCAAAGCGCAAATCTAACAAGTCATCTGAGATAATCGGCATGCACAACGTTGCCGCAATGGACATCACTGTTTTGCGCCTTGCATCAATGCTCATTGGTAAGCTCAGCACCTCAGAGCTAGCAACAGAACTTACCGCATTGGACTTGATAGACCCTCGCGTTATTGCGGCAAATGAGGCCCTTAAGCATATCTCACAAAAGGTCGCAACCTCTAAGGCCAGCAACGGGTGAGGCATTGTGCATTCAACCACCAATCCCCATATCGAACAGCTAATTAATCAGTGAACGGAGTAAATGTTAAATGACGACGGCGGCGAAGAAAGCAACCAAGAAACCTACGAAGCGTAAGCCAAAAGCGAAACCTAATTGGGCGGATGAGGGCAACAATAAAGTGATTAAGCCAGAAGCCTACGCCAAGATTGTTAAGTGGCTTGAGTTGCCGGATGATGACGGACGGAAAGCCCAACTTCACCTGTTGGTGCATGATGTGCCTTGTGGACCCTTCATAAGTGCTAAATATCATCCCAGTAAACCAGACCGCATAGCCGTGAAAGTAAAGGACAAGCATTGGAACTCGCCGCGCCTTTTCGACCCTCCGGCATTTGCATTAATGAGATTGCTCACTGCATTCGACGGCACGGTTCGAATGAGCAAACGACAGGCCGAAGACCCTGCCAAGATAGAAGGACCTGATCGTTGGTATCCAGCTATCAACCTCTCTAAACCGACTAACTTTATACTGAGCCGTATCATATGGGGAGTGACAACTTACAACGGCATGGAACAAGTGAAACCCGATAAACCAAGCACCTCAAAGCGGGACAGTGATACTCTTGCTGAAACGTTTTACGACCTGAGATTGACGAACCTGAAATCTGAGACAAACAGTAAGCCAGCGGTGCGCACCCGTGCGGACGCGATAATGGGCGCTCTTGTTTTTCGCTACAACTTGCAAATAGTGATGAAGGATAAGAATGCGGACGGAAAGCCAAATCCCCTGCCAATTGCCGATGACTACTTAAAGGCCATCCTGAAATGCTTCGAACTGCTTGATGAACTCAAGGCGAAAGTCTTGATGCAGCGAGAGGAGGGCAAGTTGCCATTGGGATCACAAGCCATGAGCCTCTCTGAAAACGTCCGCTAGCTACGGTTATCCCATGATTACAGAGCGTTTAACGTTAAGAGGCTATAGCAGTGCCAAAGAACGGGAAGGCTCTGTAAGGGCCGCTATCCTAAGCACAGCGAGGAATGCGTCTAATGGTTGTGCTTAGGGACGTTATGTGCAACCTTAAGATAACTTATGGCAAAACCTAACGCATTGATAACGCACGATAATCAATTGTGCCATAATACTAGGGGACCCGTTAGGCTCCTACGCTACCTCTAGTGATGACATAGCGTGATGATGGTGAATGTTGACAACATACCTCTTCCTCACCCTATGCTCCCACCCTGAGTCCACGGCCCATCGCCATCATAAAGCCCACGAAGCTGCATAAAGGGGCCTCTCTCCAAGGGCCAGTGAGGAGCACATGCAATGGTTGTTCTGAGGGACGCTAGGTGCAACCTTAAGATAACTTATGGCAAAACCTATGTGCTTGATAACGCTCGACAATCAATACTTACATATACCTGTGGCGATGCATTAGGCCCTATGGTTCCTATGCTACCTCTTGTGATGAATGGACTTACCCGGAAAAAGTGGAGAGATTTTCTGCCGTTTAGTTCATCTCAGCCATTTGGGCTTCGAATGTGATGGGCGATTTGTAGCCCAAAGCTGAGTGTCTCCTGCGCGGATTATAGAAGCCGTCGATGTAATGGCCA
>JANNBH010000027.1:0-33129 GCA_031385245.1 Hyphomicrobiales bacterium | reverse complement strand
CCGCAAATTGGCCGCACTGATGATGATCAATTCCGCAACATTCATTCTGGGTGCGCTGGCACTTTACTCTATTTTGAAAATGAGCTTCGCACTTTAATGACCGCCTATCCAATCACTGACCATTCGTTTGATGTTATTGTTGTCGGCGCTGGTGGCTCTGGCTTGAGAGCTGCTCTCGGTGCTTCGCAAGCGGGTTTAAAAACCGCCTGCATCAGCAAAGTGTTTCCCACCCGCTCACACACTGTGGCAGCGCAAGGTGGCATTGCCGCGTCATTGGCCAACATGGGAGCCGATAGCTGGCAGTGGCATATGTATGACACTGTGAAAGGTGCCGATTGGTTGGGCGACCAAGACGCCATTGAATATCTCTGCCGCAATGCGCCAACCGCCGTTTATGAACTTGAACATTTCGGAATGCCCTTCAGCCGCACCGAAGAGGGCAAGATTTATCAGCGGCCTTTTGGTGGGCACATGATGAACATGGGTGAAGGCCCGCCGGTGCAACGCACCTGTGCGGCGGCAGACCGAACCGGCCACGCCATGTTGCACACGCTTTATGGGCAATCACTGCGTTATGACACGGCTTTTTTCATTGAGTATTTCGCTTTAGATTTGATCATGGAAAATGGTGAATGCAAAGGCATCATGGCCATGTGCATGGAAGATGGGTCCATCCACCGCTTCCGCGCCCACCAAACCATTCTGGCCACTGGCGGTTATGGCCGTGCTTATTTCTCGGCAACGTCTGCCCACACTTGCACAGGCGATGGCAATGCCATGGTGCTGCGCGCTGGCCTGCCTTTGCAAGATATGGAATTCGTGCAATTCCACCCCACCGGAATTTATGGGGCAGGCTGCCTCATCACTGAAGGCGCACGCGGCGAAGGCGGATATCTCACCAACTCCGCTGGTGAGCGTTTCATGGAACGCTACGCCCCTTCGGCAAAAGATTTAGCCTCGCGTGATGTGGTGTCACGGTCGATGACCATTGAAATTAGAGAAGGCCGTGGCGTTGGCTCGCTGAAAGATCACATTCATCTTCACCTCGAACATCTCGATCCTTCGGTGTTGCATGAGCGTTTGCCTGGCATTTCCGAAAGCGCGAAAATTTTCGCAGGTGTCGATGTGACCAAGGAACCAATCCCAATCCTGCCCACAGTCCATTACAACATGGGCGGCATTCCGACCAATTATCATGGTGAGGCTCTGGCTGGCGATAAGCGCAACCCCGAAAAAACCGTTCCCGGCCTAATGGCTGTGGGTGAAGCAGCTTGCGTGTCTGTACACGGAGCAAATCGCTTGGGGTCCAATTCGCTGATTGACTTGGTGGTCTTTGGCCGTGCTGCTGCATTGCGTTGTGTTGAAAAAGTGAAGCCAAATTCCCCTCATGCCGATATTAAAAAAGGCATGGGTGATGAAGCTGTTTCGCGTTTAGACAAGTATCGCAACGCCAATGGCGTAACGCCGACAGCACAACTCCGCGCTAAAATGCAACGCACCATGCAAGATGATGCTGCAGTTTTCCGCACGGGCGAAACGCTTGCCCAAGGTGTGAAGAAAATCGGCGAAATCTGGAATGCCAATAACGATATTAAAGTGACTGACCGCTCACTGGTGTGGAACAGCGATCTCATCGAAACGCTGGAATACGAAAACCTAATTTTGCAATCCGCTGTTACAGTTGCCAGCGCCGAAGCCAGAAAAGAAAGTCGCGGCGCCCATGCCAGAGAAGATTATCCCACGCGCGATGATAAAAACTGGATGAAGCACAGCTTGGCCTGGGCCGATAACGCCAAGCGCAAAGTAACGCTGGGTTCACGCCCCGTGCATGATTTCACCATGAGCAAAGACATAGACTACATCAAGCCAAAGGCGCGGGTTTACTAAAATGG
The DNA here is from genome assembly GCA_031385245.1 of Hyphomicrobiales bacterium. Lineage (GTDB taxonomy): Bacteria > Pseudomonadota > Alphaproteobacteria > Rhizobiales > Aestuariivirgaceae > Aestuariivirga. The sequence goes on along the minus strand of JANNBH010000027.1, from coordinate 31,237 downwards.
TCACCTTTACTCTCCCCCAAAACTCCAAACTCACTCCCGGAAAAATCTGGCCAATTCCTGCGGCCAAGAACCTGCGTGAATTTAAAATTTACCGCTGGAATCCTGATGACGGTCAGAACCCGCATGTGGATACATACACGCTGGACATGGACCAATGCGGCCCCATGGTTTTGGATGCGCTGATCAAAATTAAAAATGAGCAAGACCCAACGCTCACCTTCCGCCGCTCGTGCCGCGAAGGGATTTGTGGCTCTTGCGCTATGAATATTGATGGCACCAACACGCTGGCTTGTTTGAAATCTTGTGATGATGTGAAGGGCGCTGTAAAAATTTATCCACTGCCGCACATGTCTGTGGTGAAAGATTTAGTTCCGGATATGACGCATTTTTACGCGCAGCACCGCTCCATCGAGCCTTGGCTCAAGACCACGACGCCAACCCCCCAAGCCGAATGGAAACAATCTGAATCCGAACGTGCTTTATTGGATGGCCTTTATGAATGCATTCTCTGCGCCTGCTGCTCGACATCCTGCCCAAGCTACTGGTGGAATGGCGACCGTTACTTAGGCCCCGCCGTTTTGTTGCAGGCCTATCGCTGGTTGATCGACAGCCGCGATGAAGCCACAGGTGATCGTCTTGATAATCTCGAAGACCCGTTCCGCCTCTATCGTTGCCACACCATTATGAACTGCGCCAAAGCCTGCCCCAAAGGTTTAAGCCCCGCGAAAGCAATTGCCGAGATTAAGAAGATGATGGTGGAGCGACGGGTTTGATTTTGCACCAACGCGAGCTAATGAAGTTTCGTGAAGAGATTGACGCCGTGGACGCGGAGTTGTTTGCGCTGATTCAAAAACGTTTCGCCATTGTCGATCGCGTGATTGATGTAAAACAGGCGGCAAGCATTCCAGCCATGTTGCCAGATCGCATTGAGCAAGTGGTACAAAATGTTCTGCGCCGCTCCAAGGAAACTAAAGTTCCGCCGCAAGCAATTGAAAAACTCTGGCGCGTGCTTATTGCCGAAACCATTGCCTATGAAGAAAAAGTTTTAAACGCCAAATAATAAAGCCTATAGCGAACCTAAATTCTGCACACGAGGATCACCATGTCACTTGATAGCTTCAAATCCCGCAAAACTCTTAAAGTTGGCACCAAAACCTACACTTACTTCAGCTTGAAGGCGGCGGAAAAGAATGGGCTGAAGGGTATTTCTGCTTTGCCAGCTTCGATGAAAGTGCTGCTGGAAAACCTTCTGCGCAATGAAGATAATCGCACTGTAACCAAAGCCGATATTCAAGGCTTTGTTGCTTGGCTTTCTAACAAAGGCAAGGAAGACAAAGAAGTGGGCTTCCGCCCCGCCCGCGTGTTGATGCAAGATTTCACCGGAGTTCCAGCTGTAGTAGATTTGGCCGCCATGCGCGATGGCATGAAGCAACTCAAAGGCGATGCGCAGAAAATCAATCCATTGGTGCCGGTTGATCTGGTGATCGACCATTCGGTGGTGGTTGATAGTTTCGGCAGCAGCAAATCTCTGGCCGCCAATGTGCAGCGCGAATATGAACAGAACATGGAGCGCTATAAATTCTTGAAATGGGGGCAAGGCGCCTTTGAAAACTTCCGCGTAGTGCCGCCCGGCACTGGCATTTGCCATCAGGTGAATCTCGAATATCTCTCGCAAACCGTATGGACTCGCGAAGAAAAAGTGAAGGGAAAAAAGGTCACCATGGCCTATCCCGATACGCTCGTGGGAACCGACAGTCACACCACTATGGTGAACGGCCTTGGGGTTCTCGGCTGGGGTGTGGGCGGCATTGAAGCCGAAGCCGCCATGCTCGGCCAGCCGCAATCCATGCTGCTGCCTGAAGTGATCGGTTTCAAATTGACCGGCAAACTTAAAGAAGGTGTGACGGCAACAGACCTTGTTCTACTCGTCACCCAAATGCTGCGTAAAAAAGGCGTGGTTGGAAAGTTCGTGGAATTCTTTGGCCCCGGCCTTCCGGCCCTCACATTGGCGGACCGCGCGACAATCGCCAATATGGCCCCTGAATATGGAGCAACCTGCGGCTTCTTCCCGGTGGATAGCGTGACCTTGAGCTATCTCAAATTCTCTGGCCGTAAAAATGATCGCATCGCGCTCGTCGAAAAATACGCCAAGGCGCAAGGCATGTTCTTGACCGCCAAAAGCGTTGACCCAGTATTCACCGACACAGTGGAACTCGACCTTGCATCAGTTGTGCCCGCCATGGCAGGCCCCAACCGGCCCGAAAAATTTGTGCCATTGCAAGATATTAAGGCGGGCTTCCGCTCTGCATTGGATGCGCCGAAGGACAAGGCAGGCTTTGCCAAAACCGGCGAGCAAGACAAGCGCGTAAAAGTGGAAGGCAAAAACTTCGAGATCAGCCATGGTGATGTGGTGATTGCTGCCATCACGTCCTGCACCAACACCTCAAACCCATCCGTGTTGATCGGCGCTGGCTTGCTCGCGAAAAAAGCGGCAGCACTCGGCTTGCAATCAAAGCCTTGGGTGAAAACCTCATTCGCCCCCGGCAGCCAAGTGGTGAGCGAATATATGAATAAGTCTGGCTTGCAAAAGGAACTGAACAAGATCGGTTTCTATCTTGTGGGTTATGGCTGCACCACTTGCATCGGCAATTCCGGCCCGCTGGACCCGGCCATTTCCAAAGCGATCAATGACAATGGCATGGTCGCAGCTGCGGTGATTTCGGGCAACCGTAACTTTGAAGGCCGCGTCTCGCCAGATGTGCAAGCAGCTTACCTCGCCTCGCCTCCCTTAGTGGTGGCTTACGCGCTGGCAGGCTCCACCCAGATTGATCTCACCATGGAGCCATTGGGCCACGATAAAAAAGGCAAGCCCGTTTTCCTCAAAGACATTTGGCCCACCAACAAAGAAATCGAAACCTTCGTGAGGAAAAACATCACCGCGAAAATGTTCAAAACCCGTTATGCCGATGTGTTCAAGGGCGACAAAAATTGGCGTGGTGTAACCACCAGTAAAGGCGAAACCTATGCTTGGGATAACACCTCAACCTATGTTCAAAACCCGCCCTATTTTGAAGGCATGCAGAAAGCGCCAAAGCCGATCACCGATATTAAAGGTGCGCGCATCCTCGGCCTGTTTGGTGATAAAATCACCACCGATCATATTTCGCCCGCAGGTTCCATCAAGGCCGCATCGCCTGCCGGAAAATATTTAACCGACAATGGCGTGCGCCCGATTGACTTCAATCAATACGGCACGCGGCGCGGCAACCATGAAGTGATGATGCGTGGAACCTTCGCCAACATTCGCATTAAGAACCACATGGTCAAAGGCCCCGATTGCAATGTGAAGGAGGGCGGCTTCACGCTGTATCAGCCTAAAGGCGTTGAAATGGCCATCTATGATGCCGCCATGCTTTATGCCCATGAGAAAGTTCCGTTAGTTGTATTCGCCGGCATCGAATATGGCAACGGCTCATCGCGCGATTGGGCGGCCAAGGGCACCAGTTTGCTCGGCGTGCGCGCCGTGATTGCGCAAAGTTTCGAGCGCATCCACCGTTCAAACTTGGTGGGCATGGGTGTTGTTCCATTGCAATTCATGGAAGGCCAAAGCTGGGAATCTTTGGGTTTGAAGGGCGATGAAACCATCGCCATCAAAGGTTTGGCCGATGGCCTAAAACCCCGCGAAACCATGAAGGTTGAAGTAACCCGTGCCGATGGCACTACGTCCTCCTTCACGGCCCTCTGCCGCATCGATACGCTGGATGAGATTGATTATTACAACAACGGCGGCATTTTGCAGTTCGTGCTGCGGAACTTGGCCAAGGCGGGGTAAGTTACCAGCCAAATGGAGGATGCAGACCATGGCCAAAGGATATTGGATTGCTCATGTCGACGTGAGTGACCGTGAAGGATACAAAGAATATCAGGCGGCTAACGCAGTGGCCTTCAGCAAATATGGCGCGAGATTTCTGGTGCGCGGCGATGATTCAGAACTGCCAGAGGGCAAGCTGCGATCACGCCATGTTATAATCGAGTTCAAAGATTATGCCACAGCGCTCGCCTGCTACAGTTCCCCAGAATACGCAGCTGCTATAGAAAAACGCAAAGGTAGAAGCGAAATGGACTGCGCCATTGTCGAAGGTTATGATGGTGTGCAGCCAGGTTAAGGGACAGCAATAGTTCAACATTCAATAGGAGCCTGCCAACATGTATTTTGATTTCATGGTCATTCCCATTCCAACAGCAAACCTCAAAGCTTACAAATCTCTCGTCAAGAAATCCGCCGCAGCGTGGAAGCGCGCTGGTGCCCTTGCTTATGTTGAAGCGATTGCTGAAGACGTGAAGGAAGGCAAAGTCACCTCATTCCAGAAATCCGTCAAGCTGAAGGCGGATGAAACTGTGGGCTGTGCCTATCTGGTTTTCAAATCGAAGGCCCATCGCAACCAATGTTGGAAAAAGATTATGCAAGATCCGTTCATGAAGAATTTCGATCCTAAGACTATGCCTTTTGATGGCAAGCGCATGTTCTTTGGTGGCTTCAAACCCATAGTACAGTTCTAAGCACCCTCACCCAACCGTGATTTGTAAGTGTTCGGCCAGAATTCCATATTTGGACCATGGAAAACAATTATCTCACCCGTCGCCGTGCACTTGGCCTCGCCTTGGCCACACCTTTCATCGCTCGCTCCGCTGCTGCAGCTGCAAGCACACCTGTTCTGGTCGAGCTTTTCACCAGTCAAGGCTGTTCATCATGCCCACCAGCGGATCGTTTAGCCGCAGAACTAAAATCACAACCGGGTGTGGTCGTTGTGTCGCTCAATGTTGATTATTGGGATTATCTAGGCTGGCGCGATACGCTGGCGAAACCTGAATACACGGCACGCCAAATGGATTATGCCCATTCACGTGGCGATAATGACGTGTACACGCCGCAGATGGTGATCAATGGTGCGGCCCATGTCGTTGGCAGCAATCAAGGAACTGTTGAAAAGGCAATTGCCAATGCCCGGCACAAGCCAGCAACTATTGCTATTCAACTCAACGCAACTGAAAAAGAGTTGATCGTTAATTTGCCGAATGGCGATGCCGGAGCCGAAGCAACTTTATGGTTGCTCGCGATAGCACCAACCGTAACTGTTAAAATTAAACGCGGTGAAAACACCGGAAAAACCGTGGCCTATCACAATGTGGTTCGCAATCTTGTGCCCGCTGGCATGTGGGACGGCACAGCCACCACATTAAAACTGCCGCGCAAAGGTATTATGAGCGCTGATACCAAGTCATGTATCGCAGTTTTGCAACACGGCAAAGTGGGCCCAGTTTTTGGTATGGCGCAGTGGCATATTTAGTTCTCACGTTTTTGTGAGAGCATGTGACTAATTCAATGTAAACCAATTTAATAATCCTCCCGTAACAAAGTTAGATCGCGCAATTATGCAGATCAAATTTTTAAATTATCGGGAGACGATTATGCGCAAGACACTTATTGCATCACTTTTGCTTGGCCTTGTTTCAACAGCAGCTTTGGCCGCCATGAATCCAATGGTTGGCGGTTCAGAAATGTTCCCTGCCAAGAACATTGTTGAAAATGCCATGAACTCTAAAGACCACACAACATTGGTTGCAGCCGTTGTTGCCGCAGGTTTGGTTGACACATTGAAGAGCGCTGGCCCGTTCACAGTATTCGCGCCAACCAACGAAGCATTTGCAGCTTTGCCTGCTGGCACAGTTGAAAATTTGTTGAAGCCAGAAAACAAAGCAACCTTGACTAAGATTCTCACCTGTCATGTTGTTGGTGCCAAGGCCATGGCTGCTGATGTGATGAGCATGGTGAAGTCTGATGGCGGAATGCACAAAGTGAAAACTGTAGGCGGCTGCGAACTGACATTGAAAATTGAAGGCGACATGGTGAAAATTACTGATGAGTCAGGTGGAGTTGCCACTGTAACGATTGCCGACGTTGCCCAATCGAACGGTGTGATCCACGTGATCGACAAGGTTCTTTTGCCTAAGATGTAATAACATCAGGTGGTGCTTCGACGGTGAGGCACCACCAATTTATATTCATTCATAACTCAAACTCAAAAGATGGAGATTCCCATGTCGAAGAAACTTATTGTAACGGCCCTTTTGGGTCTCGCACTCAGCACGGGTGCTGCATTCGCAAAGAACCCAACTGTGGGTGGTGCCGCAATGTTCCCTAACAAGAACATCATTCAAAATGCAGTCAATTCGCCAATCAACACCACTCTTGTTGCCGCCGTGAAAGCAGCAGGCCTAGTGGAAACATTATCTGGCCCAGGACCGTTCACAGTTTTTGCACCAACCAACGCAGCCTTTGATGCACTTCCAGATGGCACAGTTGCCACCTTGTTGAAGCCAGAAAACAAAGCAACGTTGGTAAAAATTCTCACCTGCCATGTCATTGCAGGCAACGTGATGGCTAAAGATGTAATGGCCATGGTTAAGGCTGATGGTGGCTCACACACTGCAACCACCGTTGGTGGCTGCAAAGTAAAATTCACATCATCTGGTGGCAAGGTTTATGTGACAGATGAGAAGGGCAATCGCGCTTTAATTTCAACAGCAAATGTGCGCCAATCCAATGGCGTAATCCATGTGATCAACAAAGTGCTGTTGCCGAAATAATTCTCCCGCGACTGGGGTTAGGTGGGGCCGGGTGTGCAAAACATCCGGCCTTTCTTATTGTGAGTTCCATTCCAAACCCTCACATCAGTAATGCACAAATTGCATATACGCCCGCCCCAAAAAAGGTGCATACCACCCTCCCTTGCTGCATTGCAGCATAAACGGAGAAAACACATGACTATCACTCAAACGACAGGCGAGGATACAGACGCCGAAGCAATTCAGAGACACGGCCTTGCCAGGCCGAGCAGTTTTTTAGTTCTGGCCTTAGGGTCCATCGGCGTTGTTTATGGCGATATAGGCACCAGTCCCATCTACGCGTTTCGCGAAGCAATCAAAGCCGCCACAGGCGCCAATGGCCCAATCACCGAGCCAATCGTATTCGGCATTTTATCTTTGATGATTTGGGCGCTCATTCTTGTTGTTACCGTTAAATATGTTTTGATCATGCTCAATGCTGATAATCGTGGCGAGGGCGGAATTCTGTCACTCATGGCTGTGGCTCAACGCGGGCGCGGCAAATTCTATGCAATCATCCCAATTCTCGGAATCATTGGCGCAGCGCTTTTTTATGGCGACGCGATGATCACCCCGGCCATATCCGTGTTATCGGCGGTGGAAGGCCTCAGCCTCGTCACCACAGCATTTGACCCTTATATTCTTCCCATCACATTACTGATCATTGTCATACTATTTGCAGCTCAATCTTACGGCACAGCAAAAGTGGCACAATTTTTTGGCCCCATCACACTGGTGTGGTTTGGCGTTTTGGCCGTGTCTGGCTTTGCCCATATCCTCAGCTATCCAAGCATCTTACAATCCGCCAATCCGCTTTACGGCTTCAACTTTATGATGGCGAATGGCAAGTTGGGCTTGCTTACGGCAGGTGCGGTGTTCTTGGTCGTCACCGGTGGTGAAGCGCTTTATGCTGATCTTGGTCATTTTGGCAAAAATCCAATTCGCTATGCGTGGTTTATTGTGGTGCTGCCAGCTTTGCTGCTCAATTATTTAGGCCAAGGCGCATTGCTGTTGAACAATGCCGCTGCATTAGAAAATCCATTCTTCATTATGATGCCGCAATGGGCGTTGCTTCCGGTTGTGATATTGGCAACGGCAGCCACCATCATTGCCAGCCAAGCCGTCATCACCGGTGCCTTTTCGCTCACTCGCCAAGCTATTCAGTTAGGCCTGTTGCCACGCATGCAAGTGCTGTTCACCAGTGCTTCAACATCGGGTCAGATTTATCTGCCACAAGTAAATTGGATGGTGATGATTGGCGTGATCCTTCTGGTCTTGTCCTTTAAATCATCTTCAAGTTTGGCTGCGGCTTATGGCATTGCCGTTTCCGGCACCATGGTCGTCACCACCATTCTTGCCATGTTTGTGGTCCGCAACCGTTGGAAATGGTCTTACCCCGCAACTTATGCAGTGATGCTGCCTTTGCTGGCCATCGACATTTCCTTCCTTGGCGCTAACAGCTTAAAAGTGGCGGAGGGCGGTTGGGTGCCTCTCACCATCGGTGCTGCCATCTTCGCAGCCATGTGGGTGTGGCGCAAAGGTGTGCAACAGATTAGAAACTCAATAAAAAAATCAGCGATTCCACTTGGCACTTTGGTGGGTTCACTTAACAAATCCACAACTGTGCAACGCGTCAAAGGCACCGCGGTTTATTTCACCTCACAAAAGGATAACGCCCCATCAGCTTTGTTGCACAGTTTGAAACATTTCAAAGTGCTGCACGAAAACAATTTCATTTTAAATTTGGAGGTGGCCGATGTGCCTTACGTTGAAGAGAGCAAGCAAATAGCGCTGACCAAATTGGCCGATGGTTTTTGGAGCGTGAATGCTAAATTTGGCTATCTCGATTCAACTGACATTCCCAAAGCACTCACCCGCACCAAGTGCGTCGGCCTTACGTTTGAAGATATGCAAACCACTTATTTCTTGTCACGGCGTTCGTTGCAGCGTGCAAAAAACAGCGAGCTTTCAGCATGGCAGAACTTGTTATTTGTAATACTTTCGAGAAATGCTGATGATGCGAGCCGTTATTTCCACTTGCCTGCTGACCGCGTGGTTGAAATCGGCAGCAGACAGGAACTCTAAAAAAAGGGCGGGGTCAAAATCGTTTTGGCCCCGCCCTTTAATTTTATGCGGCCTTTTTCAAAAGCCCGCGATTGATTATGCACTCGGCAATCTGCACCGTGTTCAGTGCGGCCCCCTTGCGAAGGTTGTCAGACACCACCCAAATGTTCAGACCATTTTCTAATGTTGAATCTTCGCGGATGCGGCTGATGAACGTGGCATAATCGCCAGCGCACTCAACTGGTGTAATATAGCCGCCATCTTCACGCTTATCGATCACCATGCAGCCAGGTGCTTCGCGCAAAATATCGCGCGCTTCATCAGCAGTGATGGGTTGTTCAAATTCAATGTTTACTGATTCAGAGTGGCCCACAAAAACCGGCACACGCACGCACGTGGCAGTGAGTTTAATTTTTGGATCAAGAATCTTCTTGGTCTCAACCACCATTTTCCATTCTTCTTTGGTGTCGCCTGAATCCAAAAACACATCAATATGCGGGATCACGTTAAACGCAATCTGCTTTGGAAATTTTTTCGGTGTTGGGTTATCTGTCACGAAAATGCCTTTGGTCTGCGTCCAAAGTTCATCCATGCCTTCTTTGCCAGCACCAGAAACCGATTGATAAGTGGAAACCACCACACGCTTAATTTTCGCCACATCATGCAAAGGCTTCAGCGCCACAACCAACTGTGCGGTTGAACAATTTGGGTTGGCAATAATGTTGCGCTTGGTGTTGCGCTTCATATAGTCTTCCAGCACATGTGCATTCACTTCCGGCACAATCAAAGGCACTTCTGAATCGTAACGCCAGCACGATGAGTTATCGATAACGATAGCACCCGTGGCCCCAATTTTAGGCGACCAGACTTTTGAAATTTCGGAACCTGCCGACATCAACACGAAATCAACGGTGGAGAAATCAAACGTTTCAAGGTCTTTGCATTTCAGAATCTTGTCGCCAAAACTCACTTCCATGCCGATGGAGCGGCGCGATGCAATGGCATGGCACTCATCAACAGGAAATTCCCGTTCAGCCAAGATGTTCATCATCTCGCGGCCCACATTTCCGGTGGCGCCTACTACTGCAACTCTATAACCCATCAGTCTAATTCCTTCTCAGTCCATTCCGCCCCCCGAGAGCCGTTGGCTCCGTCATCGGGTTTCCTTGGCCAGCCACCCCCGCGGGGGTGATTGACCGAAGGAGGCGCCTTAGGCGGTTTTCTTCAATGTTTTGGATGTTTTGGTCGTCGTCGAGCCAAAGCAAACCGCAAAAGCGGTGCTTGTCGTGTGTTTTATGGTCAAAACCGGGCTCATGGGCGGCACTTCTAGCAGTTTGTCTCTCCAAGTCAATTTTTTAGGAAAAGTGTTGGCAGGAACGATGCAGTTGGCTATTGAACGCCCACGACCTAAGCGTTTTGACTTTTTTAAAAGTCAAAATCGCCTAAGCACTAGTATTCCACGGAGAGGTGGCAGAGTGGTCGATCGCACCGCACTCGAAATGCGGCATACATGCAAGTGTATCGGGGGTTCGAATCCCCCCCTCTCCGCCAGATTTTATTTCTAATTTTTGGAATTACAGCCTAAACCATAATAGCGTTCAAAACTTGACTTACCACGATTTTATCATAGCAAACTTGGCTAACCATATGGTCATTCACTTCTTAAGTTTGGCAGCATAACGTCTTTGCGAAATGAAGCTGGGGTGGTTCTGAAGCGTTGCCCAAAGGCCTCGTAGAAACTCGATAAGGATCGAAAACCGCAATCAAAAGCGATAGTCGCTGTGCCAAGATCAGTGGCAATTAGCATGGATCGCGCGGCATCTAGTCTTTGGCGTGTGATTGATTGTTTAATTGAAAGTCCTAAAACCCGTTTGAACAAAGTCATTGCATAATTAGGATGGAGCCCCACTGCATGACCAACGTCTTCTATTGAAATATCTTCCAACGCATTTTCCGCAATAAACTGTGCCATGGCTTCTACTTTCAAAGCTCGATTGCGGTCGTGATCATGATGAACTGAAACTTTTGCGATTGAATTCACATCGCGCAAATCATGCCAGCCTTCACGGTCTAACCTTCGTACACGAGCTGTCAGTTCATCGCGCACAATTGGCTCCAACGACTGATCACCTGAGAGAAGATCCAATCGCCAACGCTCAAACATGTCAAAGTCGTAGGTTTTGAGATCGAGCGCTTCGATCAAGGCCCCTCCAAATATCGCATGTCGCAAATCGCTGAGTGTCGGAAGCTCTAAAAACACAGCCATAGGAACGTAGAGTACGACAAACTCAGTGTCCGGCGCACAATCAATTACCTGATGTGGGATCATCCCCCAGAATAAGGCTAACTTTCGGGCAGGGAGAGTGAGTTTAAGGCCGTCAAACCAATATGTCATTTGGCCCCGAGTGACTAAATTCAATTCGATTTGGCTATGCATGTGCGGCCCTGGCATTCGCTGCACTTTGGTAGATTTCCCCGCACAAAAACTGTGATCACCAAATACAACAACTGGATACCCACGATCCATTTCAGGATGCGCTGGCACACTTTCGTCAATGTAGTCATCTGAATTCTTAATCATTTGTTCATTTATTTGCTTAGGATTCCGGAAGAAATATGCAGTCATTCGGAAGAAACTTGCGGTTTTTTAATTCAACGTCAAGGCTAATCCGCCTTAAAGCGGAAATCAAGAATAAGCCTTAACCATGGTGGTTGGGGCATATGGGAGGAAGATATGACGATATTTAAGGGCCTTACTGGCCTTGCCCTCGGGCTTGCCTTGTCAGCATCGACTGCGATTGCTGGCGAAATTGTATTGAACTCAGATCAATCAGATCCTGCGCCAAAGAAGGCAATGGAAGAGCTGATCGCTGATTTCCAAAAAGCCAATCCTGGCATTACTGTAAAGTGGAACAACTTTGACCATGAAGGTTATAAGTCTGCCATCCGCAACTTTCTAACGGCTGACGCTCCAGACGTTGCCGCATGGTATGCTGGCAACCGTATGGCTCCGTTTGTGAAAGCTGGCTTGTTTGAAGATGTGACTGATGTTTGGGCTGCAAACGGCCTTGATGCTGATTTGAAATCGGCTGCAGCTTCTATGACGATTGATGGAAAGAAGTGGGGCGTTCCCTACACCTACTATCAATGGGGCATTTACTACAACAAAGATGTGTACAAGAAAGTCGGCGCAACCGAGCCAAAGACTTGGGCTGAATTTGTTGCAAATTGCGAAAAATTCAAAGCTGCTGGCATTGATTGCTTAACAACAGGCAACAAAGGCGGCTGGCCCGCTGCTGGCATTTTTGATTACATCAATATGCGTACCAATGGCTATGAGTTCCACATGGACCTCACTGCAGGCAAAGTGAAGTGGACTGATGATAAGGTAAAGGCAACGTTTGCTGAGTGGGCAAAAGTGGTTCCCTATATGTCAGCAAGTTCAAATGCGATCGATTGGCAAGACGCTGCTGCATTGCTGGTTCAGGGCAAGGCTGCGAACTATGTAATGGGTAACTTCTCAGTTGCGACATTCAAGCAAGGCGGCATGACCAACGACAATCTTGGCTTCTTGATATTCCCAGAAATCACTGCGGGAATTCCGCGGGCTGAAGAAGCTCCAACGGATACATTCCACATTCCGTCGGGCGCTAAGAACAAGGCTGATGCAAAAGTATTCTTGGCTTATGTTGCTTCAGCAGAAGCACAAACCAAGATGAACGCAACATTGGGTCAACTTCCAGTCAACAACAAAGCCACTGCTGCTGATGATCCATACATCAAAGCTGGCTTCGAAGAATTGTCTTCTGCCTATGCTTTGGCGCAGTTCTTCGATCGTGATGCTCCTGCCGATATGGCAAAAGCAGGCATGGATGGTTTCCAAGAGTTTATTACTCATCCGGAAAATATTGATGCCATTCTGGAACGCCTCCAGAAGGTAGCAGATAAAGTTTACAAGTAATCTTCCCGCGACGGGGGCTGGGTTTTCGGCAACGAAGATCTGGCCCTTTATTTTCTCTGATGGTGAGGGCGGCATATGGAACAGACAACTCAAGTTGGCTTCTGGAAGAAAAACCAAAAAGCATTGGCGCCTTGGTTGTTTCTCTCGCCGGGCATCTTCATGTTCATATTATATGTGATCTACCCGATATTCCAATCCATTGGCATTAGCTTTTACGAGTGGGACGGACTTGGTCCTAAAACATATGTAGGATTTCAAAATTATATAGACCTGCTTGATGATGATTCATTTATTACATCATTGAAAAATAATTTGATTTGGCTTGTCCTGTATTTGCTGGCTATTCCACTTGGTTTAGCGGTTGCTCTATTCTTAAATCAGACAGTTACTGGAATCAGACTCTATAAATCGTTTTTCTTTTTTCCGTTCGTCATTAGCCAAGTGGTTGTAGGTTTGATTTTCACTTGGTTTTATGCGCCGGGCTTTGGCATTCTGCCGCACATTATAAATTTCTTCACTGGAACTCCAACGGCTATTTTGGCGGATGACAAATATGCAACTTACGGCGTGATTGCTGCTGGCCTGTGGCCGCAGACTGCTTATTGCATGATCCTTTATCTCACGGGACTGAATAACATAAGCCCGGATCAAGTCGAAGCCGCACGTATGGATAAAGCTAAGGGCTGGAAAATGCTGTGGTATATTATTATTCCGCAATTGCGACCGGCGACCTTCATTGCCTTGGTCGTGACTGTTATTGGAGCTCTGCGCTCATTCGATTTGATTTCAATAATGACAGTTGGCGGACCATTCGGTTCAACCCGTGTGTTATCATATTTCATGTATGAGCAAGCGCTCTCGGAGTATGGCACAGCAGTTGGATATGGCGCGGCAATTGCCGTGGTACTGTTCATCATCATGTTGGTGTTTATCAGTATGTTCATCGTTCGAATGCTTGCTCAGGAAAGGAACGCATAATGTTTCCGAAACCAATAGCGCAAACCGGTCCATGGACACAACGTGCTTATAAAATCTTCCTGCCCATCGCCTTGCTTTTGTGGTTGCTGCCTTTAATCGGCATCGCAATCACCTCGGTGCGTCCGGGTGCAGATCTTGCTGCTGGCAATTATTTTGGTATGCCATCTGGTTTTGCAGGGTGGGAAAATTACTCGGCGGTTTTCAAGAACAGCAACATTGGTTACTATATGTTAAACTCGTTCCGTGTCACCATCCCAACGGTGATTGGTGCTGTGGGGCTTTCATGCCTCACAGGTTATGCGCTGGCGGTTTATAAATTCAAAGGCAATCTGGTCGTGTTCTTTATGTTTGTGGCGGGCAACTTTGTGCCATTCCAAATTCTCGCAATCCCTGTTCGCAATCTCACCTTGAATATGGGCCTCTATAATACCATGACTGGATTGGTGCTGTTTCACATTGCGTTCCAAACCGGTTTCTGCACTTTGTTCATGCGTAACTTTATGAAGGCCCTGCCTTTCGCTCTGATTGAATCGGCCCGTGTCGAAGGGGTTAATGAGTTTAGAATCTTCTGGCACATTATCCTGCCTTTGGTGCGCCCTGCCATGGCGGCACTTGCCGTGTTGATTTTCACTTTTATCTGGAACGATTATTTCTGGGCCACCATCATGGCACAATCGGCTGATGTGCGCCCCGTTACTGCTGGCATGAATGAACTGAAAGGCCAATGGAAAGTGGCATGGGAATTGATCGCGGCAGCCTCTATCATCGCCGCACTTCCACCTGTTGCCATGTTCTTCTTGATGCAGAAGCACTTCATTGCAGGTCTCACCCTTGGGGCAACCAAAGGATGACGCAACAGGTTACCTTAACCAGCGCCAATGTGGCGCTGGTATTGCATGTGCCTGACCAAGGAATGCCGCAGATAATGCATTTTTGTCGTGGGCAAGCTGCGTCACAACTGCACGTTCTGCGGGCGGGCCGCAACACTGGTATGGGTGCCGGCAAAGATATTGAAACGCCTTCAGCTGTTTTACTGCCCACCGGATCGATGGGTTTTTTCGGATGGCCAGCAATTCTGGGCCACCGTGACGGCACGCAACACACACTCGAGTTTTCGAATTGGTCGGCAAAACAAAGCGCATCAACTCTGACTCTCACGGGCCATGATAACGTTGCACAAACGCAAATCGTCATTTCCCTGAAAATTTCGTATGATGTTTTGTGCAGCACTGTTGTTCTTAAAAATACTGGTCCTACGCCATACGTCATAGACCGCTGCATGGCAGGCTCGATGGTGGTCAGTGCTGGCCCTGCTACGGTTACAGGCTTCCACGGCAATTGGGGACGTGAATTTCAAACCTCGGTTGATGAGCTTGGTCAAGCTTTATGGCTTAAAGAAAATCGCCGTGGCCGCACCTCGCATGATAAATTTCCGGCTTTGATTATTGATACAGCTGATGAAACCTTAGTCATGCATTTAGGGTGGAGTGGCGGCTCCATTTTGGCGATTGATCTTTTAGAAGATGGTCGCCGCTTGGTTCATGCAGGTGAATTATTCGAGCCCGGTGAAATGCGCTTAGGTTCAGACGAGTCTTATGTATCGCCTAAAGTCTATTTCGGATTCGACACGGCCGATTTTCGCGAGCTGTTGCGCCGCGATATTCTGCATTGGCACGGTGGAAAAATGCCAATCCGCCCCGTTACGCTCAACACTTGGGAGGGCAACTATTTCGTTCATAAAATGGAATCTCTTAAAGCTCAAGCAAGTGCTGCTGCAAATTTGGGTATAGAGCGTTTCGTTTTGGACGATGGTTGGTTTGGTCTTCGTGATGATGACACATCAAGCTTGGCCGATTGGTTTGTTGATAAACGCAAATATCCCGAAGGTTTAAAGCCCCTCGTAGATCATGTCACATCGAATGGCATGGAATTTGGAATTTGGTTTGAGCCAGAAATGGTTAATCCAAATTCAGACCTTTTCCGCAAGCACCCAGAATGGGTGCTGCAAGTCAAAGGTCGAACTATGCCGCTTTCCCGCAACCAGCTGGTGCTTGATCTGACACAAAAAGCTGTGACAGATTATTTATTCACTTGCATCGATGATGTACTGAAGTCTTGTACCATCTCCTACATCAAGTGGGATATGAACCGCGATTTGATGCATACGGCAAGCTTGGGTGGCCAAGCCGTCACAAGCAAACAAACTCACGCTCTATATGCTTTGCTCAACCGTTTACGCAAAGCTCACCCTAAAGTCGAAATCGAAACCTGCGCTTCCGGGGGCGGGCGCATTGACTACGGCATTCTTGCTCACACGCACCGCATTTGGACGTCGGACTGCACCGACGCTTTAGAACGATTGGATATTCAGCGCGGAGCTTCATTATTCATACCACCAGAAATTTTGGGGAGCCATATTTCGGCGGCACCCAACCATCAAACCCATCGCGTGCACACGCTCGCCTTTCGGGCCATTGTGGCACTTGCTTATCATATGGGTGTTGAACTCAATCTACTCGAGCTTGATGAAGCAGCGCAAACTGAACTCAGATATTGGATTACGCTTCACAAGCGTTTACGGCCCCTGCTACACGGCGGCGTTGGAGAGTTTCATTTAGAACCGCTTGACGGCTGCTCAGCCTGGGGTGTCGTGACGGCCCAGAAAATCATCATCATCATGGCACAAGCCACATATATGAAGGCCGAACAAGCTCCACCCTTGCGCGTCGCCCATAATCTTTCGGGCCAATGGCGTATTGCGGCTGTACACCCGGCAAATATAACGCAAAGGCGCGTTTCGGAAGATCAAAGAAATTTGATGAATGGCAATGTCAGTTTTGACATTCGCTGCTTGGCGCAAGGCGGTTTGGCGCTGCCAGTATTATATCCAGAGTCAGCTATTGTAATTGAACTTGAACCGACAAAAGGAAACTAAATCATGGCAGAGGTCACGCTTAAAAATGCGAAGAAGAGTTTTGGTTCTGTACAGATTATCAAAGGCGTTGATCTAAACATCGCCGACGGTGAATTCTGCGTCTTCGTGGGACCCTCAGGTTGCGGCAAATCTACGTTGCTCCGCATGATAGCCGGCCTTGAAGACATCACGTCAGGCACGTTACAAATTGGCGGAAAAGAAATGGCTGATGTGACATCGGCTGATCGCGGCGTGGCTATGGTTTTCCAATCTTACGCGCTTTACCCTCACATGACAGTGAAGGAAAACATCTCTTTCGGAATGCGTATGGCAAAAATGCCGGCAGATAAGATTGCTGCACGCGTTAAGGTAGCCACGGACATGTTACAGTTGGATACGCTGCTGGACCGTAAGCCTTCGATGCTGTCTGGTGGCCAACGCCAACGCGTAGCAATAGGGCGGGCCATTGTGCGCGAGCCTGAAGTGTTTTTGTTTGATGAACCATTATCAAACTTAGACGCGTCGTTACGCGTGCAAATGCGAATTGAAATTACCAAGCTGCATCAGGATTTAAAATCCACCATGATCTATGTGACGCACGATCAAGTGGAAGCGATGACAATGGCGGACAAGATTGTGGTTTTGCACGCAGGCATAATTGAGCAAGTAGGTTCACCATTAGAGCTCTATCACCGTCCAAATAATATGTTTGTGGCAGGTTTTATTGGTTCACCCAAAATGAATTTTATAAAGGGTACTGCAACCCCTCAGCGGGGTGGCAAAATTGTAGTGAGTTTGCCAGGTGGCGCTAAAATGACGTTGACTGATCAAGGTGCAAAAGTGAGTGAAGGTGAAACTGTGACATTGGGAATCAGGCCGGAGCACATCACCATTGGCGAGAAAAACGATGGTGAGTTGAGAGGGACACTCCGCATAGCTGAGTATTTGGGTTCTGAAACCATGTTCTATGCCAGCCTAGCCGATGGTACTGATTTATCTGTCAAAGCTGGTGGCTTGACCTCTGCAAAAACTGGAGCTGATATTAAATTTGGCGTTCCTGCAGCGGCATGTCATTTGTTTAATTCTGCTGGCAACACAATTCTAAATGGTGATCTTTCAAAATAATGTTAGGCGTTTGTTATTATCCAGAGCACTGGCCTGAGACTTGGTGGGCAGATGATGCCAAGCGGATGCGCGACATGGGCATTAGTTTTGTCCGTATTGGTGAATTTGCATGGTCGCGCATGGAACCTTCTCGGGGTGCGTATGATTTCAACTGGCTAGACCGTGCCATAGATGTACTCGGCAATGCTGGATTAAAAGTAGTTTTCGGAACTCCTACAGCAACACCACCCAAATGGTTGTTGGATGAGCACCCTGATATTGCACCCGTGGATGAAAATGGAAATCCGCGTGGCTTTGGTTCACGCCGCCATTATACATTCTCATCAGAAACTTACTCCTACGAATCTAAGCGGATAGTTGAGATTTTAGCCAAACGTTATGGCACTCATGCTGCATTGGTTGGTTGGCAAACCGACAATGAATATGGCTGTCACAATACTGTATTGTCTTGGGGTGCCGAAGATCTCAAAGCCTTCCAAAACTGGTTGCGTAAAACTTATCAGACCACGGATCAGTTAAACGAAGCTTGGGGGAATGTGTTTTGGTCAATGGAGGTAAGCAGCTTTGATCAAATTTCATTACCCCATTTCACTGTCACTGAATCCAATCCAGCAGCGCGCTTAGATTTCTGGCGATTTCAATCTGATCAAGTTGCTGCTTACGACAAAATGCAATGTGACATTATTAGAGCGCATTCTCCAGGACGCTGGATTACCCATAATTTTATGGGATTTTTCAATGAATTTGATCATTGGAAAGTGGCCGAAAATCTCGATCTCGCATCTTGGGACTCTTATCCAGTAGGCTTCACCCAGCAATTTCCATTCTCTAACGAAGAGCATGTAACATGGGCGCAAACAGCGCATCCTGATATTGCGGCCTTTCATCATGATCTCTATCGTGGAGTCGGCCGTGGTCGTTTCTGGGTGATGGAACAACAACCGGGCCCGGTGAATTGGGCACCCTGGAACCCGGTTCCAAAGTCCGGCATGGTGCGCTTATGGACATGGGAGGCCTTGGCCCATGGCGCCGAAGTCGTTAGCTATTTCCGCTGGCGTCAAGCCCCGTTTGCACAAGAGCAAATGCACGCCGGCCTTAACATGGCCGGGCTTTCTGAACTGTCGTCAGGTGGCAAAGAGGTCGAGACCGTCGGTGTTGAGCTAAAAAAACTGGGCAAACTTCCGGCTTTTGAACAAGCCCCTGTGGCCATCGTTTATGACTATGAAGCCTCGTGGATTACGCGCATTCAACCGCAAGGCCAAGATTTTCGTTACCATGAGCTAGTGTTCCGCTGGTATGAATCGGTTCGACAGTTAGGTTTAGATGTCGATTTTGTGCCGCCGGGGCATTCACTCAAAAATTACAAATTGGTTTTGGTGCCATCTCTGCCTCATGTTTCAGATGTTGCATTAAAGGCATTTAAAAAATCAGATGCCATCATACTTTATGGTCCACGCACGGGATCAAAGACGCGGCATTTTGCAATTTCTGATGGCTTGGCTCCTGGGCCTTTGCGTGATCTTTTAGGCTTGCGTATCACGCAAGTCTCTTCACTGCCGCCGCTAGTAGTTGAAAAAGTAAAAGGCAAAGTCTCTGGCACCGCCGAACGCTGGCGCGAATATGTGGATACAACCGCAACAATTTTGGCGCGTTTTGAAAACAAAGATGCAGCTCTCATCGCTAATGCCAATCAGTATTATTTGGCCTGTTGGCCGGATTTGAACTTACTCCACCAAACAATAGGGCTGGTTTGCCAGAAAGCAAAACTTGAAACCCAAAAACTCCCACCGCATATCAGGTTGCGAAAACTTGGCAATCTTACATTTGCCATGAACTATGGGACAAAAAAATGGGCGGTACCAAAAGATGCAAAACTCCTGTTGGGACATAAATCAGTTGGACCGCAGGACATTGCAATTTGGAAAAGCTAAGAACAGTATTTGATTTTGCCCATCGCTGCTGCTTACTCCGCACTAAACTACAAAATTGGTTAGGATACTTTTAGGTCCACAAAAATGGCTGCTGGAACTAAGGCACCACGATGACAAATGACCAGGCCAGCAACGCGGTGGCCAAGATTTGCAGCGGCCAAGCAGTCCATCTTCACCATGCGGCCTACAAGGTAACCAGCGTTGAAACTGTCTCCTGCGCCCGTCGTGTCAACCATAGTTTTAACAGGTGAAGGATTGACTTCAAAAAGCGCATCACCCACTAGACATGTGCAGGCATTGGCACCATCTTTTACGATAATTTCTCTTACGCCATAACTTGCAATTCTCTTCGCGCATTCTGCAGGTGTCGCATCACCAAACAGAGCCTGTTCGTCGATAAAGGTTGGTAGTGCAATTGTAGCTGCTTGATAACCTAAAATCATGGCCTCTTTCATGTCCTGTTCAGAGGTCCAAAGTTTAGGGCGGGTGTTTGAATCAAAGGCGATGATCGCTCCCGCTGCCTTTAATTGCTGCATATGGTCTAACAGAAACTTGCGGTGTTCTGGCGAAAGAATTGCAAGTGTAACTCCTGAAAAATAAATAACATAAGCATTTGAAACTGCACTCAAGAAGTTCGTCTTATTTTCTAGCACGAGTTTTGCAGCAGAACTGTTTCGCCAATAAGTAAAGCTCCTTTCTGCTCCCGCCAGACTGATGAGATAGAGCCCTAAATTTCGATCCATAATTTTTTTGATGTGGTTCGTGCCAATCTTATGTTCATTCAGAAAACCTATCAACTTATCTGACAAAGGATCACTGCCAACAGCAGTTAGAAATTCAACTTCAAGAGTCTCAACTGCAGCAAGAGAGCGAACATACCAACTGGTGTTCAGGGTATCGCCACCAAATGCCAAACTATAGAGACCATCATGGGCGAGTTGCAGTTCCGCCATGCACTCACCAATGCTTACAAATCTCATTTTACCCATTGCTTTTCTTCCCACTGATAGTGGCTGCTGGGCCTATTGATGCGAGCAAAGTTTTTCGGGCCGAATGGAGATGGCGCTTGCAAGTAAGTTCAATTTGTTTGGGGTCGCGGCTCAAAAGAGCCTCGATATAGTCTAAGTGTTCATTGATCGCGACTTTGTTGCGAAGTTTTTCATCAACTTTATTCCATTGATAATGGTAGTGAAAGATCAACGAAATAATATCGTAGAAATCCATAAAAAATCGATTGTTTGACGTGCTATTCACCAACCGGTGAAATCGTTCATCAAGACTAGGAAAATCACGATATCTGGTTGCTATCTTACGTAGCAAAACCCTGTGCTCTCGTTCAAGGTTTCTGAGGGCCGCCCAAACCGATGCACTTTCTGGAAGCATTTCAAAGGCGAGTGCGGAGCGCGTTTCAAAAAGCTCTCGAACTTCAAACAATTCGAGCGCAAATTCCTGCGTGAATCCTCGAATAATCCAGCTGGAGTTTGGCCGCTTTTCTATTAAGCCAAAGCGGCCAAACCTATTTAAATACTCGCGAACAGCACCTGTTGAAACTTTAAATTGACGTGCGAGATCTAAACCATTCACCACATCACCCGCCTTGCGGTTACTCCGCATCATCCATTCCATAAATTTTTTTTCAACTTGAACAGAGGGTGCAACTGTTTCATTTTCGGGGAAAAAATCTTGAGGTTTAGGCATTTTAACAATGACCAAATCATTCGCAATTGTTTTAATAATTTTCCTAATTTTAAGTTCACTCAAGATTTTACGAACAGTTGTTCTGCTGGTTTCAAGTTGGCTTGCCAAAGAATTTTCAGATGGCATCTCCATCTTCACGCCAAGCGAAATTATATATTCAAGCGCTGAATTATAGATTTTTTTGAAAACCGTTTCGCCTCGCATTTTGTTCCCCTATTCATCAAAGTCGCGTGGTATTTTAATCCATTTCTTTGTTGATAAAAAACAATTTGACATATCTATGTTCTACTTGTTTCTTATGCACAAGAGACAATGTTCTCTAGTTAGAGAAAAAAAAGAAAATGATATTCAGGGATGGGAATTTTGAAATTAGCGTTGAAGCACATATGCATTCACAACACCCCCATGTGATTTCATTTGCATGAATGTGATGATGAAAACGGTTGTTTGTAGCAGCCCTCACAACGTTGGCCTTGAGGAGCAAGCTCGGCCAATTAGAGGCGAAGGTGAGGTGTTTGTAAAAATTTCACGCATAGGTATTTGCGGTACCGACTATCACATTTATGAAGGCCTTCACCCGTTTCTCGAATATCCCCGCGTGATTGGCCACGAACTTTCTGCGACTATTGAAGAATGTGATTCAGATTCAAGTTTCACGGTTGGTCAATTGGTAGTCGTAAATCCCTACCTCGCCTGCGGCATCTGCCATGCTTGCACGCAAGGCAAGCTGAACTGCTGCATGAAAATTCAAGTTTTGGGTGTCCACCGTGATGGTGGCATGTGTGAATATCTGGTTTTGCCAGAATCTAACATTTTGACTGCCGATGGTTTGTCGGCGGATGCCGCTGCTTGTGTTGAGTTTTTGGCGATTGGTGCCCATGCCGTTCGCCGCAGCGGCATGAAATCTGGTGCGCGTGTTTTGGTTGTGGGCGCTGGCCCTATTGGCCTTGGTGCTGCACTTTTCGCGTTAATCGCAGGAGGCCTAGTTACGATTATGGACCGCGATGAACAGCGCCTTGCATTGGCAAGCGCCACAACGAAAATCGCGACTACAATTACTGCGAATGAGTTTGCCGACAGTGCTGTTTCAGCAGCAACCGATGGCAACGGATTTGATGTTGTATTTGATGCGACTGGAAATCGATCCTCCATGGAAAAAAGTTTCAGCTTTGTGGCTCATGGTGGAAGCTATGTGATGGTTGGACTTGTGAAAGATGCAATTACATTTTTTGATCCCGATTTCCACAAACGTGAAATGACTTTGTTGGCAAGCCGCAATGCAACAGCACAAGACTTTGAGCATGTGATTTCTTCGATCAAATTAGGAAAAATTCCAATCACGAAATTGATTACCCATCGCACCAGTTTGGCAGAAACGCCTGTTATGCTACCAATTTGGGCACAAAATAAAAATGGTCTGATTAAAGCTATGATTGAGATTGCGTGAAATGACCAATCGCATTCTTCAATTTGGCACCAGCAGGTTTCTTCAAGCCCACGCTGATTTTTTTGTGCATGATGCGCGGGAAGCTGGTCAAGATGTTGGCCCGATTACGGTGGTGAAAACCACGCAAGGCAATGCCAGAGAAGGGCGGATTGCGGCATTCTGTAGCCCTGCTGGATTCCCTGTGCGGTTGAAAGGTTATAGCAATGGCAAGCTGGTTGATGAAACTACGCAAGTTACCAGCGTCTCGCGTGCCATTGATGCAAACACACAGTGGGATCAGCTCAAATCCATTTTTGCTGAAGAAACAGAAATCGTCATCTCGAATGTCGGTGAAACTGGTTATGATCTTGCGCCAGATGAGCAAGACATTGTAGCCTCTACTGAAGCTGCGCCCATAAGTTTCCCCATGAAGTTGTTGGCTTTGTTGTCCTATCGCTTTGAAAAGGGCGGTAAGCCACTACTCATTTTACCTTGTGAACTTATGAGCAATAACGGTCGCGTATTGCGTGACCTCATTTTTAATCTATCGTATCGCTCAAACTTGAGTGAAGATTTTAGAATCTGGGTAAACCAGTCAGTTACTTTTTGTGACACACTAGTGGACCGTATTGTTTCTGAGGCGTTTGATCCCATCGGAGCAATTGGTGAGCCTTACGGTTTATGGGCGATTAAGCGCGAGCCTGGATTTATCGAGCCACTTCAACATCCTTGCATTGTGTACACTGATGACTTGGAACCCTATTTGCGTCTTAAATTGCATATTCTCAATCTTGGGCACAGTTTTCTCGCAGAAATTTGGAAGAGAGAAAGCAGGCCTGCGGATGAAACCGTTCGTGAGATGCTTAAAAGTAGGGACGTAAAACAGCGCTTGTCGGCCCTTTATCACGGCGAAATTATTCCAGGTTTTGCGGCACGGCTAATGGGCGCAGAAGCCATGAGTTATGTGAAACTCACTTTTGAACGCTTTGAGAACCCGTTCCTAAATCATCGGCTAAGCGATATTGCTCAAAATCATAAATATAAAATTGAACGCCGCATAGTTGATTTTATGAAGTGGGCGCGCGATTCAAATGCAGCGCTAAAATTTAATTCGCTTGAGGCCATTGTTACGGCTGGAGGTGGCTGATCACCATAAATAATGTTGTTAGAGAATAAATTTTATGCAAGTTTGTTTTCTAAGAAACACCGGCTCGAAGAAGCTGGAAACGAAGTGAACGAAACGACAGTGCAGAATGGAAAGTTTTCAACTTTTGCGCCGGATCATCGGGATCAACAGGCAAGGCAGCCCCTGTGAGTGCTGCTTTATATGGGAGGAACTTTTATGTCTTTACGTAAAATTGTGACCGGACTTGCTCTCGCAGGAGTTGCCGCTTGCGGCGTCGCTGCGACAGCCTTTGCCGAAATGATGTATGATGGTGTTACCGTCAACATTCTAACACGCCCAGGACCAGTTATTGCTGGCCCGCTCAAATCCCGTGGCTTGGATTTTGAAAAAGCAACGGGTGCCAAGATCGTTGTGACCGAAGTGCCATTTGCTGAAATTTTCCCAAAGATCCAGAATGATTGGACCACCGGAACCAATTCCATTGACGTTGGCGTGTTTGCTGCTGGCTGGGGCGTAGAACTTGATGCCGCTGGTTTGCTCGAAGATATGGACCCCTATATTGCCAAAGATGCCCAAATTGATGTTGCTGATATTGCGCCATATTTCCGCGAGTTTGGCCAAAAAGTTGGTGGCAAAACCAAAATGCTGATGGTCGATGGTGACTTCCAGATGGTTTACTATCGCAAGGACGTGCTTGAAAAAGCTGGCCTTCAACCACCAAAAACCTGGGAAGACTATATTGCCGTTGCTAAAGCCATTCACGGCCAAGACATGAACGGTGATGGCACAGCGGATTATGGTTCTTGCATCTTCAAGAAGCGCAATGCTCAATCTTATTTTGCAATCCAAACAATTGCAGCGCCAATTGTGCAAACCCAAGGAACAGCCCAGGGCTTCCATTTCGACAATGCAACCATGAAGCCAATTTTCAGCAATGATGGCTGGAAAAAAGCTTTTGAACTCTACAAGGAAACCACAAAATATGGCCCACCTGAAGAACTGAACATGGATATCGGTGATACCCGTGGCTTGTTCAAAGCTGGCCGTTGTGGCGTGCTGATTGAATGGGGTGATCCAGGCACATTGCAGCTTGATGCAGATGCGACTGCTGTTAAAGGCTTGATCTATGCTGTTGGTGCCGTTGGTTCCAAAGAAGTGTTGGACCGCGCCACTGGCAAACTGGTTGCTGTGAGCAAAGAAAACTCACCTTATTCTGTTGATGGTATCAATTACGCTCCTTTCGCAGCCTTTGGTGGCTGGGCTGGTGCGATCAATGCCAAAGCCGATCAGAAGAAAAAGGACGCAGCCTATGCGTTCCTCTCTTACATGAACCAAGCTGCTCAATCGAATGTTGACGTTACAATCGGCGCAACTGGCTATAACCCATACCGCAACTCGCAACTTGCGAGCACGGATCTTTGGGTTAAGGCTGGAATGCCAGCTGATTTGGCAACCAATTATTTGGGAGCCATCAATGGCGCGCTCAACAATCCAAACATGGCTTCAGACATGAAGATCCCTGGCGCACAGCAATATACGTCAGTGGTCATCGACACCGAACTCGCCCGCTATCTGGCTGGCGAAATCACTGTTGAAGAAGCTCTGAAGAACATTGATGCTGGCTTTGAAAAGATCACGGAAGATTTCGGCCGTGATGCTCAAATCAAATCGCAAGCTTTGGCCCTTGGTTTGAAATAAGCTAGGGTTACAATGTCTCACAGCAGTGACATAAACCAGCCGGGGGAAACCCCGGCTGGACTTTCAGCCAGACAAAGCTGGGCGGAATGGATTGATCGCCATTCGCGCACGTTTTTTATTGCGCCTGCCGTCTCGCTCATTTTAATTTTTGCGATCTTCCCCACATTTTATTCCATCGTATTTGCGTTGAGCCGGGTGAAGTTCACAGCAACTGGCTTGAGATTTCGTTTCGTATGGTTTGATAATTTCATTTCAGAATTTACCGGCGCAGAGCAGGGCCATTTTCTAGGACGGCTTGAAGGATTGAGTGTTTTAGGATGGTTGTTTGCTGTGGTTGTTTTCGCGGCAGTCCTTTGGTGGCTTTATCGCTCCGCTAAAAACGGTTCCACATGGGTAGGCATGATCGGACGATTGATTTCAGCTTCTATGGCTTTGTTCGTCACATACCTTCTTGCCAGCACTTTGTTTTCTGGCAACCAATGGGGCACGCTGCTCACCACTCTTTTTTATGTTGTTGTGGGCTGTTCATTACAATTTATTATCGGCACCGCATTGGCCTTCCTCTGTTCGCAACCGATTTTCGGGAAGAGCTTTTTTCGTGTGTTGTTTTTCATTCCACTAATGATCACCCCACTTGGCGTGGGCTATGCCTTTAAAATGGTGCTCGATATTACCAAAGGACCATTCCAACCATTGTGGGATTGGATTGGCTGGCAAAATTGGGCCTGGTCTACCGATGCTTGGGCGGCACGCTTCTTTGTGATCCTTGGCGATTCATGGCAATGGATCCCCTTTATCTTCATCATCATGCTCGCAGCACTTGAAAATGTGCCACGCGACCATGTTGAAGCTGCACAGGTTGATGGTGCATCGAGCATTCAAATTTTCCGCGAAATTACCTGGCCGCAAATTGTTCCCGTCGCAGTCACGGTAATTCTGATCCGCATGATTGAAGCATTTAAAATTGTTGACCTCCCCAACATTATGACCTCAGGCGGCCCCGGCATCGCAACTGAATCTATGACCTTGCATTCCTACTTCTTGTGGCGCGCCAATGACATGGGCTCGTCTGCGGCAGTGGCTTATCTTCTCCTCATTCTATCTGTCATCGTGTGCTCATCGTTCTTTAATTATGTCGTGCTCGGTCAATTGCGAAAGGCCCATAGATGAGCGATACATCTTACAAATTTCAGAAAGCCAATCGCGGATTGATGGAGCGGTTATTTGAGCCGCCACAAGTTGGCAAAATGTCTCCGGTTGCCAAATTCTTTGCTTACGCGGTGCTGATATTTTGGTCACTGTTCGTCATTTTTCCAATTTATTGGGTTGTGATCACCGCCTTCAAAGATGCAGCTGCCGTAAACCAAGGGCCATACTACATCCCATTCATTGACTTTCAGCCGAACCTCGATGCGTGGCGGGTTCTGCAGGCTGCTGACCCATTTTGCGATGGCTATGCAATCATGCGGCAATTGGGTTTGCTGGTTCACAACACTTTTGCATTTCTTCTCTCTCCGCTAATGCATGTCGAACCGATGGAACCACAGATTTGCAAGATTTATTTGGCTTTCACCAACTCTCTCGTAATCGGCGTAGCCTCCACGTTGCTTTGTGTCACCCTTGGCAGTTTGGCTGCCTATGCACTGGCGCGGATTGAATACAAACCTAAGTTCGGCAACATTATCATCTTCGTAATTTTAACACTGATGATGATTTTGGCCACCAGCTTTGTGGGCTTGAAGTGGTATGTGACAGCATCTGTGGCACTGGCGCTATTTTTCCTTATGGCGCGTGCGTTAGGCAATAAATTCAAAGCCACGCTTGGCAATGGCGATATTTTGTTTTGGATTATTTCCCAACGTATTCTGCCGCCTATTGTTGTGATCATTCCCGTTTATATGATGTTCCAAGCGGTAAGCCTGCTTGATACGCATTTGGGCCTTATCATCATTTACGCAGTAGCTAACCTTCCCATCGTCGTTTGGCTGATGCATGATTTCTTTGCAGGCCTTCCCATTGAGCTCGAAGAATCCGCCCAGCTCGACGGGGCAACGCGCTTTGGTATTTTCTGGGATATTGTGCTTCCCCTCACAAGGCCGGGCTTGGCTGCAACAACGTTGCTCACGCTCATCTTGAATTGGAACGAATATCTATTCGCGGTTTTTCTCACCACGTCAAAAGCGATGACGATGCCAATCTTGGTCTCCGCCAAAAATGCTGGTGAGAAAGGGGTGCTGTGGTGGGAAATGTGCGCCCTCATTGTGGTGATGATCATTCCGGTGATTGTAGCTGCGATTGTTCTTCAAAGATTTATTGCCAAGGGTGTGCTCCTTGGCGCTGTTAAAGGTTAAAACTCATGTTAACTCAAAAGCCCGGCGTTCCAGTTTCATTCGACAAAGTGCAAAAATCATTTGGGCCTGTGCGTGTTCTTGAAGAGCTGAACCTTCAAGTTGAGCCAGGCGAATTTTTGGTTTTGCTCGGTGCATCAGGTTCTGGAAAAACCACAGCGCTTCGAATTTTATCAGGTCTGGAAACAGCCACTGAGGGCCGCGTTCGCATTGGCGACCGTGATGTCACGGATGTGCTTCCAAAATATCGTGACATCTCAATGGTGTTCCAATCCTATGCGCTTTATCCGCACAAAACCGTTGGTGAAAACATTGGTTTTCCACTCAAAGTGCGAAAAGTAAATCCGGTCGAGCGTGAAGTGGCGGTGCGCGAAGCGGCGGCGCAAGTTCAGCTAGATCAATTGCTGCACCGCTATCCGCGTGAACTTTCAGGTGGGCAAAAGCAGCGCGTTGCCTTGGCGCGCGCCATCATTCGTAGGCCATCGGTTTTTCTGATGGATGAGCCTCTATCCAATCTCGATGCTAAATTGCGTGGCCATATGCGTGCTGAATTAAAACACATGCAACATGCGCTTGGCATTACAACAATTTATGTAACCCATGATCAAGTGGAAGCCATGACACTGGCGCATCGTGTTGCCATTCTTGAAAAAGGTGTTCTGCAACAGCTCGACGCGCCTGCGAAAATTTACAATGATCCAGCCAACTTGTTTGTGGCGCAGTTTATTGGTTCGCCACCAATGAACATTGTGAAAGGTGCGTTAGTAGGTTCAAACTTTCTGGTTCAAGACACAAAAATTGCAGTGCCCATGAAGGGCAAAGTGGAAAAGGCTGTTCTGGGGGTTCGACCAGAAGATTGCAGCATCACAACTGCTGCCAAAGGTGCTCTCAAGGGCACAGTTTACACAACCGAACTAATTGGTGATCATACGCTTGTTACAATGAAAATCTCCAGTGACTTTCTTACAGTTAAAGCAGCGAAAGATTACACGGCGCGTTCGGGTGAGGTGGTCGGGGTAAGTTTTGCGAAAGGCCAGCTTTTTGTGTTTAATTCAACTGATGGCAAACGCATTCGCTAATAATTTCTCTTTTCTGCGCTTCTAAGGAACACGCGCGATAAAGAACGTTGAGCAAAGATTGTAAGCACCACAACAGGCAAAGCCATAAAAACAGCAGCGGCAGCGAGTTGCGCCACTTCTTCTGCTCCGCCGCCAGTTTGCGCTTCCTTCATGGAAAGTTGACCCACCATCCAAGGCGGCAAGGTGAGGGCATAGTCTGATGTGAGCGTAGCGGCAAAAAGATATTCATTCCAGCATTGCAAAAAAACCAATAGCCCCACGGTAACTATGGCCGTTTTCACCATGGGTAAGAGAATAAAAAAGAAAATGTGGAAATGGCTAGCTCCGTCAAGCATTGCAGCTTCCTCTTGATCAGTTGCATGTGAGCCAAAAACAGGTGCAAGCAGCCAAATGACAATTGGGAGATTGATCGCCGTGTAGATGAAAATTAAACTGCCAAGTGTATCGAGCATTCCAGTTTTTTGCGCCATGAAATAGAGCGGCACTGCCAGAACCACAGGCGGCAAGATGCGCGTGCTGAGTATCGCTATCATAATGTTGGAGCTGCTGAGTTTTGCGGTAAAGCGTGTCAGTCCATAAACCAGCATTCCACCAATCATCAATGTTGCAAGTGTTGCACTGATGCCAACTATGATTGAATTAAAGGCGCGCGAAACCAAATTTTCAGATGCGTCAGCAAGAATAAACTGCCAAGCATCAAGCGAGGGCGTGAAATCAATAAAAGGCAAATAAGTTGGGGGCGCGTCAAGAGTGGGTACATCCTTGAAAGATGTTATCATCATCCAATAAAGCGGCAAAAGGCAAACGACCGACCATATCGCTAATAGGGTATAACCAATGGTCCAGTTCAAATACTTGAAACCACGTTTTTCGCGTCGAATTTGCATTGCCATTTTCTGTTTGGTTTAACTGAAACATGCCCCCAGACTATGTGAACGAATACTATATATATTACAACCAAACCAGACGCGTTTGTTTATACACTTTTGTGAGCAGATTTGACGACCACGTGCTGCGCCTTCCGTTATTTCCCTAAGAAAATTAACGCGGCGAAATAGGCACCTTTTTCCAACGGCCCCAAGCAACAAAGGCCGCAAGTGCTAACAATACAATGTTGACGGGCAACACGTTTGCCTCGCCCAGCGATATATGTGTGATCATTGCACCGATTTGCAAAAGCACGAAGCAAGCGGCAGCAATTGGCGTAAGTTTTGGGAGAATGCGGGTGAGAGCGGGCAAGATTAAGCCCAATGCACCGGCAATTTCCAATGAGCCAATAGTCCGAACAGCCCATTCTGGCAAAGCCGCTGGCCATGCGCCCATCATTGCCGAGAGTGCTGGAATTGTTTGCGTAACTTTGTTGAAGCCAGCGAAGCCATAAAGTGCGGCCAGCACAATTGCCACAACCCAAAGTGCGATATTAAAATACGAAGTTGATTTTTGTGACATATGTTGCGTCCTTGTTGCAGGTTTAAATTAATTACTGTAATTAAAATTGTTACAATATAGATGTCAAGTGGTACATTACAAGAAGTCTCTTGCAGCAAACTTGCATCCACCCCATCTAAGCGCTAAAGCGGCCACAACATTTTAATCGGAAACATTTTCATGCAACAAACCTTGCTCGTCATTCACCTTATAGTCGCAATCGTACTTATTGGATTGGTGATGTTGCAACGCTCCGAAGGTGGGGCGTTGGGCATTGGTGGTGGTTCAGGCAATTTGTTTTCATCACGCGGTGTGGGCAGCACTTTAACGCGTGCAACTGCGATATTAGCTGCGTGTTTCTTTGCCACATCAATTGCGCTCACCATGCTGGCAAACCAAAAAGGCGGCGGCTCCATTGTTGATACAGTTCAGACCCAGCCAGCTGCCGCTGGTGAAGCGCCGGCACCCGATGCTGGCGGCGGCAGTTTGTTGCCAAAGCTGGATCCTTCCAAACCAGCGGTTCCAACCAACTAAGCTTTATGTCTGTGAAACTTTAATGTTTCACAGGTTTCCACAATTTTTTTGAAATCACATAAGAAACGCTTCGAATCATGCTCGCGGCGGGGTAGGGTTGTTTCCCATGGCGCGATATATCTTCATAACTGGCGGCGTGGTCTCCTCCCTTGGTAAAGGTCTAGCTTCAGCAGCACTGGGTGCTTTGCTGCAAGCGCGTGGCTATAAGGTGAGGCTGCGGAAACTTGACCCCTATCTCAATGTTGATCCAGGCACGATGAG